>NZ_WQQE01000032.1:0-28787 GCF_018785655.1 Blautia sp. MCC269 | reverse complement strand
AAAGGCCCTCCTAATGATATTTATTTTATCATAGAAGAACCTTCTAAACATTATTTTACAGAAAAAGTTTCATACTCTCGGAAAGGCTTCGTCGTCCGCTGAATTCTAAGGCGCTGCGGCTTCTGCTAAAACCATTCCCAAAAGTTCTGAACTCGCGTCCAGACGCTCAGACAGCAGACCTTTTGGGAATAACGCAGAAACCACACCACCTAAGAATCAGCAGGACTCCTGCAGAACATCCCGATACGCCAGGGCGGTTCCCTGCTGGCTTTCTTTTTTCCGGTAATAAGTCTAGCCGTCTACTTACTTGTTGTAGTTAGTATATCAAAGCGTAAGTTATAACCTAAAGCCCCTCGCTACCACCACTAAATTTCCAGGTGCCGCACGCCAGACGGTACCTCACCGGCGTCCGTCCGCCATCACATCTACATCCATCACTTCCATCCCATCCACCACCCTCATTACCGCCACATCCCCCCGATTCCGCACAACCACTCTCTTCCCACCAACATCTCCCTCAAGTCCCATCAATTCCCCATAATACCTCTCTGAAAATACACAAGGATTCCCAAGCTTCCCACCATACTCCACACATGCAATCCCTTTCCCCTCTCTCAAAAATACCCCAACCAGAGCAAGGATCGTCTCTCCTCGAAGCCACGGCTGATCAGACACCGTAAACAGGCAGGCATCCATCTCGCGATTTCTCCTGAGTCCGATTTTCAGAGAAGAAGATATCCCCTCATCCGGATGTAGATTATAAAGCACCTGTGCACCACATTTTTCCGCTTCTGCCGCTATCTCTTCATACTGCGTTACCACTGTAATCTCACAGCTATGTCCCTGTTCTTTCAGCACTTCCCGCACCTTCATAAGTTCCGAAAGAATATGTCGGTACATTGGTTCTCCTTCAATGGTATACAAAAGCTTATTACTCCCAAACCGTCTGCTGTTTCCTGCTGCCAGCATGATCAGTCCCAGCTTCATCTCTCATCTCCTCCTTATTTCATGAAACTTCCGGCATATTTCCTGTCGGTCGCATCGTCTCTTTCAGACTTCCACACACTGCTTCTATGCCGGCTTCCTGACACTTTTTAATGATATTTTCAGCCACATCTGAAGATTCCAGCACATCAGCCTTGTTAAAATATACCAGAAAACTCTTTTCACCTACATTTTTACGCAATCCATCTTCTGCTGCCGCAATCTTTACAACATCTTCCCACATCACCGGCTCATCTGTCTTTTTCTGCAAAAATTCTGCTACATCATCCGGGCGATGCGCCGTATCACAGATCTTTTTTCCAATACAGTCCAGCCCTGTCACACCCACTACAATATCCGCAAATTCTGGAATTACCGGTTCATGCACAGCAGGAACCTTCAAAGGTAGTCTCTTCGCTCCATCTGCTTCTACAAGAAGAAGATCACAAAAACCGGACAACCTTTTCAGAGTTTCCGGTTCAGGGCCGGAAATCTTCGGCTGTCCGGCTTTATGTTTCGCCGCGATCACATATCCATATTGTTCTATAAGCCGGCAGAGTTCCTCTGTATCCTCTGCATCTGCAAAAGGACGCTTTGGTTCCCATGCCATGTGGGTGGTTGTTGTCACGATCACACGTCTCCCCTGGCTGGAAAATTTTTCCGCCAGATAAAAGATCAGGCTGGTTTTTCCTCCGCCGCCTGTAAAGGCAGCTGTCAGGGATTCTTTTTCTTTTCTGTTCATGACATACCCCACCTGTTTTTAATTTTTTTCTGTTGTGGTATCCGGGAGTATCCCACAGGATAGCAGTACTTCCAGTACACCTCCGGCAATGCATCTTGCCTTATCCGAAATCGTAAAACAGTTTTTCTTCTGTTCCGCTCTCGGATCAATATCTGCAATTTTCATCCCTTTAAAAACAGGATAGCCGTCACGGATCAGTCCCCGGATCACTCCGGATATCGTTGCTTTTACAGGAACATCCCCGACCATGGCAATGATCTGGTCTTTTTCTACGATATCTGCGATCCTGCTGATATTTTTCATTTCACCTGCCGCCGGTGAATGGATCACTCTTTCTTTTCCGATTCCTGCGATTAGACCAGGCACACCTGTGTTTGGAAGTGCACTGCCTTCTTTTATGATCCTTCCCAGATTATGGCCTCTCATGGTTTCGATCACATAATCCACATCTTCCCCTGCAGTAAATCCAGGCCCAAGACCTACGGTCACTGGTGCCATATCTCTGTTTGTCCCAAGATTTTTTTTTGCAAGGATCGCATCGATTACTGCTGCCGGTGAAAGTTCCCGGATATGTTTTCCCTCCGTATCTGTCAGAAGAGGAATTTCTCCTTTTTCCCAGCACCTTCTACACTGTGCCGGAATTTCCGTTTCCGGGATCCGTCTGCACACAACGCCTTCCACTTCCGAAGTTCCGTCATAAACAGCTTCACAGAAAGCCACATGACGACGGATAGCGCTTGGCCGGTCACATTCCAGAATCAGAATGTGATAGCCGCTCTGGTGGAGTTTATGGATCACACCGGTGGCAAGATCCCCGCCGCCACGTACAAGGATCATTTTATCAGTCATAATAGAAGTTTCCATTTTCATACACCTGCTGTCCGTTATTTCCCGGCATTCCTGCTGCCAGAGTATCGTAAAGTTCCGCATAGGTTGCATCCTGATATGGAGATACATAGAACAGACCTACCAGTCCAAATGTGATCGTAGAAAGGATATTCCACGGAATGAAGGAAAGATCCAGAACAAACGTATTCCACTTCTGTCCATACATCATATCACGGCTTCTTGCAAAAACTTCTTTTCTGTCCATATCCGGATATTCTGCAAGAAGATACGGAACCATCTTATATTCATAAGACTTTATGATTCCCGGGATAATAAACAGTAAGGTCCAGAGAAATGTAAACAGATCCCTGAAAAACATGGTCTTTACTACATTTCCATAATATCCGGAACGAAATGCGCTGAGCAGTTTGCCGACACCTGGAACTGCATACAGATTTTCAATATAAAAACTGCGCCCTCCTACTTCAAATACATTGCACACAAAAATTTTAAGTAATATCCCGACCAGTGCCGCCGCAACAACTACTCCGGCTCCTACCAGTGCAAAAATCAGTGCCCACGGAGAATACGATCCGCCAAACATATGGCCTGCATAGGAACTGAAGCCATCGGAATGATAGGTATTGACCTGATAACTGTAATCTGAATTCATCACATTGCCGGCACCACTTTGAGCTGCGCCTTTTCCGCCGGATGCCAGCACGATAGCAAGCACCAGACTGACCAGAACTGCGGACCAGTAATTTTTTCGGAAAGCCTGTTTTGCACGCCATTTCAGATCACTGCGTGTCCAGCTGATTATCCGTCCATTCATTTTTTAACCCTCCATATATGCTTCACAGACTGTAAACTCTCTGCGTTCTTTTTGCCAGAGATCCGGGTCCAGTTCAACCAGATAACCGCCGCCGTTTTTTACATGCCATTCATAAAACGGTCTGTGTCTGTCTGCATATTCTTCCATAATATTCATAATGGTTCCGCCATGAATCACCAGCGCCGCTGTATCCACATTTTTTCGGATACACTGTGTCACAGCTTTCTGAAATCCTGTAAGGCTGCGATATTTAAAGCCTTCTCTGCTCTCTCCGCCCGGAAACGGCATTGTTCCATTGCTGTCTATCCATTTCTGATAATTTTCATTTCCGGCAAGCTCTTTGTAATTTTTATTCTCAAACTCTCCAAAATCACATTCCGAAAGCTCTTCTATAATGTGAAGCTGTTTTCCCGGAAAAAGGATTTCTGCTGTTTCCACACAGCGGAGAAGCGGACTTACAAACAGCTCCTCCGGCATGGGATAGGAAATTTTTTTCAGAAATTCCCGGCCTTCATCACTCAGCGGCTCATCCGTGGTACCGATATAACGTGAAAGTTTGTTTCCCGGAGTCTGGCCATGACGTATCAGATATAATTTAATCATTTTTCAGCACCATCCCGATTCCACATACAACTCTTGTAACCTTGCTGCTTTTTCCCGCAAGTTCCGTACAAACACGGCCTACAGCCTCCCGATACTGCCGTTCAAAAGCATCAGCCGGAACGATTCCGTATCCTACTTCCTCACTGACCAGAACCACACCCGGATTTTTCTCCGCAAGTTTTTCCGTAAGGCCTGACAGATTCGCACCTGCTTTCAGGCACTTTCTTATGTACTGGTGAAAACCGAGAACTCCTTCTGCTTCCAGAAGTTCCTCCTCTGTAAGCTCTGCACCACATTTCCATTTCACATCGGGAAACTGTTTTTTTGCATAACTGCTTTTCCCCTGATAGGCACCGCCGATTATCATTTCCATATCCTTTTACCTCATTCCATTTTCATTTCACAGAACAACTATACCACTTACGCCCAGCACCAGAGCCATCACAACTTCACAGATACAGAGGAAAAAGCCTGAAAGATCTCCGGTCGTTCCTCCAAAATATTTCATGGCCATATGATGATACCACCAGAATACCAGCAGTGCTGTTCCTGCTGCAAGTACACCTCTTACTGGATTGATCCATATCATCAGTACTGCCAGTGCCGCAAACATCATGACCAGAACATTTCGTGCCACAATCTCTGATGCATTTCTGGAAAATTCTGCTACGGTTCCATCTGTCCTTGCTTTTGGAAATATGATCACACCAATTCCGGAAAGACATCTGGACATCATAAATCCAATGCTCATGATACAGATTCCATCGTGATCACCAAGCAACTGTCTCCAAGCACCCAGCCACAGAATAAAATAAACGCAGGCTGTGATAATGGCAAATGCCCCTGCATGAGAATCTTTCAGAATCTCCAGTCTTCTTGTACGCTCCTGCCAGGAACTTAACGCATCTGAAGTATCCAGAAGTCCGTCCACATGGATCCCGCCTGTGACAAAAACCGGGATCACGGTAAGGATCACTGCAAGAAAAAACGGCTCCATCTGTACATGGCTTCCCAGCACATATCCAACAAGCCAGGTCAGAATACCGATGGCTGTTCCTACAAAAGGAAAGAAACACATCATGTACTTCATGTTTTCTTTATTCCAGTCTACCATAGGTGTGGGAATCTTTGAAAACATGGCAAATGCCGCTTTAAAACTGTTCCATACACTTTTCATGCTTTCTCACCACCTTTATGCCAGACCGGGATTCCGTATACCACTTCTACAACAGCATCCGCCATTTCAGCCAGATTGCAGTTGATCTTTCCCAGCTGTTCCTTATACTTTTCGGATTCTCCTTCATAGAGAATTCCATCGGAAAAAATTTCGTTGGTAACGATCACCACGTGTTCTGCCTGTGAAAGAAGGTTTCTTACTCCTTCTGTGATCTTTTCGGAAACCTCCGGATGGAATCCATCTTCCCGGAACATTTCATTTGCCACCAAATTGGACATACATTCCAGAAGCACGACACAGTTTTTTGGAAGTATCAGCTCATCCAGCTCTGTGTATCTCTCAATGGTCTCAAAACCTTTTCCTGCCCGCATCCGACGATGTCTTCGAATGCGGCGGTGACTTTCCTCATCAAAAGCTTGCATGGTGGCAATATAGATCCTTCTCGCCTCTCCAAAAGAAAGAACCCTGTCCTCCGCAAAAGCAGATTTTCCGCTTCCGCTTCCTCCTGTTACAACAACCAGCATCTTATTTCAGCTCCTCATACTGTTCTACATTGATATCTCCAAAAGTACTCATGGAATTGTATACTGCACAGGAAAGATCCATCAGCGGAAATAATGCAACTGCTCCGGTACCCTCTCCAAGGCACATTCCCGCATGGATGATCGCTTCTTTATCCAGCTCTTTCAGGATCAGATGTGCCGCCGGTTCTTTGGAAACGTGAGACGCAATAATATAATCCTGTACCTGCGGGCAGATCTTTACTGCGATCAGCGCAGACACACAGGAAATAAATCCATCCATCACAACCGGCATACCAAGTGCCGCTCCACCGATAAACACACCGGCCATTCCTGCAATATCCAGTCCTCCTACCTTTGCCAGGACGTCAATGGCATCCGAACGATCCGGACTGTTTAATGCAATCGCTTTTTTGATCGCATTAATTTTTCGTACAAGCCCCTCACCGGAAAGTCCGGCTCCTCTTCCTGTCATATCTTCTACCGGTTTTCCCAGAAGCACTGCCGCAACTGCACTGCTGGTAGTGGTATTTCCGATTCCCATTTCACCGGTGGCAAGAACCTGGTATCCTTTTCCCTTCAGTTCCTCAGCCATGGCAATTCCCGCTTCAATTCCCTGAATTGCCTGTTCTCTTGTCATTGCCGGCTCTTTTGTCATATTTTTGGTTCCGTAAGCAACCTTATGATCTGTACGTACTTTTGTGTCCGTTACCATTCCAACATCCACAGGAAACAGCTCCGCTCCGCACTGACGGCACATTACACAGCAGGTTGTGGTTCCTGCCAGAAAATTCTCGGCCACAATTGTGGTAACTTCCTGCCCGGTCTGTGTCACGCCTTCCTCCACAACCCCATTATCCGCACACATGGCAACCACTGCTTTTTTCTCCACACGGACATCCGGAGTACCTGTGATACCGGCAATCTGTGTCAACATATTTTCAAGTTCACCCAAGGAATGCAGTGGCTTTGCAATACTGTCCCATCTTTTTTTTGCACCCTCCATGGCTTTTTCATCCAGCGGACGGATCTTTTTTACTGCCTCTTTCAAAGTCATCATTTGCTACCTCCCGTCTTTTTACCTGTAGTAAAAATTAAAAATTTACTAAATATATAATTCAGCACCAGCACAAGAAACTGGGTGCAGAATTTTGCAACCATGTCATGAAATCCCATTACAACAGCCAGAAGCCACACACCGCCAACTTCAATAACCATCGTCACCAGACGTGCACTTATAAATTTTACAAATGGCTGTATGTGATCTTTCAGTGTCTCACACGAATCGTGAAATACAAATCTGGAATTTACAACATACGCAAACAGGATTGCCAGTATAATTGATATGATGTTGGCAGCCATCAGAGGAAGCCCTGCAATTCTCATAAGATAAAAACTTACCAGATTTACAAGTGTTGTACAGCCGCCCCAGAAAATATAACGAATGACATCATTTTCATACATCTTTAAAATCAGTTTCTTCACTTATCATTCCTCCATGTATAATTTTTGATACGATATATCTCGGCCGATGCTTTACCTCTTCGTAAATTCTGGCAATATAATATCCGATAATTCCAAGGCTCAGCATAATTGCACTGCCAATAAACAATGTGACAATCAAAAGGGTCGTATACCCTTCTACTGCATGTCCGGTAAAATACCGTATCAGAGAATATATAAGAAGAATCAGCGAACACAGAAAACAGGCACCTGCTCCCGCAGTTACAAACTGCAACGGAATCGTAGTAAATGACACAATATTTCGGAATGCATATCCAATTAACGCTCTTGTAGACCATTTCGTCTCCCCGGCTTCTCTTTCCTGAACTTCAAAAGGTACGGAAGTACTTTTAAATCCAACCCAGGACGATGCCGCCCGGAAAAACATATTTCTCTCTGGCATGGAAAGAACACTCTCTACTGCTTTTCTATCCAGCAGTTTAAAATCCGACGCATTTTTCATATCAAAACCTGTAGCTCCGGACATGATTCTGTAGAAAAATCCAGCACTTTTTCCGTGAATTCTGCTTTCTTTACCCCGGCTTTTTTTGACGCCTTCTATTACTTCAAATCCCTGTCTCCACAACAAAAACATTTTTACAAGCGTTTCCGGCGGGTGCTGAAGATCACAGTCCATCACTGCCACCGCATCCCCGGAAGCCTGTGCAAGTCCTGCAATAATTGCGGCCTCTTTTCCAAAATTTCTGGAAAAATGTATTCCTGAAATATTTCTGTCTTCTTTCGATACTTTTTCGATCACATTCCAGGTTTTGTCTGAGGATCCGTCATCCACAAAAACCAGTTCATACTCTATTTCTGAAAAACTCAAAATTTCTTTCAATGTACGGCAGGTTTTTGCCAGAATCTGTTCTTCGTTATACGCAGGCAAAACCACCGATAATCTGCTCATTTTTTCTGTTTTCCCCTTTCTCCAGATTTCTTTGACTTCCGATATGACACTGCAATCAGCAGAAACAGAAGCAGCCCGGTTGCTGTCAGTATCAATCCCGGTACAATATATGGAGTACAGTAAGTAAGTACAATCTCATGTTTTCCCTTTTTTAATTCAATTCCCATATACATACTGTTGGCTTTTATAAGATCAACCTTTTTTCCGTCTACGTAAGCACGAAATCCCGCACTGTAAGGAATCGAAAATGCCAGAAATTTATCGGAAGATACTTCAATATCACCGATAATTTTATTTGTTTCCATACTCACATTCTCAAGGCTTTCTTTTCCAAGCTTCTCTGTCTGTTTTTCAACAGATTCCATAGGCTGACACACCAGATACAGATCATCAAACGTATATTCTCCTGGCATGGAAAATGTCAGCGTCATAGTTCCCGCACTGTAATTTTTATACCCCATATTCAGAAGAAAATTATGACGGCCACTGTATCCGTTATATTTATCGGTAAAAATCCGAATTGTCTTGTCCACAGACCCCAGTGAAACCTCCACTGCTGATTCTTTGCTTTCCTTCCAGTAGCGCCAGTTATCATCTTCGTAAAGAATCTGGTTCTTTTCGTATTCCGTAAGAGAATTCCATTTTTTATCGCTGACCTGTTCCCGGGGAGAATAAGCACTAAAATCCAGATTTTTGGCAATCAGATAAACTTCTGATTTGGGCTCTCCCCGATATCCGATAGAAATTTTTGCATTTTTCTTTGTCACAATAATTTTTCCATCTTTGATCTTACATCCTTTACCAGCTTCCAGTGTAAAATCTGCTTTCTTGTCATCAAAGGAAAGCTGCGTTTCCGGAAGGCTGCTTTTTTCCACAACTGCTCCCTGCAGCAATGCCTGCTGTTTTTCGGTCACAGAAAGCTTTTCATATTTTTCTCTGGAAATCCAGGAATCGTACGTATAGCCCAGTGGCAGAGAATCCTCATCTTCATAAATTCTGTACTTTTTGGTTGAAGCAGCCTCTTCGTCATATCCGTAAGGAATATATCCATATCCATTTCTTTTGACAGCAAAATATTTCACAGAAGCAAGTCGATCCAAAATCGTTCTTCCATCCAGACTGCTGTAATGATAATCCCACGGCGTATTCAGATACATTTCGTCAAAAAACCGGCTGATATTTCCATTTGCCACACTGAAATAATAGGAAGTACTGTTAGTTCCCATATACATGGCAGTATTTACGTAAGAGCCCGTTTTGTACTGATCATACCTGCTGGAAGAAGACCCATCCAGGGACAGAATCGTCCGATCCGGCCCATCCTGAAGTTCTTCCAGTGCCCGATTCTTTTCTTCAAACTCTGACAGATAATTTTTTTCATAGGAATACTGATAAGATACATTCAGAATAATGCTTGTTACCAGCACCGCAACCAGCATTCCACAGAGATATTTTCCCTGTATGAAAATGTTCCCATAGGAAAGCACTGTAAATACAGCCAGTACCAGCAGCATCACAGCCATACTGTTCCGCTCCGTGCGGGCAGATTTCGAAACCAGCGCAAGAACACAATATACCAGCAGCATAATAAAAATCCGTCGTTTTTCCTGCATCTGCAAAGTAAACAGTTCCGGATATGCCTGCACCAGAATATAGGCGATCAGCATTCCATATGCCCAGATCCAGCGGTTGGAGACATAGGAAAATCCATTGAGCACATGACCAGCAAAAGGAATCAGCAAAAACAGATTCAAAAGTACAAATCCCAGTTTCAGTCCTGTATATTTTTTTCTTTTGGAAAAAATTACAAACACGCCTGCCATGGCAACTGCAGAATATCCAGCCACTCCCCACTGGATCATATTCTCGCCGATCAGGCAGCCGAGATATTTTTCATAATAAATGCGATCATATAAAAATGGCACATAATTCTGTGCCTGAAAACGCTCTGTCCCAAACAGAGTCATGATCACAGGCAAAAAGATCAGTGCAGCAATCATAAGTGCCACCAGATAAAATCCGGCAAATTTCAGGAACCACTGAAATACATCTTTTACGGAACGCTTCCGGAATATGCCGAAATACCGGAAAGCCGCATATAACACCATAAAGACACTGATCATATAAAAGAAATAAAAATTTGACATTGCCGCTACAGCCGTTGCCCAGATAAAAAGGTATGGCTTTTCTTTTTTGTAGACCTTATCAATTCCCATAAGAACAAGCGGCAGATAAATCATGGGATTGGAAAAATAAGGATGTTTCATGGACGCATAAATAGTCCACCCTGCAAATATATAAACCAGGCAGCCGATAAATGTCGCCTGTTTTGGATTTTTTCGATAAAAACAGTAGATACTGAACGTAATCCCCGCAAGATAAATCCGCAGAAAAATCAGGATCTCATATAAGATTTCCGTATTTTTTTCGGGAACAAAAACGGAAAACAAAGTCAGCGGATCGCCGATCACATAATAATGCAGTGTTGTAAGGATATCAGAGCCATAACCAATGTGCATATCCCACATAGGCAGCGATATCTTATGGTCAAATACCAGTGTTTTCAGCACATTCCGCAGATATTTTCCATAATAGGCCAGAGCATTGATATGCTGTGGAACTCCATCATGACTCCAGACCAGTGCTTTTCCATTAAAATAAAAGCAGCCATAAATAACCAGCGAAATCGCCGCAAAAACCATCGTATACAGAATATAAAAATCTGCTTTTTTCTCTTTCCCGGATTTCTCCTTCGAAAAAAATTTTCTCATATATGTCTCTCCTGTATATGAAAAAGGCCTGCGGTGCGCTAAACACCGCAGGCCTGTCACCTAATGCTTAATCAGCAAGCACACTGTATAAACAGTAACTATTGATCAGTAATTAGTCTTCTTTCTTATCTGCTCCGTAAAGAGTGATAAGTTTCTGCAGATACTCATATCTAGCCTGAGCCTCAGACTCGTTCTTAGCGAACAGTCTAGCAGCTTTCTCAGGATTCTGACGCTGCAGAGAGTTGTAACGAACCTCACCGTTCAGGAAGTCCATATAGTTCTCCATATCCGGTGTCTTGGAATCAAGGCTGAACTTGTTCTCAGCAGCCGGGTTGAATCTGAAGTTGTGCCAGTATCCGCACTTAACTGCCAGCTCTTCCTCTGTCTGAGCTTTGCTCATACCTTTCTTGATACCATGGTTGATACATGGAGCATAAGCGATGATCAGGGATGGTCCCGGATATGCCTCTGCCTCTGCAATTGCTTTTACAGTCTGGTTGAAGTCAGCACCCATGGAGATCTGTGCTACGTATACATAGCCATAGCTCATTGCGATAGATGCCATATCTTTCTTCTTAGTCTCTTTTCCGCCTGCTGCGAACTGAGCGATCGCACCTGTCGGTGTAGACTTGGAAGACTGTCCGCCTGTGTTGGAGTAAACCTCTGTATCGAATACCATAACGTTGATGTCGCGTCCGCTTGCGAGAACGTGGTCAACACCACCGAATCCGATATCGTAAGCCCATCCATCACCACCGAAGATCCACTGGGATTTCTTGGAGAGGAAGTCTTTCTGTGCAAGGATCTCATTAGCCTTGTCACATCCGCAAGCCTCAAGAGCTGCAACGAGTTTCTCTGTAGCTGCGCCATTTGTTGCGCCTACAGCGTAAGTATCCAGCCATTCCTGACCAGCTGCCTTAACATCCTCGTTTGTTCCGTTAGCTACAAGGTCTTCGATCTTCTCTTTCAGACCGCCACGGATTGCACGCTGTGCAAGAAGCATACCATAACCGAACTCTGCGTTATCCTCGAACAGAGAGTTGGACCATGCAGGACCCTGTCCCTTAGCGTTTGTTGTGTATGGTGTAGATGGTGAAGAGTTACCCCAGATAGAGGAGCATCCTGTAGCATTTGCAATGTACATTCTGTCACCAAAGAGCTGTGTGATCAGCTTAGCGTATGGTGTCTCACCACAACCTGCACAAGCGCCTGAGAACTCGAGGAGCGGCTGTTTGAACTGGCTGCCTTTTACAGTTGTCTCTTTATATTTAGCGATAACGTCTTCCTTCTGAGGAAGTGTTACACCGTAATCGAAGTATTTCTGCTCTCCTGCGTTAGCTTCAAGTGGAGCCATCTCAAGAGCTTTGTTGCCTTTCTTTCCTGGGCAGACATTTGCACAGGAACCACATCCTGTACAGTCAAGAGCGGATACAGTCATTGTGAATGTATACTCTTTCATTCCTGTAAGCGGAAGTGTCTTGATTCCCTCTGGAGCGTTAGCTGTCTCATCTGCTGTCATGGCAACCGGACGGATTGCAGCATGCGGGCAGACATATGCACAGCGGTTACACTGGATACAGTTGTCCGGAACCCATACAGGAACGTTAACTGCGATACCACGTTTCTCATATGCAGCTGTTCCGGATGGTGTTGTACCATCTACATAATCCTTGAATGCAGATACTGGGAGGCTGTTACCTTCCTGAGCATTGATCTTGCACTGGATGTTGTTTACGAAGTCCTGAGCTTCCTGAGCACCGTGGGATGCGTGAGACATGAAGAGTCCCTCGTCCTCAGCGTTCTTCCAGCTCTCCGGAACCTGAACCTCTACGACCTGTTTAGCACCGGCATCGATAGCTGCCCAGTTCTTCTTAACAACGTCATCACCTTTACGTCCGTAAGTAGCTTTAGCAGCAGCTTTCATAAGCTCGATAGCCTGCTCCTCAGGAATGATTCCTGTAAGTTTGAAGAATGCGGACTGAAGGATTGTGTTGATACGTGTTGGTCCCATGCCAGTCTCAATACCAATCTTAACACCGTCGATGGTGTAGAATTTGATATTGTGGTTAGCGATGAAAGCTTTAACCTGTCCTGGAAGATGTTTCTCAAGTCCTTCCATATCCCAAGCACAGTTCAGAAGGAATGTACCTCCGTCAACAAGCTCCTGTACCATGTTATATTTGTTAACATAGGACGGATTATGACATGCAACGAAGTTTGCTTTGTGGATCAGGTATGTGGATTTGATCGGTTTCTTACCGAAACGAAGGTGAGACATTGTAACACCGCCGGACTTCTTGGAGTCATAATCGAAGTAAGCCTGAGCGTACATGTCTGTGTTGTCACCGATGATCTTGATGGAGTTCTTGTTAGCACCTACAGTACCATCAGCTCCAAGTCCCCAGAACTTGCAGTTTGTTGTTCCCTCTGGTGTTGTAACAAGTGGTGCACCTGTCTCAAGAGAAAGGTTTGTAACATCATCAACGATACCGATTGTGAATTTCTCTTTCTCAGTGTTCTCATATACTGCTACGATCTGTGCAGGTGTTGTATCTTTGGAACCAAGTCCGTAACGTCCTGTAAAGATCTTAACATCGCTGAACTTGCTGTCGCGAAGAGCTGCAACAACATCAAGATACAGAGGCTCGCCAAGTGCTCCTGGCTCTTTTGTTCTGTCAAGAACAGAGATCTGCTTAACTGTATCCGGGATTGCATCGATAAGAGCCTGTGCACAGAATGGTCTGTAAAGACGAACTTTAACAACACCGACTTTCTTGCCAGCTGCCATAAGGTAATCGATTGTCTCCTCGATGGTATCGTTTACGGAACCCATAGCTACGATGATGTGCTCAGCGTCAGCAGCTCCGTAGTAGTTGAACAGTTTGTAATCTGTTCCGATCTTCTCGTTAACTTTGTCCATGTACTCCTGAACAACTGCCGGAAGAGCGTCATAATATGGATTACATGCCTCTCTTGCCTGGAAGAAGATATCCGGGTTCTGAGCGGAACCTCTCTGACATGGATGGTTCGGGTTCAGAGCACGGTTACGGAACTCTGCGATTGCGTCCATATCTGCCATATCTTTCAGATCTTCATAGTCCCATGTCTCGATCTTCTGGATCTCATGAGATGTACGGAATCCGTCGAAGAAGTTGATGAACGGAACTTTTCCTTTGATTGCTGCAAGATGAGCAACCGGTGTAAGGTCCATAACCTCCTGTACAGAAGACTCACAAAGCATTGCACATCCAGTCTGACGACAGGCCATAACGTCGGAATGGTCACCGAAAATACAAAGTGCGTGGGAAGCAAGTGCACGGGCAGATACGTTGATAACTCCCGGAAGCTGCTCACCAGCAATCTTGTAAAGGTTCGGGATCATAAGCAGAAGACCCTGGGAAGCTGTGTAGGTTGTAGTCAGGGCACCTGCTGCCAGAGAACCGTGAACAGCACCTGCTGCACCAGCCTCAGACTGCATCTCTGTAACCTGTACTTCCTGTCCAAAGATGTTCTTTCTTCCCTGAGTTGCCCACTCGTCTGTTGCCTCAGCCATTACAGATGAAGGGGTAATCGGGTAAATAGCAGCTACATCAGAAAAAGCATATGATGCATGAGCGGCTGCATGGTTACCATCCATGGTTTTCATCTTTCTTGCCATTTGTTTATTCCTCCTTAAAGGTTTGTTGAAAATATATTTTTAGGCTGTCAAGGGCCTAAAATTCCATTGGTTATTATAGCATAGATTCCCAGTTATGTCCATTTTCTTTCGCTGTTTTTTGTATATTATCATGTACAAACGTTGTTATCTTTTTGACAAGAAAAAAGAGCCGGCCAGAAGCTTCATTCCTACTCCTTTCCCGCTCTTCTTATTATCTTATCATACGCTTATTTTCACCTGTCACGGCAGTTTACTGCTCCTCTTTTTCAAAAAGATCTTTCATGGATTTCCGCCGGAGCATCGCCCACAGCTGTCCCTGAATTTCTTTCAGTTCATCATGAGCATAACATGGCACACCGTCCTGACCGTTTCTTGTACATTCACATTTTCCATTCAGACACTCAATGATAGACATGTCAGAATCAATCGCACTATATATATCATATAATGTCAGATCCGCAGGATCTCTTTTCAGGGCATATCCGCCATGAACTCCGCGATATCCTTCTACAATTCCCGCATTCTGAAGTTTCTTCAGTATTTTGTAGGCAAAAGGTGCTGTAATCGCCTCCCTCTCGCAGATCTCACTGACGCTTAAACGCGTCTCCCCCATCAATGCGCGGACAACCCGCATCGCATAATCGCTTTCTCTGGTGATAAACATCTCTAACCTCTCTTCTGTTCAACTAAGCTGCTGATTTATGATAATTTCTGCCCCTGCCTGTACCGACACGTTCCCGGGTGTTTCATCCGTGTCAAAATATATCTTTAATTCCAGGCTGCTCTGTTTATCATATACGTCAGTATAACGCATTTTTTTCAATAATAAAAGGTTATTATTTTCCTGTAATTCATTGTAAATCCGCTGTTTTTCCTCTATTTATATAAAAAAGGAAAATACAGCTTGCAAATTTTTCAGTTTACGGTACAATAGGAAACGATTGTAATGTTATACTATGTAATTGAAACGATTTTTATTAATGAAAAAAGAGGTATGATATGATTTCAGCAAACAACATCACACTGCGTGTTGGAAAAAAAGCACTTTTTGAAGACGTTAACATCAAATTTACAGAGGGCAACTGCTATGGATTAATCGGCGCTAACGGCGCAGGTAAATCTACATTCCTCAAAATCCTCTCCGGCCAGCTTGAGCCAACAAAGGGTGATATCGTAATCACACCTGGACAAAGACTTTCTTTCCTGCAGCAGGATCATTTCAAATATGATGCCTATCCTGTTCTGGATACTGTTATCATGGGTAATGAAAGACTCTATCAGATCATGAAAGAAAAAGAGGCCATTTACGCAAAAGAAGATTTTACAGACGAAGATGGTATCCGTGCTAGCGAGCTTGAGGGCGAATTTGCGGAGATGAATGGCTGGGAAGCAGAATCCGATGCCGCTACTCTTCTGAACGGCCTTGGTGTTGACACCGAGTTCCACTATACACAGATGGCAGACCTTACCGGTAGTATGAAAGTCAAGGTCCTTCTTGCACAGGCCCTCTTCGGAAATCCGGATATCCTTCTTCTGGATGAGCCTACCAACCATCTGGACCTTCCTGCTATTGAATGGCTGGAGGAATTCCTGATCAATTTTGATAATACCGTTATCGTAGTATCCCATGACCGTTATTTCCTGAATAAAGTCTGCACACATACTGCTGATATCGACTATGGTAAGATTCAGCTCTATGCCGGAAACTATGACTTCTGGTTTGAATCCAGCCAGCTTCTGATCAAACAGATGAAAGAAGCCAATAAGAAAAAAGAAGAGAAGATTAAAGAGCTCCAGGAATTTATTTCCCGTTTCAGTGCCAACGCTTCCAAATCCAAACAGGCAACTTCCAGAAAGCGTGCCCTGGAAAAAATCCAGCTGGACGATATGCGTCCTTCCAGCCGTAAGTATCCATATATCGACTTCCGTCCAAACCGTGAAATCGGAAACGAAGTCCTTATGGTCGAAAATCTTTCCAAGACTATTGACGGAGTAAAAGTTCTGGATAATATTTCCTTTACTCTCGGACGTGAAGATAAGGTTGCTTTCGTAGGTGCCAATGAGCAGGCAATTACAACCTTCTTTAAGATTCTTACAGGAGAGATGGAGCCGGATGAAGGAAATTACAAATGGGGTGTCACCACTTCCCAGGCATATTTTCCGAAGGACAATACCCAGGAGTTTGATAACGATCTCACTATCACAGACTGGCTTACACAGTACTCCGAGATCAAGGACGCAACTTATGTACGTGGCTTCCTGGGACGTATGCTTTTCCCTGGCGAGGATGGCGTGAAACGTGTCCGTGTCCTTTCCGGTGGCGAGAAGGTACGTTGTCTTCTTTCCAAAATGATGATCTCCGGCGCTAATATCCTGATTCTGGATGAGCCTACCAACCACCTGGATATGGAGTCCATTACAGCATTAAACAATGGACTGATCAAATTCCCGGGCGTGATCCTTTTCACTTCCCACGATCATCAGTTCGTACAGACAACTGCAAACCGTATCATGGAAATCCTTCCAAACGGCAAACTGGTTGACAAAATCACAACTTATGATGAATATCTTGCAAGCGATGAGATGGCCAAAAAACGCCATGTCTTCCAGGTTAATGAAGAAGACGCCCAGGATAACTAAATTTTTCATAACCATTTTGATGCATGTATTTCCCCTGCCTGCTTATAAAAAACAGATGCAGGGGATTTTTGTCAGTAAAAAAGCTCCTGCCGCAGGTTTTCCCCGCATGTAGAAGCTTTTTAGTATTTCTTTTTTGTCAATCCGTTACTCCATTGTGATCGGAGCAAGTTTTCCCTGTGTCACATCCAGGAGATCTTTAAGTGGAACTTTCAGAGTAAGCCCTACTCTTCCGCCACTCACATAAATTTCCTCAAAATTCTCCGCTGACTGATCAAATACTACCGGATAATTCTTCTTCATTCCAAGAGGACTGCAGCCTCCTCGGATATAGCCGGTAATCTTCGTAAGATCTTTCACATGAATCATATCTACCGTTTTTTCTCCAACGGATTTCGCCGCCGCTTTCCTGTCTACCTCTTTTTCGATCGGAACCACAAATACATAATAGCCCCCACTTTTTCCTTCCATAACCAAAGTTTTAAAAGATTGATCATGAGGTGCACCTGTAATATCCGCACAGTGGATTCCGTCAATAAATTCTCCGCAGTCATAGGCGATTGCCTCGTATTTCACTTTTTTTCTGTCAAGCATACGCATCGCATTGGTCTTCGCTTCTTTTCCCATTTCTGTCACTCCCCGAATTTTCTCTTAATTATCTTTCCATTCATCATAATCTTCCGTATCTGTAGCTTCTGTGGATTTCAGATCATCATAATCTGCCATATTTTCAATGTCCATCTGTCTTTTTCTCTGCTGGCGTCTTTCAAAATCATCATATGTATCCACAGGTTCTTCATAAACATCATCATAATAAGAAACGTCACGATCTTCTGGTTCCGAATCATTATAGCGGGATCTTCGGCCGCTCTGTCCGCTGTTTCCAGACGAATTACGGCCTTGGCTTCTTCTTGTATCAGAAGAATAATTTCGGCTTGTGCTGCTTCGTCTTCGATCCGGGGAACTGTTTCTTTCCGATGCCGTTCTTCTGCCGGCGCCAGCGCTGCTTCTCGCACTTCTTCGGTTGTCCGAAGAACTGTCTTCTTCTCTTCTGCGGCTTCTTCTCTGAATATCTGCTGATTTTTTTCTGTCAGAATATTCTTTATTACGCCCTGTATTCCTGCGGGAATACATTTCATCAGAATCTGTATTTCGTATTCTGCCTTCCGAACGTCTATCTGAAGGATTTTTATATAAGTCTTCTCTGTTATATTTAGAATCATATTCCTGACTGTTGGAAGCATTTTTCTTTCTTATTCGTTTATCTGTATCTTCGTATGGTTCTTCCTCATCCTCTTCCTCATCATAATGATCCTTGTTAATTGCAAACTGGATAAGCATACCAAGAAGCGCAATTCCAGCCGCCATGCCAATTCCATAGGGAAACTGTGCCAGACCGCCTATCTGAGCGATAGAAATTCCGGCCAGAACTCCTCCAAGCACACTGGTTCCGATAATAATCACACCTTTTGCATAGCGCATGGCCAGAACACCAAGTCCTACACCAATTAAAATGCAGAGAAAGAAAGAAAACGAACTGGTCGGATGAACCAGATAAATGCTTAAGGATATTCCAATGCCAAATCCCAGCACAAAAATACCCGCCCTGTAAATCAAAAAAGAAACAATTGCCAGTACAATACCCAGACCAGCCATCGCACCCACAATTACCATTTTATCCTGGACACCGGATATATAAGTTGCCGCAAAACCGCCTCCGGCGCCGATGAGAAATCCGAAAATCATCATCCAGAACCGCAAGATACGGTATCCAAGAATACAATTCATAAGGCCAAAAACACAAATCACACCATACACGATTACCATAAGCTGGCCGACTTGTTCCATTCCTCCAACCCTCTGTATCATATCAAACACTCTTGATAGCATATCCATATTCATTATCCTGCTCCTTTCTTTTTCAAACTTCTTTTATAATCAAAGCCTTCTGCCATATATCCGTAAACACAATCCTATATTCAAAAAATAAAATATATGGTATAAAAATTATTCAACACTCCATAATGATACTCTACCTGTCCAAGACCATTCAGTTTCATATAATACTGTGCTACCCTCTGTACTTCTCCACCGTCCAGCCATTCCTTACAAGCCGCATCAAAAGCTTCCTGATTGCTGAATTTAAAACGTACCACTGCTGCACCATTATCCAGTCTCATTTTACAGTAGTCATCTATTGTCTGCCAGTCATATTCATCAAAACATCCCTGATTCAAAACATAAAAGTTCAGATCCTTCGCTGTACATTTGGGAACTGTCAGCTCTTCTGATGGTGTATAGGTTTTTTCATATTCTTCCGGGAAAGGACAGAGATAATCATAAATTGTAGTCTTATGTTCTTCCAGCTGAGCTGCATCCCCATTCAAAAAATCCGGCTGATCTCCGTTTGTCGCATCTACATAATAATACGCTTCGCCTATTTTTACAATATCCCATGCATGTCCTTCTGTACTTTCTCTCGTACTTCCATCCACATAAATACATGGAACATCCAATCTTTCCAGAAGATACTGGACAGCTCCCGCGTACCCTGCACATACAGCAGCTTTTTTCCAGAATACCCCGGCAATACTCTGGTCATCTTCCCCGGACTGATATTCTGTCGTATCTATAATATAGGTATAAACAATACGAACCTTTTCATAATCACTGGCATCTTCCGGAATCAATTTTCTGACCGCTTGAAATCCCCCTTCCATCGCTGTCTGAATCTCTTCTATCTGACTGTCTGTATAAGTGTATCCAGGCGCAAATGTACAATAATCACTGTCTGAATATGTTGTTTTATAAATTTTTTCACGATTATGTACCCAAAAAATTTCCGGATGGTCTTTCAGTACTGCATGATAACTTCTGTCAATGCTATCATCATCCGAAAGTGTCAGATAAAAATCATTTTCCCGTGCGCGAATTCCACGAAGGATTTCCCTGTACACTCTCTGTTCTTCTTCACTTAGCTGTTTGAAGTAATATTCCTGATGTCCTTCTTCACTCTGCGCCACTTCCATCTGGCGCAGTTTTTCCACCTCTTCCGGCTCTCCCGAAAAAACGTTTCTGGCAATAGCTCGGATTTGATCAAAAGCACCAGCCTGTACGTTGCATGGCTGAAACACAAGCGCCAGGATCACTGCGATTGTTATTATGCGGCTTGAAAAAATTTTTTTCATTTTTTATCCTCGTTATATTTTCGCTCTTAAATACCGATTATAAGAAAGGGCAGCCTCCCACAGGAAACTGCCCTTATCACGCCACTGTTTCTTAATTCTCGATTTCCAGTGCCTCTACATCGTCAAAAGTGCTTACCGCATCATTAATGGCTTCCGTATCCAGAATCAAATCCTCAACTTCTTCATCATCTTCATCATCCTGAAGTGACTTATTCTTAAAATTCTCAAGAAGATTATTGGAAACTGTATCACTGGATGCAAGAGCGTCCTGAAGCGCTGTGGATTTTACAACATCTGTAAGAAGTTCTTCTGCATTTGCTTCTGTCACAGCATTTTCCGTATTTTCACTGGTTGTATCCACCGTTGTATTCGAATAGAAGGACGGCTGTCTGATATAGCGGAAACTTGCACTGTAGGCTTCCCCTACAGTTACTCCGTTTTTACTTGAAGAGCAATGTACCGCAATCCAGTCTCCAGAATCTGTTTTACCACAAAGAATTCCTACGTGGTTATCACTTCCGGACTCCGGTCCACGCTGAAATACAAGATCTCCAGGCTGTGCATCTGCCTCACTGACAACATTTGCCTTCTCCCACTGATCAGAAGTTCCATCTCCAACAGCTGCCTGCATTCCCTGATCCTGATATCCATTGATAACTGCCCAGGTAACAAAACCGCTGCAGTCCAGACCATACGCACGCAGTGTGCCGGAACTTTTGCTGCCTTCTGCTGAAACTTTCTCAACAGTTCCCCAGCTTGGGTCTTCCCCAATCACGGTTGATTTACCGCCCCAGAAATATCCCACTTTACCAACCAGAGAGTACGCTGCCGCGATGACATCCACATGATCCTCAGATACATTGTCACCAACGCTCTCCCGCACAAATCCCTTGGAGGCAGTAACAACCGCACAGAGAAGTTTACAGTCTGTCTCTACATATTTCTTAAGAATCGTACGGTCACTCTTGGCAATATTATTCTTCTTAATATAGTAGTTAATTTTTCGGTTTCCGTAGGATACCTTTGTGATATCCTGCTTGTCTCTGACAATCGGATTCATCTCTGCAAAAATTCTTGCAAGATCTTCCTTGCAGGATGCATCCAGTGTGAAAGATGTTTCACCGCTTTTACTCTTCTCATAAATATAAATAGCCAGAATGTCCTGCCAGTTACGTACTACAAGTGTAGAATCGGTAAGTTTGTTTTTTTCTTTATATTCCTTCTCTATCGCATCCATAACAGATGCAAAATCATCAGAAAATGTTAAGTGGTAATTATTCTTAAGGCTATCAAGATAAAAATCTTTACCTGCATGAAGATTGGATACCATATTTGTTACATATACCGGATTCCCAATCTGTGTAGCTGTTGCATTATTTCCATCTGTAATATCTGAATTTCCGTTACCGGAATTATTGTTATTATTTGCTTTCTTCTGTATATCCGCAAGTTTCTGTTCTGCGTCAGTCAGAGTTGCATAATTTGTAACCTTGGCTTTTTCTGCATCTGATAATGCATCATAAGCTGCACGGGCAGCTGCAATTTCTGTCTGAGAATCCGCAGTGACCGTTTTGTCTGCCAAAGCATTAATCCGATTAATGACAGCCTGCACTTTAGCCTCATCCACTGCCGCCGGTGTTGCTGTAGGCTGTGGTGTCTCTGTTGGTACCGGTGTCGCTGTTGGCGCCGGTGTTGGTGTTTCCGTTGGTGCCGGAGTCGGTGTCTCCGTTGGCTGCGGTGTTTCCGTAGGTTCTGGTGTTGGCGTTTCCGTTGGCTCCGGTGCTGGCGTCTCCGTCGGCTGCGGCGCTTCTGTCGGCTGCGGTGCCTCTGTCGGTTCCGGTTCTGACGGAACTTCAGGCTCTGTTACCTCCTCACCTCCATCGGAAAAATCCCCGTCGGCTGCAACTGTTTCTGTCGCGTCAGCTGCTCTGACGCCGGTTGGGCATGCCAGTACCATAGCTGATAACATCGTGATGCAAAAAAACTTATTAAGGTACTTGTTCTTCATATTTATTAAGATGCTCCCTTCTTTCCTTGAACATCCCTTTACTTCCCCTATAATAAAGGTCTGCCTTAAACCATTTTAGATAACCTAAAGTTTAACTCCACTTATTTTAGCATAGGAATTTTGTGAAATCAACCGTTCTCACCGGATATCCTTTTCAATTTATCTATTTTTCACTTTTTATTCACATTTTCGTAAGAAACATTTATATTCAAAAAACTGCGATGTTTTCACACCGCAGTTTTCTCGTATACTGTCAGACAGCAGTTACCGGCTGTCCTTCCATATGAAACTGTCTTCTGACACAGAGCTGAAAAATTCCTTGTATCACCTGATAACATACACTGAGAATAAAGCGAATATCATCCGCAATACAGCGTGGGCTTTCCAGATAATACGCATGACGTTCACGAATATACTCCACAAGCTCCTCAAAGCTGTCAAAATGCTTCGCTTCTTCCAGCTGGCTATCTGCTCTGCCACTTAAAATGCATTCTTTCAACCGGTTCTTCAGCTCTGCCTCATAGGAATTATGTTCTGCAAGACTCCCTTTATATGTCCTGTTATGAGGAAAAGTAAAATAATCAGCCATATAATGCATGACCTCACCGAATCTACGCCAATACACCCTGGCATTTTCTTCCTCCGGGTTTCTCTCAACCAGTTCCTTCATCTTATTCTGAAGCTGATTGAATGTTCCAAAAAACTCATGTCTGGTAGTAAGAAACGACGGTCTCAGATCCGGCATAATGTTACCCAGGCAAAACGCTTTTCTGTGTTGCTGAAGACTGTACACCTCAGACATCTGATCAGCCAGGTATCTGCCCAACAGTATATGTGATTTTTTACGCAATTTTTTCCCTCTTCCTTCTTTCCTGATTCAGGCCGCGACCGGATACAACAGTAAAATGGCCCCGCCGGTCAGCTGCCGGAATCCGCAAATTCTTCGTTTGTCGGAACCAACTTTACTATAGCACCAATCCTTTAAATAAGCAAATAAAGTTTGCATAAAATAAATGTTTTTTCTTTCCAGTTTAAATCTCCCTAAAATCCGGTGCTCCGTACAGATCGTATGGGGTGCTCTGGTATAAGAAAGAACTGCTTTCTGAGATGGCAGGATAAGCAGATCAACGTTGAATGTTTTGCTTCAATCCGGTATAATAATAACAGGAACCTGACTTATTAAGAAGGGAGCGTGAAAATATGCCATTACTCAAAGAAGATACTTATACTATAGAAGATATATATGCTCTTCCAGAGCGAGAACGTGCTGAACTGATTGACGGACAAATTTATTATATGGCTCCGCCCAGTCGTAAACATCAGCGGATTTCAACAAGGCTTACTAGCATTATTGATCGTTACATTGAAGATCATCAAGGACAATGTCAAGTTTATGCTGCCCCGTTTGCTGTTTATCTGGATGAATCCACAAACACATATGTGGAACCGGATATCTCTGTTATCTGTGATCCAAATAAACTGAATGACAAGGGCTGCAATGGTGCTCCTGACTGGATCATTGAGATTGTATCTCCTGCAAGTAAACGGATGGATTACTACAACAAGCTCTTTAAATACAGAACCGCAGGCGTAAAAGAATATTGGATTGTTGATCCTGACAAGAGCAGAATTATTGTATACAATTTTGAGCAATCTACTATGGAGGAATATTCCTTTACGGATTCTGTCAAGGCTGGAATTTACAGTGATCTGTTGATTGATTTTAGTATATTAAATTTTTAACATAATTGTATTCTAACCACTCTCAAAATTGAAGTTTTTCCGAAAAACAAAAGTTGGCGATTCCCTATATAGGACAAGGGTTTACGCCAACTTTTTATTATATCTCTCTTGAAATTTTATCTACACCATTTTTACCCCATTTTTGTAAAAACTTTCGTGAATTTACGACAACTTATATGAAGTTATCCGCCCTCTTCCATTTTCATGCCAAAATCCCCAGAAACAGCTCAACCATGCGGTTTTCAAGTCCCTTAAATCTCCCTGAAATCCGGTGCTCCGTACAGATCGTATGGGGTGCTCTGGTATACGTAGTAATTCAGCCAGTTTGTATACAGATTGTTTGCATGTGCTCTCCAGGTAAGCATTGGTTTGTTATTTGGATCGTCATCTTTATAATAATTCTTGGGGATTTCAATAGGAAGTCCCTTGGCAAGATCACGCTTATACTCTCCATCCAGAGTTACTCTGTCATATTCTGGGTGCCCCATAACAAAAATCTTACGTCCATCCTCTGCCATGGCAAGAAACAGTCCCGCTTCTTCGCTTTCTGCCAGAACTGTAAGATCTTTGCACGCATGAATATCCGCAATCGGTACTTCCGTATGTCTGGAATGTGGAGCAAGAAATACATCATCAAAGCCACGTACCAGCGGGATTTTCCGGTTCAGTACTTTGTGCCAGAAAAGGCCAAACATTTTTTTGTCCAGTGGTTTCTTCTCAAGTCCATAAAAATAATACAGACTGGCCTGTGCTGCCCAGCAAAGGAAGATCGTGGAAGTCACATGCTCCTCTGTCCAGTCCATAATCTCTGTCAGTTCATTCCAGTAATCCACCTCTTCAAAAGGCATCTGCTCAACCGGAGCTCCGGTGATAATCATTCCGTCAAATTTGCGTTTTTTTACATCTGTGAATGTTTCATAAAATTTATTCAGATGGCTGAGGGATGTATTCTTAGCCTCATGGCTCTCCACCGCCATAAAAGTCACATCTACTTGCAGCGGTGAATTGGAAAGAGAACGCAATAGCTGCAGCTCTGTTTCTTCTTTCAGCGGCATCAGATTCAGAATCAGAATCTGAATCGGACGGATGTCCTGGTGCATGGCACGTTTCTCATCCATCACAAATATATTTTCTCTTTCAAGAATCTCCTTTACAGGCAGATCCCCCTGTGTTTTGATCGGCATTGTTCGCCCTCCTTTATATATAAGCGGAATTTATCAAAACCGCTCTGTTACAGTTCTTACTGCTGTTTTGTAAGTTCCAGAAAATCTTCTTCGGAAAGAATCGGAATTCCCAGTTCTCTTGCTTTTTTATTTTTGGATGAATTGGACTGAATATCATTGTTAATCAGATAATTGGTCTTTTTTGTAACAGAGCCTGTCACTTTACCACCCAGAGATTCAATCAGTTCCTTTGCCTCGCTTCGGTTCCCGAAATGCTCCAGGCTTCCTGTAATTACAAAATTCATTCCTGCAAAAATCTGTTCCTGTTTCGGTCCTTCTTCCTGAATGTGAAGAAAACTCATAAGATGATCCAGCCGGCGGTTATTCTCCGCATCCTGAAAATATGCCACCAGATTTCCGGCAATTACAGGCCCGATCGTATCAATATCACTGACCTCTTCCAGACTGGCATGCCGAATTTTCTCCAGATCGTTATCAAAATGGCGGCAAATCACCTTCGCATTGGCAAGACCAATATTTGCAATTCCAAGGCTGTAAATCACCCTCGGAAGAGTCGTTTCTTTTGCCCGTTCCAGACTTTCTATGAGATTATCATAAGATTTCTGTCCAAAGCCTTCCATTTCCACAATCTCATCCCGGTATCGGCCAATCTCAAAGATATCTCCAAAATCATGAATGAATCCCCGGGCAATAAATTTTTCCAGTGTCGCTTCCGAAAGGCCGTCAATATTCATGGCATCTCTGCTTGTAAAAAGCCCGAAAGATTTGATTTTTTTTGCCGGGCATCCCGGATTAACGCAGAAAAGGCACTCCACATCATTTTCTTTTTTTATAACGGTTTCCTGCCCACAGGCCGGACAGATATGAGGAACCGGAGCGTTTCCGGTTCCTGTCAGATTTTCCGCTATCTGTGGAATAATCATATTCGCTTTATATACACGGATGGTATCTCCAATTCCCAGTTTCAGTTCTTTCATAATACTGATGTTATGCACACTGGCACGACTCACTGTAGTACCTTCCAGTTCCACCGGTTCAAAAATAGCCACCGGATTGATCAGACCGGTTCTGGATGGACTCCATTCAATCTCCAGAAGTTTCGTATCACGCATTTCATCTGCCCATTTAAAGGCCATGGCATTTCTGGGGAACTTGGCTGTAGTTCCAAGGGATTCCCCATAGGAAATATTATCATACAATGCCACCAATCCATCCGACGGGAAATCATTCTTTGTGACCGCATCTGCAAAATAATCCATGGCAGCATCCAGAGTATCCCCTGTGACTTTGCGGTATTCTACCACATCAAATCCCTGCGCGTTCAGCCACCGGAACTGCATTTCCCTGGAATTCTGAAAATCCACACCATCCGCACTTACCAGTGAAAACGCATAAAAGCGGACATTTCTTTTTGCCGTAATCTCGTTATTCAGCTGACGTACAGAGCCACTGCAGAGATTCCTCGGATTTTTGTATTTTGCATCTGCATCGCCGATAGTTTCATTAATTTTTTCGAAGTCAGAATATGTGATAATTGCCTCACCCCGCAGAATCAGACGTCCTTTAAAAGAAATCTTAAGCGGGATATTTTTGAAAACTTTTGCATTATTGGTAATAACTTCACCTACAATACCATTTCCTCTGGTAACTGCCTTTACCAGTTCTCCATTTTCATAGGTAAGTACAATCGTAAGTCCGTCCAGTTTCCAGGAAAGAAGCGTTGGATGTTCTCCGATAAATTCACGCAATGCTTCCCGCTCCTTGGTCTTATCCAGAGACAGCATTGGCCGCTCATGCTCCTCCTTGGGAAGCTGGTCTACTGCTTCATAGCCAACACTAACGGTTGGACTGTCTGCCAGAACGATTCCTGTTTCTTTCTCCAGTGCGCTCAGTTCGTCGTACAGCGCGTCGTACTCCACGTTGGGCATAATCTCCCTGTCCTCCTGATAATACGCCCTGGACGCTTCCCGAAGCTTTTCTCCCAGCTCTTTCATTCTTTTTATGGATGTTTCGCTCATGGCTTCCTCCTGTCTCTTTTTCTGTTCTTTTTGAGGAAAGCATTTCCTCCAGCTTTTTTCTTTCCTCCGGCCGTATCTCCCGGTATTCTCCTTCTGCAAGGCCATCCAGATACAGATTCATAATCCGTACTCTTTTTAATGTCACAACTTTATAGTCAAAATATTCACACATACGACGGATTTGCCGGTTCAGTCCCTGCGTGAGAATAATCTGGAAACTGTTTTTTCCAGTTTTTGTTACCTTACAGGGACGTGTAACAGTATCCAGAATTGGCACGCCGCCGCTCATACCCCGGATAAATTCTTCGGTTACCGTTTTATTGACCGTTACCTGATATTCCTTTTCATGATAATTTCCTGCTTTCATGATACGATTCACAAGATCTCCCTCATTGGTGAGAAGAAGAAGACCCTCTGACTCCTTGTCCAGGCGGCCTACTGGATATATCCTTACCGAATAATTCAAATATTCTGTCACGGTTATTTCATCTCGCTGCTGTCTGGTACTGCAGACAATTCCTTTCGGTTTATAAAAAAGAAGCAGAATCTTTTTTTCCTGTTTTTTTATCGGTTTTCCGTCAATACAGATCTTATCCTCTGCTGATATCTTCATTCCCGTAGAAACAGGCATTCCGTTTACGGTCACACGTCCTGCTTCTGTCAATCTGTCTGCCTCTCTTCGGGAGCAGACACCTGCATCGCTTAAATATTTATTAATTCTGATTTTTTCGTCCATTGTTCTATTATATATTTTTTCCCATATATTCGCAACCGGTTATTTTCCTTGTATTTTATGTGCATGTATTGTATGATAAACAAAAACATACCAGTAATCAGGAGGAAAAATTATGCCAGACCGTAATCCGAAAATAAACCGGCTGCTGATTTTTATTACTGTTTTTTTATGTCTGATCTGCGGTCTTCTGTTTACTCAGTCATCTGCCGGTCCATTTGGAAACAATTATAATTCTGTTGTCACCGGAAATACAGACGATATTTCCATTATGGCCTCCAATTCAGGCCATAATTCCACATCATCCAGCACGGAGGTTTCCGCTACTCCGTCCATAACACCATCTCCGGCACCTTCCAAAGTTCCGGAAAACGGAAATGTTTCTCCGGAAGCCGAAAACGGCATCTGGACAGCGGATGGATCAGACTGGAAATTTCTTGTAAACGGAGAAGCCTACACTGGCTGGCTCACCGATACTGACGGACACAGATATTATTTCAGCGAAAATGGTGTCATGCAGCGTGGCTGGATCAAGCTCAACAAAAAACGCTATTATCTGGACGAAGATGGAATTCTTCAAACGGGCACCCTTACCATTGACGGTAAGAAATACACCTTTGCCGCAGATGGTTCCATCAAAAAATGATATTTCATTATATCGGAACAATCGAGTAGGAGGGAAAATTAAATAAATTTTCCCGACCTCTCACACCACCGTGCGTACGGTTCCGTACACGGCGGTTC
>NZ_WQQE01000031.1:0-83501 GCF_018785655.1 Blautia sp. MCC269 | reverse complement strand
ACTGTTACTAATCGGGTGAGGGCTTGACCAAGAAACGCAGGTTAAGAATTGATTCAAAGAGTTTGATTAACAATCAACAAACATGTATGTAGTTTTTAAGGTACAAACCTTAAATGGCCCAGTGGCTCAGTTGGTTAGAGCGCCGCCCTGTCACGGCGGAGGTCGAGAGTTCGAGTCTCTTCTGGGTCGTTACAGCTTAGCTGTAATGAATTAAATATGGGATCTTAGCTCAGCTGGGAGAGCATCTGCCTTACAAGCAGAGGGTCATAGGTTCGAGCCCTATAGGTCCCATAGATTATGGATGGATTCCCGAGTGGCCAAAGGGGGCAGACTGTAAATCTGTTGGCACCGCCTTCGAAGGTTCGAATCCTTCTCCATCCACTTAAATGCCGATGTGGCTCAATTGGCAGAGCAGCTGATTTGTAATCAGCAGGTTATCGGTTCGAGTCCGATCATCGGCTTTTAACATTTAATAACGCGGGGTGGAGCAGTCTGGAAGCTCGTCGGGCTCATAACCCGAAGGTCATAGGTTCAAATCCTGTCCCCGCTACTTATGCCCAGATAGCTCAGTTGGTAGAGCAGAGGACTGAAAATCCTCGTGTCGCTGGTTCGATTCCGGCTCTGGGCATGTTTTAATGCTAGGTTCTGCGAACAGCTGGTTAGAAAAAGCCTGAGCATGTTTTAATGCTAGGTCTTGCGAACAGCTGGTTAGAAAAAGCCTGAGCATGTTTTAATGCTAGGTTCTGCGAACGGCTGGTTAGAAAAAGCCTGAGCATGTTTTAATGCTAGGTTCTGCGAACGGCTGGTTAGAAAAAGCCTGGGCATGTTTTAATGCTAAACCAAGCATATAATTTAATATGGGGTATTAGCTCAGTCGGTAGAGCACTTGACTTTTAATCAAGTTGTCCGGGGTTCGAATCCCCGATGCCTCACTACTTTTTAAGAGCACTGTCAAAATGACAGTGCTTTTTTCGTATCAAAAATACATCACGGCTATCCTACACATTGTATGAAAAGAAGCGTGAAAACTCCACGCTATAGAGTATGTAGATTGTAAAAAGTATCTGCTACAATAAAGACAGTTAGAAAACTACAGCATGTTTCGGGGGATTCATGGACTGTACGTTTTGTCGGAAAGAATACTTCAGGAGGTGTAGCAAATGATTATTATTGGCGAAAAGATCAATGGTTCGATTCCTTCCGTGGCAGAAGCAATCGCCAACAAAGATGCTGAATTTATCAAGGATCGTGCAAGAAAACAGGCAGAAGCGAATGCAACGTTTATTGACTGTTGTGCATCTGTTCCGGAAGAACAGGAAGTTGAAACTCTGAAATGGATGATCGACTGTATCCAGGAAGTAACAGATCTTCCGATTTCTGTAGACAGCCCCAGTGCAGATGTTCTGGCGCAGGCGTATAAATTCTGTAAAAGACCGGGACTTTTTAATTCTGTATCTGGTGAGGGAGATAAGATTGATAAGATCTTTCCAATTATGGCGCAGGAGGAAAATAAGGACTGGCAGGTTATTGCACTGTTAAGTGATGACAGTGGAATTCCGAAGAACGCAGCGGACAGACTTCGTGTATTCGATAAGATCATGGCAAAAGCCAAAGAGTACGGAATTTCGCCATCCAGGATCCACATTGACCCGCTGGTAGAGATGCTTTGTACATCTGAGAATGGAATTGAGACAAATATTGAAGTTATTTCTACTGTTCGTGAGAAATACCCTTCTATTCATATTACAGCAGCGATCAGCAATATTTCATTTAACCTTCCGGTTCGTAAGCTGATCAATCTTGGATTTGTGGTACTGGCTATGAACGCCGGACTGGACAGTGGAATCCTTGATCCTACAAACAGAGATATGCTTGGACTGATTTATGCGACAGAAGCTCTTCTTGGAGAAGATGACTACTGTATGGAATATATCGGGGCATACAGAGAAGGACTGATCGGACCTGTAAAAAAATAAAAAATGGGCTTAAGGCAAGTCTGGCTGATTGCGGAGTCTGTCAGAGAAGACTTAAGGAACATACAAAAAAATACAGTCAGGTACGAAAACAGACTGTATTTGAAAAACAGATAAATGAGTGCAAATTAATTTCAGGAGGTAAAATCTTATGAGTAAAATGGATGAAGTTTTTGATCTGGTAGTGAGAGGAAAATCCAAACTGATCGCAGCAGCGGTACAGGAAGCCCTGGATGAGGGAAATGCGGCACCAGATGTTCTTGACAATATGATCAAGGCAATGGGCGTTGTTGGTGAGAAATTCAAAAATAATGAGATCTTTGTTCCGGAGATGCTGGTAGCAGCCAGAGCTATGAAAAAAGGTGTAGATGTTCTGAAACCACATCTTGCAGGTGGAAGCGCTGGTGTAGCAGGAAAGATGATCATCGGAACTGTAGCAGGAGATCTTCACGATATCGGTAAAAACCTGGTTGCCATGATGATTGAAAGTGCAGGATTTGAAGTAATTGACCTTGGCGTAGATGTTCCGGTAGAGAAATTTATTGAAGCAGTACGTGAGAATCCGGATGTTAAAGTAGTAGGTGTTTCCGCACTTCTGACAACAACCATGCCAGCTATGAAAGAAACGGTTGAAGCTCTTAATAAAGAAGATTTCCGTAAAGATATCAAGATCATGGTTGGTGGAGCTCCGATCACTCCGGAATTTGCAGAAGAGATCGGTGCAGATGCTTATACAGCAGATGCAGCTTCCGCAGCGCAGGTTGCAAAATCACTTGCCGCATAAAGTAAACAGGCAAAAAAGCGGGTATTTGCAATCCGCTTGCTTAAGGAGAAACTTGTTTGGGCAGGAATCTCCGGTATAATAGCAGATTAAGATCCGCAGAAACTAGAAAGGTATAATAGTTTCTGCGGATTTTTGACTATAGATTATAGGGGGTGGGACAGAGTATGAATACATACCGGGTGTTTTTTATAAAAGAAAAAACAGAAGTCACGGTGAAGGAAGGAACTACGGTACTGGAGGCTGAGCGAATCGCAGGTTTATCCCCGGATGCACCATGTGGAGGAGCCGGAAAATGTGGAAAATGCATGGTAAAAATAAACGGAGCTGTGGAAAAAGCCTGTCAGACAAAGATAACTACAGATATTGAAGTAGAAGCGATTGAGAAAAAATCTGAACACAGAATCCTTGTAAAGGGAACAGAGAGAGCCGTGACTTTTTCACCGGAACTGGAAATTCTGGATATTGAGATCCCGCCATGTACAGTGGGAGAAAACAGTTCAGACTGGACAAGACTTTGCGAAGCGATAAAAAGCTGCCGGAAGAAAGATATCTTTTTTCAGCCAAAACTGGAAATACTGCCTGTAATCAGCCGACTGATAAAAGAGAAAAATGGAAAAGCGAGAGCGATTATCAGCGGAGATCAGATCCTGGAGCTGAAAGAACAGGACGACAGACCGGTACTGATGGCAGCTTTTGATATTGGGACAACAACGGTGGCAGGATATCTTCTGGATGGAAAAACAGGAGAGCAGCTGGCAACAGCAAGTGCATTAAATACACAGACAGAATATGGCGCAGATGTGATCATGAGAGCAAATTATTCGCTGGAGCACGGTACAGAAGAACTTTCCACATGTATCCGGGAGCTTTTAAGAAAATTGATCGGTACACTTTGTGAAGCGGCGAAAAAATCTCCGGAGGATATTTATCAGGTCAGTGTTGTGGGAAATACCTGCATGCATCATCTTTTCCTGGGAATTGTACCGGATTCTCTGGTTCATGCACCGTATAATCCGGCCATCAGTCAGGGGCTGATGTTTCCGGCAGAAAAATTCCATCTTGGTATTCACCCGGGAGGACAGTTGGTAGCTTTACCTGTTATTGCAGGTTTTGTGGGGGCAGATACTGTAGCATGTCTTCTGGCTGTGAATCTTGAAGAAGAGAAAAAGATGACGCTGATGATCGACATTGGAACAAACGGAGAAATTGTTCTTGGAAATGAGAAACGCCGTATTGCATGTTCTACTGCGGCAGGGCCGGCTTTTGAGGGAGCTAAGATCGCCTGTGGAATGCGGGGCGCAAAGGGTGCGATTGAACATGCACATCTGGTGAATGGAAAACTGGAATGTAAGGTAATCGGCGGAGGCAGACCAACGGGAATCTGCGGTTCCGGTCTGATCGATATCATAGCATGTCTTCTGGATGCGGGGGTGATCGATGAAAGCGGAAAGCTGCTGGAAAATCCGCGGGTGGTTCAGATCGATGAAAATACAAAGAAAGCATATCTTCTGGCTGATCCGTTGGAATCCGGGGATGGAAAACCGGTATATTTAAGCCAGAAAGATATTCGGGAAGTACAGCTGGCGAAAGGGGCCATTGCTGCAGGAATTGCTCTTCTGGCAGAACAGATGGGGATTACTCTGGAACAGGTGGAGCAGGTTTATATAGCAGGAGCTTTTGGAAATTATATGGACCCGGCGGGAGCATGCAGGATCGGAATGCTTCCCGGGGTTCTGAAGGATCGGATCATTCCGGTTGGAAATGCGGCCGGTGAAGGCGCAAAGCTTGCACTTCTGAATAAAGAAGAACTGAAACGGGCAGAGCGGCTTGCACGTCATACGGAATTTCTGGAGCTTGCGGCATTACCTGAATTTCAGGATCAGTTTGTAGATGAGCTGGAATTTCCTGAGATATAAAATCCACCAGAACTGGAACGGAATCGAAAAGCATGGAGAGGAAAACATTATGGAGCTGGAAGAATTAAAAAATATTGGAAACAGCATAGGATTTTTTAAAGTAGAAGAACTGAATATAGATAAGATTAAACTTCTTCCGGAGGTGCGCCAGATGTGCAGCACGGATAAATGCCATATGTACGGACGCAACTGGAGTTGCCCGCCTGCCTGTGGAACACTGGAAGAATGTGCGGCAGATATTTCCGGTTATAAAAAAGGAATCATTGTACAGACAAAAGGGGAACTGGAAGATGAATTTGACGGAGAGGGAATGATGGAGACGGAAGCACTTCATAAAGAACATTTTGTAAAGATGCATGACCAGCTGAAAAAATTTTTCCCCAAACTTCTTTCCCTTGGGGCCGGATGTTGCACCAGATGTGCGAAATGCAGCTATCCGGATGCCCCCTGCCGTTTTCCGGAGAAACGTTTTTCATCAATGGAAGCATATGGAATGCTGGTAACACAGGTCTGTCAGGACAGCGGGATCGAATATTATTACGGACCTGGAACAATCACTTATACCAGCTGCTTTTTCCTGGAATAAAAGTCTTTATGAGGAGAAAGTCCCAACCGGCCAGCAGTTCTGTCATATGCAGAAAAAATTTCCGGTTCTATTTCTGCGAAAGGCTTACATAGGCTTTTGGTAGCTGTATAGCTGTGGGAAACGCGCATTCCCGGTTCTGTACATTACAGAAATCTGTGGTGGATGGAATGAAATCAGTAATCAGAAACCTGAGAACGAAGTCTTTTGTGGAAAGGATGGTATTTTATGGTATATGGCTATGGAAAACTACTGCAGATTTTTCACATAATAGCAATGCTCCTTGGGATCTTTATGGAAAAAATCTCCCGTGTACCGGCTGCAGGAAGGAATTGGACAAGGTCTTGTGGAGCGTATGCGTCGGCGCGCAAAGGAGCTGGGACATGCAATAAATACTGGGATAAAAAACAATTGAAAATAACACAGCAGAATGAACCGGAAATACGTTCAGTGAAGAAAAAAAGACACAGGATCCGGGACTGGCCGGATTCTGTGTCAGCAGAAAAACAGAGATACAGGGCAGCATGAGAAATTTATGAAAAATGCACCGTGATCGAACAGATCTCGCTATTTGTGGCAGTACGCATATTCGGGCCCCATATGCCTGCGCCGGAGGTAACGATGTTGTGCATATTTCCTTTTTTCAGGTAACCGCAGGAATTTTCCCAGACCAGGCCGGTGATGATGTTCAGAGGGAACAGCTGGCCGTCATGAGTATGACCACAGAGATCAAGGTCTGCGCCTGCGGCTGCCACTTCATCCAGCTGACCAGGCTGGTGATCCATAAAAATAATGGGGAGTGTTTTGTCCAGGGAGGCTGTAAGCTGGTCAGGTTCCTTCCGTGTGTCAGACATTTTTCGGCAGCGGGACGGATCTTTGCGGCCTGTCAGATAAAACCAGTTATCAATGAGAACGGTTTCGTCATTGAGCAGTCGGATGTTGGCGGATTCCAGAAAATCCCACATTCTGGGATCGTCATAATCTTCTTTTGCATTACGGAAAGTAAAACCGGCCAGAATTGGTTCGCTGAGATCATGGTTGCCCCAGCAGGAATAAACTCCGTATCTGGATTTCAGCGAACGAAGAATGGCCGCTGTTTTTTCGGGGTTTTTGATCCCTTCGTATTCGTTGTCAAAAATATCGCCGGCAATGCAGATCAGATCCGGATCTTCGGCGTTGATCTTTTTTACAAGAAGTTCGGCATGTTTTTCCCCGATGCTGTATCCGAAATGAATATCTGCAAGCAGGACGATTTTCAGAGAATCCATTCCCTTCACCTGCTTGTCTACTTTCACATCATAAGTTTTTGTCTTAATATTCCACTGGTTCAAAATTCCATAAAGACTGATACCGATGATCAGAAGTGTACAGACTGCTCCCGTGATTACGAAGGCTTTCCGGGAGTACAGCCAGGCCGGATGGAGCGTGTGCTTCAGGATCAGTCTGCAAAGATCAGTAGTTACGATCACAATCAGAATGTAAAGAAACGTTCCCTGGAAATAATTGGCTGTATTTTTCAGGAAACGGTGGACCACAGGCGGCTTCCGGATAAGAAAACAGGTCAGAAGAGAAGTGGACAGAAAAATATAAACACCCACAAAACATGCCCGGAACGCAAAGGTCTGGAAAAAATGAGTGCATGCACCCATCCACAGGATCATCCAGCGGACGATATAAATATTAATGAGGATATATAGTGGTGCGAGAAAGATGGCAAGCATGGTATGAGATACCTCCATTCTTAAAAATCAGGTGATATTGTAATCAGATTCCCTTCGAATTGCTATAGTATACAGCAAATAATAATTTTTTGCAAAAGAACATATATTAGGAAAAAGACCGTTTATGGTGTTTTTATGAAAAAATATGCGCTTCTTCGATACTGTCTGGTGTTTTTGGCAATTGTTCTTCCTTATTTTACGGCAGCGGCTTTTCAGGGGACGGAGATGGTCCTGGCAGAGAGGGCTCCTGATATGGAAGAATATCTTCCCATCATTGTTTTTTCGCAGATTTCCCCGGATATGAAAAAAGAAACCATAAAAGCGCAGACTGTGATCGCACGGTCGAATATTCAGAGGTGGCTTGGGGAGGGAGAAAATCTCGCGGAGATCCTCTGGGAAAACGAAAATGCAGGAGAAGTCTGGAGATATTTTTTTACAGAAAAAAATCAAATCTATCAGCAGTCAGCGAAAGAGACGGGAGGGCAGGTACTGACATATGAGGGAAAAGTAAAGCTGACACCCTGGCATAAGATCAGCGCGGGGAAAACACGCAGCGGAGCAGAGGCTTTTCATGATGAGGCGTATACATATCTGAAACCGGCAGACAGCAGCGGGGACAAAAAATCTCCGGATTATATGAAAGTTGTGGAAATTCCGGCGGGGCAGCTTTCCGGGGAGTTGAAGATCAAAAAGCGGGACAGTGCCGGTTATGTGACGGAGCTTATGGTAGGGGAAACTCTTCTGGAGGGAGAAAGTTTTGCGTCGGGGATGGGGCTGGAATCGGCGAATTTCAGTCTGCAGAAAAAAGATGATACTTATTATCTTCGGGTGCGGGGCAGTGGCCATGGTGTAGGTTTTTCACAGTTTGGCGGAAATGAGATGGCGAAAAACGGAAGCAATGCGGAGGAGATTTTGAAAAAATATTTTCCGGAGATGGAATTAAAAGAAAAATATTCAAAAAGTGAATAGACAGCCATATTCTGGACACTCTATAGATACAGAAATGGTGACTGGAAACGGTAGCAGAGTGAAAGGAAGATATTCTCTGTACTGCTTTTTCCGTTGCTGAAAATGAACATATCAGACAGAGGTGGAAAGAATATGAAAAGTAAAATTGTGAGAGGCATTATCAACGGCGGAGTTCTGGCAGCAGTGGCGGCACTTGGGATTACCGTTTATCAGCTGGGGACGAAACCTGTTGTAGAAAATCCCCAGGAGGAAAATTCTGTACAGATGGAAGAGACCGGGCTGGAAGAAGAGCTTTCGGACGGGGAAAACGCAGAGGATGCGGCAGTTGCCGGAAATGGCTGGGAAGATGCGGCACAGGATGAGATGACTGATGGAGCAGCCGGAGATGAAACTGGTCTGGCAGGAGCTTCAGAAGATGGGGCAGATGCAGACGGTGTAACCGGAAATATCCGTGAGACTGCAGGAAGCGGTGCAGCTGAAAATGCAGGAACGGATGGTAATGCAGTGGCAGAAAATGCTGGCAATAGTACTGCCAGAACCGGAAATGTAGTAGATAACGCCAACGCCGGAAATGCAGCAACAACTGGAGAAAATGCAGCAAATAACGGAGCAGAGACTTCCTCCACAGATACAGCCGAAACTTCCGCAGCCGGAATCGCAGCACAGACTTTGAACTTTACAGAGGATTCCATTATGGAGTGGCCGGTGAGAGGAACGGTTCTTGTGGATTACAATATGAATGAAACCGTATATTATCCGACGTTGGATCAGTATCGGGTCAGCCCGGCGATTTCCCTGCAGGCAGTGGAAGATGCACCGGTATACGCGGCGGCAGACGGCCAGGTGCTTTCCATTACACAGGATGCCTGCACAGGAACGACTGTGACCATGGAGCTTGGAAATGGTTATCAGGCGGTGTACGGACAGCTGAAAGACCTTACTGTGGCAGAAGGTGACACAGTAAAAGAAGGCGAAGTGATCGGAAATATCAGTGCACCGACCAAATACTATTCTGTAGAAGGTCCGAATCTTTATTTTGCAATGAGAAAAGACGGTACGCCGGTGGACCCGTTTGAGTATTTGGAGTGATGCAGAAAGTTGGAACAGCAGATATGATCATGGATAATCGCTGAAAAGGATACGGGATGCGAGTGAGATGCATCCCGTACTTTTTTTATGTCGTAAGAAGTTAAAAGTATCTTTTTTAACGGAAAGAAAACGTGTATAATCTATCTATAAATATCTGTAAAACAACGGAAAATGACAGACATAAGAGGACAGAAGAAGAGGTACATAGGTCATGAACATTAATGAAATAGCCAGACTTGCCGGAGTTTCCAGAGCTACGGTATCCAGATATCTGAACAACGGATATGTAAGCAGTGAAAAAAAAGAAGTCATCCGCAAGGTGATCCAGGAGACCGGATATCAGCCATCTTCCCAGGCGCAGACACTGCGGACGAAGAAAACCAGCCTTATCGGTGTCATCCTTCCAAAGATTAATTCCGATACCATAAGTCGTGAAGTTGAGGGAATCAGTGATATTCTTACACGGAGAGGTTATCAGCTGATTCTTGCCAATACCAACAACGATTTGGAAGAAGAGCTGAAATATCTTTCTCTGTTTAAAGAACGCCAGGTGGACGGAGTGGTTTTTATTGCCACCATGTTTACCAGAAAGCATAAACAGATGCTGAAGGATTATAAAGTGCCGATCGTGCTTCTGGGACAGCATCTGGACGGGTATCCCTGTATTTATCAGGATGATTACAAGGCAGCTTTTATGGTGACAGAGAAACTTGCGAAGAAGGGGAAAAAGTTCGCCTACATCGGTGTTACAGATAAAGATGAGGCAGTTGGTGCACGCCGTAAAAAAGGATTTGTGGATGCGCTTCATAAAGGAAAGCTTGAGATCTTGCCGGAGAAGATGAAGGCAGGCAGTTTTACCATGGATTCCGGTTATGAGATGGCGAAGGAACTTTTTGAGGAGGACCCTTCCATTGATTCGCTGGTATGTGCCACGGATACCATGGCAGTTGGAGCCATGACTTATCTGAAGGAGATCGGACTTCGCATTCCCGAGGATGTGCAGATCGCAGGGATCGGTGATGGTGTTCCGGGCAAGATTGTGGAACCGAAGCTTACTACGGTACATTTTTATTATAAGACCAGTGGGATGGAGGCAGCAGCCATGCTGGCAGATCTTATTGAGAACGATACCGGAATCAGCAAGGAAATCAAAATGGGATGTGAACTTGTGGAACGGGAATCTCACAGGTGACAGAGAATATCCCCGCAGACAGGGGAGAAAAATTATAAGTTATTGTGGAACAGGAGCAAATCTTTTTGGAAAAAAGAGGTTTGCTTCTTTTTTATGCCTGTTCTTATGGAATATGTACAATTTTGGCCAGAAAAATTTGTGAGATGTTGCGGATTTACAAATGAGAATGTAGTGGTTATAATACAATCAAGATGTGAGAACGATTCCACATAAGAACACATAAACAAATATGAAAAACAAGCAAAGAAATGCCTGAAAAACTAATAAAAACCAAGGACTTAAGAAAAAACAGTCATTTTTAAAAGAAAAATAAATATGGAATCAATCTCATAAAAGAAACAAAAAAAGATCAGAAATTTGTTTCACAAAAAAGGGAAAGCAAAAAGAGTCTACTGCCCGCAGGAAGGACAGTAAAAGAAAAGGAGGACGGACATGGATTACAGAAAGACCGCACAGGAAATCTATGATCATGTAGGAAAGAAAGCAAACATAATTTCCGCAGCACACTGTGCAACAAGACTTCGTCTGGTCATTGCGGATAATGACAAGGCAGACAAGGAATATGTAGAGAACATCGACGGTGTGAAGGGTGTATTCTTCGCACAGGGACAGATGCAGATCATCCTGGGAACAGGAGTTGTAAACAAGGTTTATGACGAGTTCATCCAGATCGCCGGAGTTTCCGAGAGCAGCAAAGAAGAACTGAAACAGGTGGCAGCATCCAAGGCCAATCCGGCACAGAGACTGATCAAGACACTTGGAGATATTTTTGTCCCGATCATCCCGGCTATCGTAGCCAGCGGATTCCTGATGGGAATCATGGAAGCTCTGAACTTCATGGTAAACAACGGCTTCCTGAACATCAATACCAACGGTTCCATTTATGTATTTGCACAGCTTTTCAGTAACACGGCGTACACATTCCTGCCGATCCTCATCGCTTACAGCGGTGCGAAAGTATTCGGCGCCAACCCCTACCTGGGCGCGGTTATCGGTATGATCATGATCCATCCGAATCTGCAGAATGCCTGGACCGTCGCAACAGAAGGCGTACAGGCAACACAGAAAGTATGGTTTGGACTTTACTCCATTGACATGGTCGGATATCAGGGACATGTAATCCCGGTTATCATTGCAGTATGGGTACTGGCACAGATCGAGAAGAGACTTCATAAAGTTGTACCGGCAATGTTCGACCTTTTTGTAACACCACTTGTCAGTGTTTTTGTAACTGGTTATCTTACTCTTTCCATTATCGGACCGATCTTCGTAGCTGTTGAGAACGGACTTCTGGATGGAATCCAGTGGCTGATCGCTCTGCCGTTTGGAATCGGAAGCTTTATCATGGGTGCTTTTTATGCACCGACAGTTGTTGCAGGTGTTCATCACATGTACACCATCATTGACCTTGGACAGATCGCCAAATTCGGCGTTACCTACTGGCTGCCACTTGCATCCGCAGCCAACGTTGCACAGGGTGGTGCAGCTCTTGCTGTAGGCCTGAAATCAAAGAACCAGAAGATCAAATCCATGGCTGTTCCGTCTGCTTTAAGTGCATGCATGGGAATCACAGAGCCGGCGATCTTCGGTGTAAACCTCCGCTTCGGAAAGCCGTTTATCATGGGCTGCCTCGGCGGTGCATGCGGAGCGCTTTTTGCCTCCATCACCAGTCTTGGTGCTACAGGAACAGGTGTTACCGGTATCTTCGGAATCCTGCTGTGCCTGAATAACCCAGTTGCTTATATCCTGATGTTTGCCATCGCGTTCGGAGTGGCTTTCGTACTCACATGGATGATAGGATATAAAGACGAGGTACAGGAAACAGCTGAAAAAAATATCGAAACAGAGAAAACAGAAAGCGCTCCGGCAGAAACAGTTGAAGAAAAAACAGAGACAGCCAACGCTGGCGCACAGACCCTCTACAGCCCGCTTGAGGGAACCGCGATCCCGCTTTCAGAAGTAAAAGATGCAACTTTTGCATCAGAAGTCCTTGGAAAAGGCATGGCAGTGATTCCGTCCAAAGGTGAGGTAAAAGCACCTTGCGACGCTACCGTTTCTACAATTTTTGACACAAAACACGCAATCGGTCTTGCAACAGAAAGCGGACTGGAACTGCTGATCCACATCGGCGTTGACACCGTTGAGCTTGGCGGAAAATTCTACACCGCACATGTAAAAGACGGCGACGAAGTGAAAAAAGGCCAGACGCTGATCACATTTGATATGGATGCCATCAAGGCAGCAGGTTACGATGTGACCACACCGCTGATCGTAACCAATACCGATGATTATGAAGAAGTAAAAATGCTTGCAGAAGGAACCGTAAATAACAGTTCTGAAGTACTGGAGGTAAAATAAATGAGTTCTCTGACAAAAGTGCTTGCGGAGGAAGTTCGAAAAATCGAGGAAACGGCAGCAGTGGGAAGGGCAATGCAGACAAACCGTCTGACCCATCACCTGATGCCGCCCACCGGATGGCTCAACGATCCAAACGGATTATGCTGGTATAAAGGAAGATATCACGTGTTTTTCCAGTATTCTCCATTTGAGTCCAACGGTGGATTGAAATTCTGGGGACATTATTCCAGCGAAGATATGATCAGCTGGAGATATGAAGGTGTTCCGCTTCTGCCGGACAGCATTTATGACTGTCATGGTGTTTACTCAGGCTCCGCCATTGCGGAAAAAGATAAGCTTCATCTTTTCTACACAGGAAACATCAAGATGGATGGAGATTATGATTATATCAATAACGGAAGGCAGTCCAGCACTCTCCATGTGGAGAGTGAGGACGGCGTTCATTTTGGAACAAAAGAAGTAGCCGTTTCCTGGGAGGATTATCCGAAGAATTACACATGCCACATCCGTGACCCGAAGGTCTGGAAAGATGGAGAGGAGTATCGCATGATCCTTGGCGGCCGTCAGAAAAGCGACCAGGGTGCCGTACTTTTTTATAAATCCGAAGACCTGAAAAACTGGAAATTCGACCATGAGCTGACCACAGAGAATGCTTTCGGATACATGTGGGAATGCCCGGATTATTTTACCCTTGAGGGACAGGAAGTACTTTCTGTATCTCCACAGGGACTGACAAGGGAAGAGTTCCGTTTCCAGAACATCTATCAGTCCGGATACTTTATCCTGAAGGACGGAAAGCCGGAGGAAAAAGATTTCCGGGAATGGGATCACGGTTTTGATTTCTATGCACCCCAGACATTCCAGGATGGAAAAGGCAGACGGATTCTCATCGGCTGGATGGGAATGCCGGATGCAGACGAGGAGTATGTAAATCCTACAGCGCAAAGTGAAGGATGGCAGCATTGCCTGACGGTTCCGAGAGAAGTTACGTATAAGAACGGAATGCTTTATCAGTATCCGGTGAAAGAACTGAACGGGCTGAGAGAGAATGGGACTTCCATCAGCGGTTCCAGCGTGGAGCTTCCGGTGAACGGACCATTTGATCTGGATATTCAGGTAAAAGGTGACCAGGGCAAGGTAAGTCTTGGGGAAAATCTTTTCCTGGAGTATCAGGGCGGAGATGTGATCTTAACTCTCTCCGAGAAAGCCGGTGCAGGACGAAAAGTACGTAAAGCACATATTCCGTCCGGCGAAGTTGAAAGTCTCAGAATCCTTGCGGATACTACAGCTGTGGAGATTTATGTGAATGGCGGAGAAGTGGCTTTCTCTACCAGATATTATCCGGAGACACAGACGCAGGCTGTGAAGTTGGAGACTTCAAAAGCAGATGGAAATATTTATACACTGAAAAACTGTGTGGTTGAATAAAAAATTCTGTGAAGAAAATCTGCAGGATTAGATTTATATTCACAGAAAATATGAAAGAACGTATAATAAAGCAGGTGGGAAAATCCGCAGCCGGAATCCCAGCCTGCTTTAAATTTTATTTTGAATGAATTACATGAATCCTTCCGGCTGCTTGAGAATAGAAGGACGGCTGCTGAAGAAACACCGGCGGCTGTCTTTACATAGAAGCAGAATAGTTTTTACAGAAGAGGAAAAATTCATGAACTACACATATATCGTGCAGTGTGCAGACGGCACACTCTACACCGGATGGACAAACTGCCTTTCCAGGCGTATGAAAGCTCATAACGAAGGAAAGGCAGGGGCCAAATATACCCGGGCCAAGCGGCCGGTGAAGCTGGTCTATTACGAAGGTTTTGCAACAAAAGAAGAAGCTATGATCCGGGAATACCGGATCAAACAGCTGACCAGAGAAAAGAAGCTGGAGCTGATGAAATTTTAGTGCAGGGCCATGCCGGCTACAAAGAAATACATCACAACAAAGTGGCAGAGACTTCCCAGCATAACAAAGATGTGGAACACCTCATGGGAACCGAAATTCTTATGCTTCGCATTAAAAATTGGAAGTTTCAACGCATAGATCACGCCGCCGATGGTATAAATAATTCCGCCTGCCAGAAGCCATCCGAAACCTGCCCGCGGCAGATTGTGGAAGATCGGCACAAAAGCCAGAACACACAGCCAGCCCATTCCAATGTAAATTACAGAGGAAAGCCATTTCGGGCAGTTGATCCAGCAGCCCTTGAGGATCATGCCGATGATGGCGACGGTCCATACCAGGGCACAGAGGATATAACCGGTACGGCCGTGGAGGACGATCAGGCATACCGGTGTATAGCTGCCTGCGATCATCACGAAGATCATCATGTGATCCATTTTTTTCAGGCGGCGGTTCACCTTGGCAGTGGAGTTTACGGAATGGTAAAGGGTGCTTGCCAGATAAAGCAGGATCATAGTCAGGATAAAAACACTTACTGCAAAAACGTGAAGAATATCCGCACTTCTGGCAGCTTTCACGATCAGCGGAGTGGCACCGGCCACTGCAAGGAGCATGGCGATCCCATGAGTAATAGCACTTCCAGGGTCTTTTAATTTAAATTTCATAAAAACACCTCCTGTATGATATTCCGCAGGAATCTGTTGTACGGATGCGGAATAACAGTCAAACAATGTAGAAATTGATAAAATAACATGTAGTATTCAAAACTACATATCAAGTATACGAATACTATACCACTATTATTCGAAAATGCAACCCCTATTTTTGCAAAAATTTTATCAGAACTTAACAAACCCTTGCTCTGAAATAAACATTAGGCCAGTATACTGAGACAGAAAAAATAAGGCCCGTTTACAGGAGGAAAAAATGGCAGATACAATATACATGAACAGGGAATTATCCTGGCTGAAATTTAATGAGAGAGTACTTGAGGAGGCAGAGAATCCGGAAAATCCGCTGTGTGAACGTCTCACATTTGCTTCGATTTATCAGAGCAATCTGGATGAATTTTATATGGTCCGTGTGGGATCTCTGGTGGATCAGATGCTTCTTGCAAAAGATATCCGCGAAAACAAAACCAATATGACACCAAAGGAACAGCTGGACGCAATCCTTGCCAGAACCAAAAAACTGAACCGGAAAAGAGATGTGGTTTATGAAGAGATTATGGAAAGCCTGGAAGAATACGGCGTACATATGCTGAATTTCCATAAGATCGAAAAAGAAGACCGCAATTATCTGGAACGTTATTTTGAAGCAGAAGTGGCTCCGGTTATTTCTCCGTCTATCGTGGGAAAAAGACAGCCGTTTCCATTTCTCCGGAATAAAGAAATCTATGCAGTAGTAGTTCTGGAAACAAAAAAAGGAAAAGAAAAACTGGGTATTATTCCGTGCAGCAGTGAAGGTATCCAGCGCCTGATCCCGGTTCCCGGAAAAACAGGCACTTATATGCTGTCTGAGGAACTGATCCTTCACTTTGTTTCAAAAATCTTCAAAGGTTACCACATCAAGGCAAAATCCCTGCTTCGTATTACCAGAAATGCAGATATTGACGCAGACGCTCTTTACGATGAAGATCTGGATTATCGTGAATTTATGGTGGAGCTGATTAAGGCAAGAAAGAAACTGGCACCAATCCGTCTGGAACTTTCCAGAGAAATGGACGGAGATGTTGTTGAAACACTTTGCGATTATCTGGAAGTGGACAAGAATTTTGTATTCCGGGGAGATATCCCGCTGGATCTTTCTTTTGTATTCCAGATCCAGGATGGCCTCAGAAAAAGAACAGAGCTTTTTTATGAAAAAAGAATTCCTCAGAAATCTCCTGTGTTTAACAGCCATGAACCGATTCTTGACCAGATTGCGAAAAAAGACCGTTTTCTTTCCTATCCATATGAGAGTATCAAACCGTTTCTTACAATGCTTCATGAAGCAGCCAATGATGAGGATGTCGTTTCCATCAAGATGACTCTTTACCGTGTAGCGAAACAGAGTAAGGTTGTGGAAGCTCTGATCGAAGCGGCAGAAAATGGAAAAGAAGTGTTCGTTCTGGTGGAGCTGAAGGCACGTTTTGATGAGGAGAACAATATTGGATGGTCCAGACTTCTGGAAGATGCGGGATGTCATGTGATCTACGGTCTGGATGGTTATAAAGTACATTCCAAACTTTGCCAGATTATGAAGAAAAAAGATGGAAATGTGGAATATTATACACAGATCGGAACAGGAAATTACAACGAAAAAACAGCCCGTCTGTATACAGACCTTTCTCTGATGACCGCTGATCCGAAGATCGGAACAGAAGCAGCCAGAGTATTCCAGGCACTGGCAATGGGAGAAACGGTTGAAGATATGGATTATCTTCTTGTTGCGCCAAAATGTCTCCAGAACAAAGTACTTGCCATGATTGATGAGGAGATTGAACATGCAAAAGCCGGAGAGCAGGCATATATCGGCCTGAAGATGAACTCTCTGACAGATAAACGTATTATGAACAAGCTGGTGGAAGCATCCTGCGCGGGAGTACATATTGATATGGTAGTCCGCGGTATCTGCTGTCTGATCCCGGGAGTAAAAGGACAGACAGAAAATATTCATATTATCAGTATTGTGGGACGTTTTCTGGAACATTCCCGTATTTATATTTTCGGAACACAGGAGAGGGCAAAGATCTATATTTCATCTGCGGACTTTATGACAAGAAATACCCTTCGCCGTGTGGAAGTGGCAGCTCCTATCGAAGATCCGGATATCCGGATGCAGATCCAGGAAATGTTTGTGACAATGCTCAGTGATAACCGTAAAGCAAGAACCATGAACAATAAAGGAAATTATAAAATCGAACCATCCGATAATGCCCCGCTGAATTCCCAGGAAGTATTTCTGGAGCAGGCATACGACAACGCTGCTCCTGTAGTTATGGAGAAATAAGAAAACAGAATGTAAAAAGCGGGGTTTTTCTTTGATAATATGTCTGTACTGTGATAAGATAAAAACAGTGTTCCTGCAAATGAGTGCAGGCGGAAGGGAGAATTTATGGCACACAGGAAAGTAGTGCTCTGTCTGTTAGGCGCGGCTCTGGCAACGTCCATGATCAGTGGATGTTCCGGAAAAAAGTCGGACCCTGTTACAGTTACAGTATGGACGTATTATAATGGTGATCAGCTGGATGCTTTTAATGATCTGACAGAGAAATTTAATGATACAGTTGGAAAGAAAGATGGTATTACCGTAGAAACCAAGAGTCTTGGAACCGCGGAAGATTTGGAACAGAATGTCCTGGCTGCGGTGAATGGCGAAGTAGGAGCATCCGAAGTACCGAATATTTTTTCTGCATATTCAGATACGGCTTATACCATGGACCAGAAGGATATGCTGGTAGACCTTTCCGATTATCTTACAGATAAAGAAAAAGATGAGTACGTAGAAGAATATCTGAAAGAGGGAGATTTTTCGGACGACGGAAGTATCAAGATTTTCCCGGTTGCGAAATCTACCGAGCTTTTATTCCTCAATGATACAGACTGGCAGAAATTTGCGAAGGAAACCGGTGCTCAGTATGAGGATCTCCAGACTGTCGAAGGCCTTGTGGAAACTGCAGAGAAGTATTATAACTGGACGGACAGTCAGACTCCGGAGGCAGATGACGGAAAAGCTCTGTTCGGAAGAGATGCCATGGCGAACTATCTTCTGGTAGGCGCAAAAGAACTTGGATGTGATATTTTTGGAGTCAAGGATGGAAAAATGACTCTGAATTTTGATGAAGATATTATCCGTAAACTCTGGGATAATTATTATGTTCCTTATGTAAAGGGCTATTTTTCAGCATTCGGACGTTTCCGCAGTGATGATGTAAAAACTGGCAATGTGCTTGGCTACGTTGGATCTACATCCAGTGCTACATTTTTCCCGACACAGGTAAGTGACGACAGCGGAGCTGCCTATGATATAGACCTGAAAGTCCTTCCATGTCCGAAATTTAAAGATGGAGATGATTATGCAGTCCAGCAGGGTGCCGGAATGGTTGTGACAAAAGGTTCTGAAGATGAAATTAAGGCGAGTATAGAATTCCTGAAATGGTTTACTCAGTCGGAGAATAACATAGAATTTTCTGTTGGATCAGGATACCTGCCTGTAACAAAAGAAGCAAACAATATAGAGAAAATCAAATCTGTGGATTCTGATATCAGCAGTTCCATGGAGGAAATCCTTACAGAGTCTGAGGCAGAAATTAATGATAATAATCTGTATTATATGCATGCATTCGAAAATGGAAATGATGCGAGAACTGTTTTGCAGGAAGCATTCGGAGATACTGCACAGCAGGATCGGAATACTGTAGACGAGCGGATTGCACAGGGTGAGAGTGCGGAGGAAGCAGAGGCGGAATTTTTGTCGGATGAATATTTTGAACAATGGTATCAGAATGTCCTTTCAAAACTTCAGGCATATGAAGGCTAATACAAAAAAAGAAAAATCTATATTTCGTACAATTTTGGCAGCTATGCTTCTGGTTCTGGGAATTGAAATCCTGTTGCTGGTAGCAGCGCTTGGAATCAGCCATGTGAGTACACAGCTGAATCAGAATGCAGTGGACATTCTGGAAAAACAGGTAGATAACAGACAAAGTTATCTGGAAAATCTTCTGACAGCCAATGAGGAACTGTCCAGCCTGGCAGAACGGATCAACAACACTGCACAGGAACTGGTTGATTCAGGGCAGATCCGTATTGGAGATATCGAAAAAAATAAAGAAGATTATCTTCTGCTGATGAAAAGTATCAGTGAAAGAATGCTTAACAACATGCGGCGGAAATCTGTTACCGGAATCTATGTGGCGTTTAATACGGAAGACCTGGATCAGAGAAGTCCGGAAGATACAATTCCAGCATTATATATTCGGGATCTGGATCCGGATTCGCTGCCGCCGGAGAAAAATACGGATCTTCTGATGGAGAGATCTCCTGTGGAACTGGTAAAATCCATGGGGATTTCTACAGATAAGGGCTGGAAATCACAGATGTTTGTTTCGGATGAAAGTACTCAGAAAATTATATATCCGGTTTTTCAGGAAGCTTTTAAAGATCAGGGCCGGCTGGATGCCGCAGATTATGGCCACTGGACAACAGAAGATTATATACTGGACGGCGACAACCGTTCAGCAATTGCCTATTCCATTCCATTAATCCTTTCAGATGGAACTGTTTATGGTGTTCTTGGAACAGAAATGCTTACAGAATATCTGAAAGTTCAGATGCCGTATGAAGAACTGCAGAATCAGAGCGCAGGGATTTATATTCTGGCTTATACGAAATCTTCACTGAAAAATGATGAAATCGTTTTGGAAGGAGTCTGCGGTGTCAGTGGGGAAAATTCCTCCATGGAAAAAGAATTGCAGTCAGAAAAACTGAAGCTTAAAAAGAATCAGTATGGTGATTATCAGCTGAAACTTAATGAAAAAAAATATTATATGACATTAAAGCCACTTCAGCTGTACAACAGAAATGCACCGTTTTTTGACGAGCAGTGGATACTGATCGGTGCGGTTGATACGGGACAGCTGTTTTCTTTTTCCTGGCATGTGATAAAAATGCTGGCAATGACAGTATTTCTCACTGTGCTGGTGGGAGTTTTGAGCAGCCTGGTGATCAGTTTAAGGCTTGCCCGACCAGTAAGGAAGCTTTCCGGTGAAGTGGAGGCAGTACAGAAAAATAACAGTACCTCACTTCAGTTTTCGGATACAGGTATCCGGGAACTGGATCAGTTTGCCGATGCGATCATACAGATGAATCAGGATATGATTACCATATCCACAAAGTTCCTGCGTATTATGGAAATGGCCAGTGTGGAACTTGGTGGTTTTGAAGTGCGGATGGATAATGAGAGCGTTTATGTGACGGATAATTTCTTTTCCATGCTGGGAGTAGAAGAATCCTCAGAAAAACCTGTGACAGGAAAACAGTTTGTGGAATTTTTGAAGAATTTTGACCGCAGCTGTTCCTATACGGTTGGAAGTGATGGCGCAAAAGTCTATTGTGTGGAGCATGCCGGAGGAGAAATCCGGTATGTCCGTATGGAGATAAAGACAGAGTCTGACCGGAGAATCGGACTTGTGGAAGATGTTACCAAAGTTACCCGGGAACGTATGAATATTGAACATGAAAGAGATTATGATACACTTACAGGTCTTTACAACAGACGGGCGTTCCAGTGGGAAAGTGAGGCGCTGTTCCGGGAACATCCGGAGAAGCTTAAAACTGCCGCGTTTGTAATGATTGATATGGATAACCTGAAGTACACAAATGATAATTTTGGACATGATTTTGGTGACCGTTATATTCATGAAGCGGGAAGAGGATTTGCGGAATATGTACCGGAAGGAACTCTGTGTTCCAGGATTTCCGGCGATGAATTTAATCTTCTTTTCTATGGTTATGACAGTAAGGAAGAAATCCGAAATGTGATTGCTGAAGTAAAAGCAGCCATCGACAGAAAATTTGTGCTTCTTCCAAGTGGACGAAAACTCCGGTTAAGTATTTCCGGAGGTATCGCCTGGTATCCTGAAAACTCAACGGATCTGAAACTGTTGAAAAAGTATGCGGATTTTGCAATGTATCAGGTAAAACGTTCCGGTAAAGGACATTTCCAGGAATTTGATCTGGAAGTTTATGACCGGAGTGCAAATGAAACGGAGAAACGGAAGCAGTTTTTGCAACTGATTCGAAAAGAAGAACTCACTTATTATTATCAGCCGATTGTATCTGCGATAACCGGTAAAGTTATAGCGCTGGAAGCACTGATGCGTGTGGAGATACCGCTGCTGAGATCACCGGAGGATGTACTTCGCCTTGCGAAGGAAGAACGATGCCTTCATGAGCTGGAGAGAATTACTTTTTTTCGGGCTGCGGAAGGTTACTGTATTCTGCGGGATAACGGCGAGGTAAGAGGTGATGAACTGCTGTTTATTAACTCCATTGCCAGTCAGAATCTGACAGATGAGGAGAGCAGAGAATTCAGGCTCAAATATGGAGAACTTCAGTCCCAGCTGGTTATTGAAATTACAGAACAGGAAACCCTGGATCAGGAAGCCATGGAGAAGAAAAACGCGCCGGAGTTCTGGGGAGCAATCGCTCTGGATGATTATGGAACTGGTTATAACAGCGAAAAATGTCTGCTGACTCTCTCGCCACAGTATGTTAAAGTTGACATAGCGATTATCCGTGATATTGACACGGATGCCGATAAACAGCAGATCGTGTCAAATATTGTAGAATATGCTCATCAGCGAGGAATGTACATTATTGCAGAGGGAGTGGAAACGAAGGAAGAGCTGGAGAAAGTTCTGGAACTTAAGGTAGATCTGCTTCAGGGATATTATCTGGCACGGCCGGCAGCAGTACCACAGGAAGTCAATCCGGATGCAGTAAAAATTATCAGAGAAAAAAGTCGGGAAATTTAATTTTCCCGATTTTTTTATATACATATTTCTCCCATTTTTTCACATAATAACCATACAGATAAACCAGTAACTGCCGGAAGCGGCAATGAACAGATAAAAAGTACAGGAGGAATTTGGAAAGATGAAAGCAACGGGAATTGTTCGCAGGATTGACGACCTGGGCAGGGTAGTGATTCCGAAAGAAATACGAAAGACGCTGCGGATTAAAGAGGGAACGCCTCTGGAAATTTTTACAGACAGAGAAGGACAGATCATTCTGAAAAAATATTCGCCGATCGGAGAGCTGACTTCTTTTGCGGAAGAATATGTAGATGCACTGGTGCAGACTACCGGGCTGGCAGCCTGTATTACAGACCGGGATCTGATAGTAGCGGCATCCGGCAGTGGAAGCCGGGAACTGGAGGGAAAAGAGATCAGCGCGGAACTGGATGAAATTATTGCAGGCAGAGAGGGAAAATTTATCGACGGAAACGGCAGGGAAAAAATGTCGCTGGTTTCCGGCGGAGAAGATTCCTTCTGTGGAAAAATGATACAGCCGATTCTGTGCGCCAGTGATGCCATCGGTTCCGTGATTCTTCTTGGAAAAAATGAAAAAACGGTGTTGGGAGAAAAAGAAAGAGCCCTGGTCCGTACTGCGGCCAGTTTCCTTGGACGGCAGATGGAACAGTAAACAAAAATCCGGCAGTCAGGGCGGATGTGGGCAGCGGGAGGGAAAGCTGTGGTATTCTTCCAGAGTTAGGTTGGTGATGGTAAGCCAGGATGCCAGCGGTTTTGTCACATAACGGATATGCCAGGGCTCATAGGGAACGCCGGTGATTTCCTCCCGGTTTTTCGGATATCGGAGAATAAAACCGTAGAGCGGAGCGTTCTTTTTCAGCCATCTGCCTTCACCAGTTTCGGAAAACTTTTCGGAGAGTTCCATATGGATGGAAGGACAGGAAACGTCCAGGGCAAGTCCGCTCTGATGCTCGCTTGTTCCTGGCTCTGCCACAAAAGGGCTTCCTGTAAAAAGTTCCTGTTGCCGCCTGAAAGAACGGTATCCGGAAACTGCCCACAGATTCAGGCCACATCGGTGGCAGGCGTGAAAAAGCTGGGAGGCGGCTCTGGCGGTCTGACATTCCAGCAGCCGTTTGGGATCACCTGGAGCTGCCTCAAATGGCAGGCCAATGTCAATGAGATGTTCCGGTACAAAGGATTCCGGCAGAGGATGCTCCCGGTTGATCAGACGGGTGTAAAAATCTCTGTGCATAAAAAACCCCCTTTCCTTATCCATAAGCTTATGAAAAGGAGAGGGGATTTATGATTGGAGATTTTTTTAAATTAGAGAGCTTTTTCACTCATTTCTTCCAGCAGGGCCTTTTTCATGTCATAAAGTGGCTGGGAAAGATCTACATATACTTTCTGCGGATTTACAAAACGTCTGGACTCATCCCACAGTGTGTTCTGCTCCTGTTTGCAATAGTCGCGGAGTTCCATGACAGATGGAGATTTGTAAATGCTCTTACCACCTTTAATTACCGGAACAAGAAGCTCACGGAGTTCGTAGGTTCCGCCCAGAACTTTGGTCTTTTTCCAGGTGTCAACCGGGTCGAAGATAACCATGGTTTCTTCCGGATCAAATTTCTCATCTGCCAGGCAGATCAGGTCTGCTTTGATCTTTCCGGTCTTCTTACTGTAGATACGGTATACAGTCTTGTTGCCAGGGTTGGTAACTTTTTCTGTGTTTTCGGAAAGTTTGATCTTCGGCTGGAAGGTATCACTGTCAGCGTCTTTTACAGCGGCAAGTTTGTAAACGCCGCCGAATGCCGGGTTGTCATCGGCTGTGATCAGCTTGGTTCCAACACCCCAGGAATTGATCTTGGCATCCTGGGCTTTCAGGCTCTCGATAAGATATTCATCAAGATCGCTGGATGCAGAGATGGTAGCATCGTCAAAACCGGCAGCAGCCAGCATCTTGTAGGCTTTTTTGGAAAGGTATGCAAGGTCACCGCTGTCGATACGGATTCCGTAATTCTTCAGCTGGATGCCTTCCTCACGCATCTCTTCGAATACACGGATTGCGTTGGGAACACCGGATTTCAGGACATCGTAGGTGTCAACCAGAAGAGTACAGGAATTCGGGTAAAGTTTCGCATAGGTCTTGAATGCGGTGTACTCATCCGGGAAGCTCATGATCCAGGAATGAGCATGGGTTCCAAGAACAGGAACGTCAAACATCTGGCCGGTCAGTACGTTGGAAGTACCGGCACATCCGCCGATCACTGCAGCTCTGGCACCGAAGATTCCGGCATCCGGACCCTGGGCACGGCGAAGACCGAATTCCATGATCGGATCACCCTTGGCTGCGTGGCATACGCGGGCTGCCTTGGTAGCGATGAGGCTCTGATGGTTCATGATGTTCAGGATTGCGGTTTCTACAAGCTGAGCCTCCATGATCGGTGCTATAACTTTGACCATTGGTTCTCTCGGGAAGATTACGGTTCCTTCCGGGATCGCGTAGATATCACCGGTGAATTTGAAGTTGCTTAAGTACTCAAGGAAATCTTCCTCAAAGATGCCAAGACTTCTCAGATAGGTAATGTCTTCTTCGGCGAAACGGAGATTTTCGATGTATTCGATCATCTGCTCCAGTCCGGCACAGATAGCAAAACCGCCGCCACATGGATTGTTGCGGTAGAACATATCAAAGATAACGGTCTGGTTGGTCGGGTTTTTGAAATATCCCTGCATCATGGTAAGCTCATAGAGGTCCGTGAGCAGAGTAAGGTTATTTGCTCGCATAAAGTTCTCCTTTAAGTGCCTCCGGATATTGTGACCGGAGGAAAATACACGGTAGTTTCCGTTCTTTTTTTATAAGGCTTATTATAACACAAAGGAGGGGATTGTAAAATTTTTTTTACAGAAGGGTCAGATTTTTTGATGTGCATAAAAATGGATAATTTTCATACTTTTTTTATTAGAAAAAGGTTACATAAAATTGACACCGGAAAATGAATGGATTATTATAAATGTATAAAAAATTTGAGCAGGAGACGGCAATGGGTGATAATATTTTTCTGAAGGAAATGAAAGAAATCCAGTTTGAGGATTATTTTAAATATGATGCCAAATGCAGAGGAAATCTGGGAGATGAGCTTCCGGTAATGGTATATCGGATGCTGGAGTATTCCCTGAAAGACGAACTGAAAAACCGGTTTGGAAAAGAGGTTCAGATTGAGGTATTCCGGAGTGCAGGACGTAAAGCCGGAGAATATTTTGCAAAAAACATGCTGGATCTGGATGTGCCGCTGGATCAGTTTGTCAATGAACTTCAGAAAAAAATGCAGGAGCTGAAAATCGGGGTTCTCCGTATTGAGGATGTAAATGAAGAAACCGGAAAAATTATCCTGACCGTTGCGGAAGATGCAGACTGTTCAGGGCTTCCTGTTCTCGGGGAAACCGTATGTAATTATGATGAAGGTTTTATAGCAGGAATCCTTTCTCTGTACTCCGGAAAGCCGTACACGGCGGTAGAAGTTGACTGCTGGGCAACGGGAGACAGAGTTTGCCGTTTTCATGCAGATGTACAGGAATGATCGGAATAGAGGTTTGATAAATGGAAGACAGAAACTGCGAACTGTTATTTGAATATCTGAGATCAATTTTATACGACTCTGAGGTAAAGCCTTTGGAGATAGACAGTCTGGATGAGCCTTTTCAGAAACTCGGAATGGGTTTGCAGTATCTGGAAACGGCAGTAAAGGAAATGAAACAATGTTCTGCCGCATTATCCAAAGGAGACCTTTCCAGCTTTAAGCCCGCCAGAGAGAATTTTCTGTGTGAAAATCTCAAAAATATCCATGCGAACCTGAATCATCTGACCTGGCAGGCCAAGCAGGTAGCCAAGGGGGATTATTCCCAGACAGTTTCTTATCTGGGGGAATTTTCGGAAGCTTTTAATACCATGACAGAGCAGCTCCGGGAAAGAGAAAAGTCCCTGAAGCTTATTGCCGAGCAGGAGAAGAAACATGCAGAGATGGCGGAGAGCTACAGCCAGCTTCTGATGGAACTGATCGCGAGAAGTGAAAAGTAGATCCTGGTGATTAGTCTGGACGGAAAGAGCCTTCTGTACAGCAACCGGAGAACGGAGGATGAAGTACGGAACTGGGATGTTTATAAGCAGTGGATCGGTCAGATTGAGCAGAAAACGCAGAAGAATAACAGACGAAAGGAACTGTATGAATGGAAGTGGGAAGCAGAAGATTCTGATCACCGATTTTATGCCATTACTACCGGCAAGATGAAATGGCAGGGTGAATGGGCTTATGTGAATATTGTTCAGGAAGTTACAGAGACGAGAGTTAAGGAAGAACAGCTGAAAGCAGAAGCATACCAGGATATGCTTACCAGGATCGGAAACCGTTTTTATCTGAAAGAAAAGGCAGAAGAGATTCTGCAAACAGGGGAGCAGATTTCGGTCTGCTACTGTGACCTGGATCACCTGAAATATATCAATGATACGTTTGGACATCAGGAGGGTGATGCATATATCCGCTTTTTTGTCAGGATCGTAAATGAAAATATCCGTGAAGAAGATATTTTTGCCCGGATTGGTGGAGATGAATTTTGCATTCTGATGCGGGATTGTGCAGGCGATGATGCAAGGAAGCGCCTGTCAGATATTCAGAAACAGTTTGTCCTGAGAGAAAAAACAAATTATGCCCGCAGTTTCAGTTGCGGAATTGTAGGAGTTCCCCGGAATCATGATAAGGTAGATCTGGATACATTGCTTCATGAGGCTGACGAAGTGATGTATAATCAGAAGAGGGAACATAAAAAAGAATATCAGAGTGAACTTGGAATATAAATATTTGTTTTACTGTATAACTGAAAAATGCCGGGAAGCCGCATAAAATAAGGCTTCCCGGCACTTTGGAAAAGTTTTTTAGAAAAAAATAAAAAAATTTAAAAAAAGGGGTTGCAATTTTAAAAAAGCTGTTATATAATATCATTCGTCGCAAGCGATAAGGCAAGCGAAACAAAAACACATAGGGCTATCGCCAAACGGTAAGGCAACGGACTCTGACTCCGTCAGTTCAAGGTTCGAATCCTTGTAGCCCTGCTTCTTGAGCACCTCGATGAGAGGTGCTTTTTTGTTCTATGAAATAAGAGAAAAAACAAGTGTGTTTCTTTAGAACAAGTGATACAATAAATTTGCAGACAGTATAACAGGAGGCACATTATGAGCTACAGTTTTGAAAGTCGCGTAAGATTCAGTGAGATCGGAGAGAATGGCTGCCTGACGCTGCCGGGAGTTCTGGATTATTTTCAGGACTGCTGTACCTTTGAATCTGAACAGACAGGTCTCGGAATGGAAGCATTAAAGGTACAGAAAAGAGCCTGGGTACTTTCCGCATGGCAGGTAATTGTGAAGAGATATCCGAAGCTTGGTGAAAATATAAAAGTAACGACCATTCCTTATGGATTCCGTGGTTTCATCGGAATGCGTAATTTTATTCTTGAGACAGCGGATGGCGAGAGACTGGCCTGGGCGAATTCTTACTGGTCCTTTATCAACACAGAGACAGGACTTCCGGAAAAGCTGACAGCAGCAGATACCGACCCTTATGACCTGGGCGAGAAGATGGAAATGGATTATGCACCGAGAAAGATCGCACTTCCGAAAGAACGGAAGTCGCAGGAATCTTTTGCCGTACAGAAACATCATCTGGATACGAACCACCACGTAAACAACTGCCAGTATATCCGAATGGCAGCTGATTTTCTGCCGGAGGATTTTGCGGTCCATCAGCTTCGTGTGGAGTACAAGAGACAGGCTGTCCTTGGAAATGTAATGATTCCGGAAGTATATATGGAAGCAAATAAGGCAACGGTAGTTCTCAATGCGGAAGATCAGGAACCCTACGCTGTGGTGGAATTTACAAAGTAATCAGAGCTGTTTTAAACAGCATGGATATATTACGAAGTGGATTGTAAAGACACTTTATAAAAGGGAGGAAACGCAATGCTGGAAAAATTAAAAGAAGAAGTTTACAGAGCAAACATGGATCTGCCGAAATATGGCCTGGTTACGTTTACCTGGGGAAATGTCAGCGGCATCGACAGAGAAAAAGGACTTTTTGTCATCAAACCAAGCGGTGTGGATTATGATAAACTGACACCGGAAGACATGGTTGTTGTTGACCTTGAGGGAAACAAGGTTGAGGGTAAATACAATCCATCTTCTGATACAGCCACACATGTGGTACTTTACAATGCGTTTCCGAATATCGGAGGTATTGTGCATACTCATTCATCCTGGGCTACAAGCTGGGCACAGGCAGGAAGATCCATTCCGTGTTACGGAACCACACATGCGGACTATATTTACGGAGAAGTTCCATGCGTGCGTAACCTGACAAAAGATGAGATCGAGGAAGCCTATGAGAAAAATACCGGTATTCTCATTGCCGACTATTTCAAAGATAAAGATTACGAAGCAGTTCCGGCAGTCCTCTGCAAAAACCACGGACCGTTTACCTGGGGAAAAGATGCACATGAGGCTGTTCACAACGCAGTTGTCCTGGAAGAAGTTGCCAAGATGGCTTCCCGCTGCGAGCTGATCAATCCGGATGTAAAACCGGCGCCGCAGGAGCTTCAGGATAAACATTACTACAGAAAACATGGCGCAAATGCCTACTATGGACAGGGAAATAAATAAGAAAAAAAAGAAGCAGAAGAATGTCACATGGAAAAGTGTGGCATTCTTTTTTTGTGGAATATAAATTGTGGAGAGGTGCCGTTTACGGGCGGGCAGTAATTCAGAATGGAATAACTGTTTTACTGATACAATAGTGTCCTGTAAAAGATACTATCCAGGGTAAAACAATGAAGAAATGTTCATTTTTTGTCGAAAAAAACCAGATTTGCTGACCTTTAACACAGGTGCCATCAAAATATGTGCTAATGTCAAGAAAAATGCAGAACATTAACACATTTTGGAAAACAGGTGGCAGGATGAAAATTTACACTTATCAGGGAAGAAAGAACGTTTCCGGAGAAAAAATACGTCAGATGAGAAATATAAAACGGATGTCACAGTCAGATCTGGCGGCAAAAATGCAGGTGGAAGGTGTGATGCTGGAACGTGACAGTATCAGCAGGATCGAAGGCGGAGAACGTTTTGTGGCAGATTATGAACTGAGAGTGTTTGCAAAAGTGCTGGGTGTGGATGTGAAGTGGTTGCTGAACGAAGAGTGCTCCTGAGATCAGCAGCATGATAATTGGTATGACTGATATTTATACAGCAAACTACTTGATATTTATGTCGGAAACTGCTACAGTATAAAGAAAAAAGGCGACCGGGAAACCTTGCGGGGGTAAACGGTCACGGATAAAGAGATAGAGGCGCGGATTTTATCAGTATTTATGGACGAGAGGCCCTGGCAGGCTGTCCATAAAGAAAGGAAAATCTGCCGAAGTGCTCTGAAAGGCCAGATGACAGGGTACTGGGATAACGCAGAATATGCGTTGTACTGTCACGGATGTGGAGCGCTATCGTAAGTTGAATAAAGAAGATTATTTAACCGGAGGTGTTCTTAAGAAGGGACAGCCTCCGTTTTTTTGTCCCCGAAAAGGGAGGAGAAAAATGAGTAAAAAAGCAGGAACAGCATTGTCTGTTATGGCAATGGTATTCATGGGCGCACTGGCAAGTCCCCTGACTGTGCTGGCTGCGGATGCGGAGGAGACTTATCAGCCTGCTCTGTATGCAACAATCTGGGCACTGCTTCCACCTCTTGTAGCGATCATCCTTGCGCTGATCACAAAAGAAGTATACAGTTCTCTGTTTGTGGGAATTGTAGTAGGAGCACTGCTTTATTCCGGATTCAAATTCGAAGGAACCGTAACACAGATTTTTGAGGGAGGAATCATCAAGGTTCTTTCTGACAGCTATAACGTAGGTATCCTGATCTTCCTGGTAATCCTGGGATCTGTGGTATGTATGATGAACAAGGCCGGCGGCTCCGCCGCATTCGGACGATGGGCCAGCAAAAAGATCCACACTCGTGTGGGCGCGGAACTTGCAGCGATCATCCTTGGAATCCTGATCTTCATTGACGATTATTTTAACTGCCTAACAGTAGGAAGCGTTATGCGTCCGGTAACTGACAGACATCACGTATCCAGAGCGAAATTTGCATACCTGATTGATGCAACAGCTGCTCCGGTATGTATCATCGCACCGATCTCATCCTGGGCAGCAGCAGTCAGCGGATTCGTAGAAGGACAGGATGGACTTGCAATCTTTGTAAGAACCATTCCGTATAACTTTTACGCAATTCTCACGATCGTAATGATGGTTGGCATGGTGCTGATGAAAACCGAATTTGGTGCCATGAAAACACATGAGATCAACGCACTGAACGGAGATCTTTATACAACATCTGCAAGACCTTATGAGAATGCAACGGATGATGAGACACCGAATCCAAGAGGAAGGGTGATCGATCTTGTGATCCCGATCGTTGTGCTTGTTATCTGCTGTGTCATCAGTATGATCTACACAGGAGGATTTTTCAGCGGAACAGATTTTGTTACCGCATTTTCACAGAGTGATGCCTCTACAGGCCTTGCAATGGGAAGTGCCTTTGGTCTGGTGTTTGCCATTATCTTCTATATGATCCGCCGTGTGGTCAATTTCAGAGACTGTATGGGATGCATCCCGGAAGGCTTCAAGGCTATGGTACCGGCGATCATGATCCTGACCTTTGCATGGACACTGAAGGCTATGACAGACTCACTTGGTGCAGCGGTATTCGTAGAAGAAGCAATGCGTTCTGTTGCCGGTGGTATTGAAGTTATCCTTCCGGCCATTATTTTCCTGGTTGGATGCGGACTTGCATTTGCTACAGGTACTTCCTGGGGAACTTTTGGTATCCTGATCCCGATCGTTGTTGCGGTATTTGAGAAATCCAGCCCTGAGATGATGATCATTTCCATGTCTGCCTGCATGGCAGGTGCGGTATGTGGAGATCATTGCTCACCGATTTCCGATACAACCATCATGGCTTCCGCAGGAGCACAGTGTGATCACGTAACTCACGTTTCCACACAGCTTCCATACGCGATCGTAGCTGCGGCAGTATCTTTCGTAACGTATATTGTTGCCGGTTTTGTAAAAACAGCATGGATCGCGCTTCCGGTTGGAATCGTGCTGATGCTGATCGTACTTTTTGTTATCAAGATGAAAAACCCGATGCCGATTGAGAAACCGACAGAATAAATTAGTAAAAAAACAGATGGACCGGATGCGGATCACAGATATCCGCATAACCGACCGATAAAAGGCAGTGACGGAAAGAAATTTCCAAAGCTGCCTTTTTTGTGCTTTCTATAATAATTCTCTTATGTTATAATGCAGGACAGACAGCAAACAGTAAATGAACATATATATTTTTTAGGAACAGGAGTAAGAATGATAGAATTAGGTAAAAAACAGAAATTACTGGTTGTAAAAACCGTAGATTTCGGAATATATCTTGGAGAGGACCGAAACGCACCTCAGAACGAGCGTGTGCTTCTTCCGTCCAAACAGGTACCGGAAGGAACCAAAGTAGGTGATGAGATCGAGGTATTCATCTACAAAGATTCTCAGGACAGACTGATTGCGACTACCCGTGAGCCGATGCTCCAGGTGGGACAGACAGCAGTCCTCAAGGTTAAACAGGTCACCAGAATAGGAGCTTTTCTTGACTGGGGACTGGAGAAGGATCTTCTTCTTCCATACCATGAGCAGACCAACAGAGTACGTGAAGGTGAGGAGTGCCTGGTAGCTCTTTATGTAGATAAGAGCAGCAGACTCTGTGCAACTATGAAAGTGTATCATTATCTTTCCACCAGAACTCCTTATGTACCGGGAGATATGGTGAAGGGCCGTGTCTATGAGATCAGCGGAAACTTCGGTGTATTTGTTGCAGTAGATGATAAATATTCCGCACTGATCCCTGCAAGAGAGGCAACCGGCAAATACAGACCGGGAGCTATTCTTGATCTTCGTGTCACTGAGGTAAAAGAGGATGGAAAGATGAATGTCAGCGACCGTCAGAAAGCTTACATCCAGATCAATGAAGATGCAGAGAGCGTACTCAGCGTGATCGAGGAATTTGCAGGCGTGCTGCCATTTGATGATCATGCTTCACCGGAAGTCATCAAGAGAGAGTTTGGTCTCAGCAAGAACGCATTCAAGCGTGCGGTCGGCCATCTGATGAAAGAAGGAAAAGTAGAGATCCGTGATAAGAGGATCTACATTAAAAAATAACAAGGTGTTGACCGGCTCCGGATCAGACACGCTCCGGCACGTTCCGAGAAAAGTGCAGAGCGGGGAGGATCCGGAGCCCTGTTTTTACAGTAAGGAGAGAAAAATTTGGAGTTTACACATTTACATGTCCATACAGAATACAGTCTTCTGGATGGCTCCAATAAGATCAAAGAGTATGTAGCCAGAGTAAAAGAACTGGGAATGGACAGCGCGGCGATCACCGATCATGGCGTTATGTATGGTGTGATCGATTTTTACAGGGCTGCCAGAGAAGCCGGGATCAATCCCATCCTGGGATGTGAGGTTTATGTGGCTCCGGGTTCCCGCTTTGACCGTGAAGTGGGAAGTGGCGATGACCGTTATTACCACCTGGTTCTGCTGGCCGAGAATAATCAGGGATACAGCAACCTGATGAAGATTGTATCCAAGGCATTTGTGGAAGGCTTTTATTACAAGCCACGTGTGGATCTGGAACTTCTGGAAAAATATCACGAGGGGATTATTGCCTTAAGTGCCTGCCTGGCAGGAGAGGTCGCAAGGTATCTTGCCCGTGGAATGTATGAGGATGCAAAGATCGCAGCCCTGCGTTATCAGGATATTTTTGGAAAAGGAAATTTCTTCCTGGAGCTTCAGGATCATGGAATTCCGGAGCAGCAGACGGTAAACCAGCAGCTTCTCCGCATGCACAGAGAGACAGGAATCGACCTGGTTGCTACCAATGACGTGCATTATACCATGGCTGAGGATGCGGAGCCCCATGACGTGCTCCTCTGTCTGCAGACCCAGAAAAAACTCAGCGATGAGAACAGAATGCGCTATGAGGGCGGCCAGTATTATGTGAAATCTCCAGAAGAGATGGCGAGACTTTTTCCATATGCTCTGGAAGCTCTGGAAAATACCCACAAGATCGCGCTGCGCTGCCACGTGGAGATCGAATTCGGCGTGACCAAGCTGCCGAAATATGATGTGCCCGACGGACTGACCTCCTGGGAGTATCTGAACAAGCTTTGCCATGAAGGGCTGGAACAGCGTTATCATCCGGTAACCGATGCGCTGAAAAAACGCCTGGATTATGAGCTGTCCACCATCAAAAACATGGGATATGTAGATTACTTCCTCATTGTGTGGGACTTCATCAAATATGCCAGAGACAATGATATCATGGTCGGCCCGGGACGAGGTTCCGCCGCAGGAAGCCTGGTTGCCTATACACTTGGGATCACCCAGCTGGATCCGATCCGGTATGATCTTCTCTTTGAGCGTTTCCTGAATCCGGAACGAGTATCCATGCCGGATATTGATGTGGACTTCTGCTTTGAACGAAGACAGGAAGTTATCGATTATGTACGGCGGAAATATGGCGATGACTGCGTGGTTCAGATCGTTACCTTCGGTACTTTGGCAGCCCGCGGTGTGATCCGTGATGTAGGCCGTGTTCTGGACATGCCTTATGCCCAGGTAGACACCATCGCCAAGATGGTTCCACAGGAGCCAAATATCACCATTGATAAGGCACTGGGAATGAATCCGGAGTTCCGGAAAGCCTATGAGGAACAGGAAGATATCCACCGCCTGATCGACCTTGCCAAGCGTCTGGAGGGGCTGCCAAGACATACTTCCATGCATGCAGCAGGTGTTGTGATCAGCCAGAAAGACGTATCGGAATACGTACCTCTTTCCAGAGCCCAGGACGGTTCCATTGTCACCCAGTTTACCATGACAACACTGGAAGAACTGGGTCTTCTGAAAATGGATTTCCTGGGATTACGTACCCTGACCGTTATCCAGAACGCGGTAAAAATGATAGAACAGAGTACCGGCGTTTTCCTGGATATGCAGAAAATTGATTACAACGACAAAAAAGTACTGGATTCTCTCGGAACAGGACGTACTGACGGTGTGTTCCAGCTTGAGAGTGCCGGAATGAAAAACTTCATGAAGGAACTGAAGCCTCAGAGCCTTGAGGATGTCATCGCGGGAATTTCCCTTTACCGTCCGGGTCCCATGGATTTCATTCCGCAGTACATCCGCGGAAAAAACCGTCCGGATACCATCCGTTATGACTGCCCGCAGATGGAGCCCATCCTAAAGCCGACCTATGGCTGTATCGTATACCAGGAGCAGGTTATGCAGATCGTCCGTGATCTTGCAGGCTATACTCTTGGACGAAGCGACCTGGTGCGCCGTGCCATGTCCAAGAAGAAAGCTTCTGTTATGGCAAAAGAGCGCCAGAATTTCGTTTACGGAAATGTGGAAGAGGGGGTTCCGGGCTGTATCGCCAATGGCATCTCCGAGGAGATCGCAAACAAGATCTACGATGAGATGACAGACTTTGCGAAGTATGCCTTCAATAAGTCTCATGCTGCCGCCTATGCGGTGGTTTCTTACCAAACCGCATATCTGAAATATTACTATCCGGTAGAATTCATGGCTGCGCTGATGACATCCGTTGTGGAAATGCCAAACAAGGTTGCAGAGTATATTTCCGTGTGCCGTCAGATGGGAATCCAGATCCTTCCGCCGGATATCAATCATGGTGTTTATGGTTTTTCTGTTGACAACGGTGCCATCCGTTATGCACTTTCTGCCATCAAGAGCATCGGCCGTCCGGTTATTGAAGGAATTGTGAGGGAACGTGAGGAGCACGGGGAATACACTTCCCTGAAGACTTTTGTGGAGCGGAACATCGACCAGATCAACAAGCGTGTTGTGGAGAACCTGATCAAGGCCGGAGCGCTGGACTGTCTGGAAGGAAACCGTAAGCAAAAGATGACCATATATACACAGATCATCGACAGCATCAACCAGGACAAAAAGTACACCATGGCCGGACAGCTGAGCCTTTTTGATATTGCTTCTGAAGAGGACAAAAAGGAATTCGAAATCCGTATGCCGCAGGTTGAGGAATATCCCAAAGAGATCATCCTGACTTTCGAAAAAGAAGTGCTTGGCATCTATCTCAGTGGTCATCCACTGGAGCGCTACCGGAATATGATGGAAAAAATGATCTCCGCAAAAACTTCGGATTTCCAGCCGGATGATGAAACCGGAATTCCGGAAGTTTACGACAATCAGAAAGTGATCGTAGGCGGAATGATCACGGATAAAACCATAAAATATACAAAGAATAACAAGGTAATGGCGTTCCTCACCGTGGAAGATCTGGTAGGTACCGTAGAAGTTGTGGTATTTCCACGTGATTACGAAAAGTGCCAGATGTTCCTGAACGAAGATGCCAGACTTTTTATCCAGGGAAGAGTATCTGCGGAAGACGATAAAGCCAGCAAACTGATCCTGGAAAAAGTCCGCATGTTTGACGATATGCCAAAAGAACTCTGGATTCAGTTCGAAAGCCGTGAAGACTACGCAAAAGCCGAGACAGGTCTGGTAGATGATCTGATGGAATCCAGAGGAAACAGCACCGTAGTTATTTATCTCAAAGATGTGAAGGCAATGAAGAAACTTCCACCTGCTTATCAGGTCCATATCGAGGATTCCTGGCTGGAACGTATGGGTGAAAAATATGGAAGTTTCAATGTTAAAATTGTGGACAGAGTATTGAAAAACTTATAAAAATGCTATAAACTATATCCGAATATGTGTATTACAATAGGTTGTTTCATAAGATGGAGGATAACAATATGGCAGAGAACAAAATCAAAACGATCGGCGTTTTGACCAGTGGCGGTGACGCACCTGGAATGAATGCTGCAATCCGTGCTGTTGTCAGAAGAGGATTAAGCAGCGGACTGAACGTAAAGGGAATCTATAAAGGATACAGCGGTCTCTTAAACGAAGAGATCAAAGACATGACAGCAAGAGATGTTTCCGATACGATTGAGCGAGGCGGAACAATTCTTTATACTGCCAGATGTGCAGAGATGAGAACAGAGGAAGGACAGCAGCAGGCGGCGGAGATCTGCAGAAAGCATGGAATCGACGGCCTTGTTGTTATCGGTGGAGACGGTTCCTTCGCAGGTGCTCAGAAACTTGCGAACCTTGGAATCAATACCATTGGCCTGCCGGGAACCATTGACCTTGATATCGCATGTACCGAGTACACCATCGGTTTCGATACAGCTGTAAACACAGCGATGGAAGCCATCGACAAGGTACGTGATACTTCCACATCCCATGAGAGATGCAGTATCATCGAGGTTATGGGACGTAACGCCGGATACCTTGCAGTATGGTGCGGTATCGCAAACGGTGCTGAGGATATCCTGATCCCGGAGAAATATGATTATGATGAGCAGAGACTTATTGATAACATTGTAGAGAGCCGTAAAAAAGGTAAAAAACACCACATTATCGTAAATGCCGAGGGTATCGGTCATTCAGAAGCTATGGCAAAACGTATCGAGGCCGCAACAGGTATTGAGACACGTGCTACTATCCTTGGCCACATGCAGCGTGGTGGAAGCCCGACATGTAAGGACCGTGTATATGCGTCTATGATGGGTGCTCTTGCAGTAGACCTTCTTGTTGCCGGTAAACGCAGCCGTGTTGTTGGATACCGTCACGGAGAGTTCGTCGACTTCGATATCAACGAGGCTCTTGCAATGCAGAAGAATGTAGACCCATACATGTGGGAGGTTTGCAATTCCCTTTCTCACAACTACAATAAATAAAAAATATGAACTTGAAAAAAGTTTCAGACGGATTGCATAAACTGAATACGTCACAAATAATTGCCCTCGGCTTTGCGGGGGTGATTTTTGTAGGCGGACTTATTTTATGGCTGCCGTTCTGCAGTGCACCCGGGCAGGCTGTTACCTTCCCGGATGCTGTTTTTACAGCAGCAACCAGCGTATGTGTGACAGGACTTTCCACAGTTGTTATGGCGACGCAGTGGAGCCACATCGGAAAAATTGTCATACTATGTCTGATACAGATTGGAGGCATCGGACTGATTGCCCTTGCCAATATGATCTTTATCAGCCTCCGCAGAAAAATTTCCCTGAAAAACCGGCGGATCATCAAGGAATCCTATAACCTGGATGAAATGGGTGGAGTCGTGGCTGTAGTCCGCAGTGTGGTGAAATGCGTGTTTCTTGCAGAAGGAATCGGTGCGGTCCTGTATGCGTTTTGCTTTGTACCGGAATTTGGAATAAAAAAAGGTCTGGTGCATGCCATATTTCTGGCGGTATCTGCATTCTGCAACGCAGGGATCGATCTTTTCGGGGAAACAAGCCTTTCGGTATATGTGAGCAATCCGCTGGTCAATATCACTACGATTGGCCTGATCATTGTGTCAGGTCTTGGATTTATCGTCTGGTGGGATCTGTGGGATAAATTCCGCAAGGTTCTGAGAAAAGAGCTCTCCCCATCCAGAATTTTTCGTGTACTGCGGCTTCAGAGCAAGCTGGTCCTTACGATGACCGGGATCCTGGTATTTTCAGGAGCATTTCTGGTATTTATCTTTGAATCCGGAAACCCTTCCACGCTAAAGGGGGCACCACTGGGAACAAAGCTCATGGCATCCTTTTTCCAGTCAGTGACAACACGTACGGCGGGATTTTATACCATGGATCAGTCGCTTTTGTCCACACCTACCGTGATCATTTCCCTACTGTGGATGTTTATCGGAGGATCACCCATGGGCACTGCCGGTGGTGTGAAGACTACTACCATTGCGGTTCTGATCCTTTCTATTGCAGCATATCTTCAGGGAAAAAAGGATGTAGAGGTATACGGCCGCAGGATCCGTGAGAGCTATCTCCGTTCTGCCATGGTTGTTGCAGGAACCAGTGTGTTGATCCTTTTTACCATGACGGTGCTTTTGTCCGCAGTAATGCCGGGAGTGGATCTGGCAGATGTTTTATATGAGATCACTTCTGCGGGGGCTACAGTAGGACTTTCCAGAGGACTGACACCTCAGCTGAATGTGGCAGGCAAGTGGATCGTGATCCTTACCATGTATCTGGGACGTATCGGACCACTGACACTGGGAACTGCAGTTGTGGTGCGTGTGCGTAACAGGCCGGGAAGCACGACTCATCTCGGGGAAGAAGATATCATGATCGGTTAAACAGGAGAATAAAATGAAAAATAAATCTTTTGCTGTGATCGGGCTTGGACAGTTTGGAATGACTCTGGCGGTGACGCTGGCAGAGTCCGACTGTGATGTCCTTGCCATTGACGACAAAGAAGAAAATATCGAAGAGATTTCCGAAAAAGTAACCTACGCGGTGAAAGCAGATGTCCGTGAACCTGGAATCCTGAAAGCACTGGGAGTTCAGAATGTGGATGTGGCCATTATCGCAGTTGCCGAAAATCTGGAAGCCAGCATTTCCGCAACCATGCAGGCCAAGGATCTGGGAGTTCCCTTTGTAGTTGCAAAAAGCATGAATTCTCTTCATGGACGTATTCTTGACAAAATCGGTGCAGATAAAATCATTTATCCGGAACAGGCCATGGGACTCCGTGTTGCCAGAAATCTCCTGTCCGGCGGATATCTGGATGTATTTGAACTTTCGGCGGAATTCAGTATGGCGGAGTTTTCCATTCCGGAGTCATGGGTTGGAAAAAGCCTGATAGATCTGAATGTACGTGAGCGTTTTCACATCAATATCATTGGTATTAAACAGGGCGAAAATGTCACAGTAGATCTGAAACCGTCCGAGCCGCTTCCGGACCGCTGTTCCATAATCGCCATTGGAAAAAATAAGGATCTTAATGCGGAACCGGCGTTTATGAAGTGATTTTTCGAAGATTCCGTAAACAGGATAAGTGCAAGGAGTAAGATAAAAAGTATGATAACCAGCGTATCAAATGCAAAAATAAAAAATGTCATGCAACTGAACCAGAAGGCAAAAGCCAGAAGAGAACAGGGACTTTTTGTGGCAGAAGGCCGGAAGATGTTCCTGGAAGCACCGGAAAACTGGGTTTTTCAGGTGTTTGTCTCTGAGACTTTTTCCCAGGATGGGGAACTGATGGCTCAGGTAGAGAAATATCCTTATGAGATCGTGAAAGATTCCGTATTCCGTCAGATGTGTGATACCAAGACTCCCCAGGGAATCCTTACCGTTCTGAAACTGCCTTCCTGGAGCGAGGAAGAAGTACTGGCAGGAGAAAATCCTCTGGTCATGGTCCTTGAAGATCTTCAGGATCCGGGAAATGCGGGAACCATTCTTAGGACCGGTGAGGGTGCCGGCGTGAGCGGCGTTTTTCTTACAAAAACCTGTGTGGATATCACAAATCCCAAGGTGATCCGTTCTACCATGGGCTCCATTTACAGAATGCCTTTTCTATATGTGGAAGATGTGGTATCATTAGAAAAGAAGCTGAAAGAAAAAGGAATCCGCAGTTTTGCAGCTCATCTGAAAGGTGAGAATTCCTACGATCATGAATCCTATAAAGGTGGTACCGCATTTTTTATCGGAAACGAGGGAAAAGGTCTTACAGACCAGGCTGCGGACGCAGCAGACTGCCTGATACGCATCCCGATGTGCGGAAAAGTAGAATCGCTGAATGCTGCTATGGCATCGGGGATTTTGATGTATGAAGCTGCAAGACAGAGAAGAGAATAAGAGAGGAGGGGTTTTATGACACCTTTGGCCTGGCTTGGAATACTGGCAATTTTACTGGTAATTGAAGTGATCACGGTAGGACTTACCACTGTCTGGTTTGCAGGCGGTGCTCTTGTGGCGTGCATTGTCTCGTGGCTCGGCGGGGGAATTGTTGTACAGCTCCTTTTATTTTTCGGAGTTTCCGTGGTGCTTCTGATCTTTACCAGACCTCTGGCGGTTCGCTACATGAACAAGGGCGTGGAGAAGACCAATGCAGAGAGCCTTCTGGGAAAAAGGGCCGTAGTGATACAGCCAATCAACAACCTGGCTCAGACCGGGCAGGTGCGGATCAATGATATCGAATGGACGGCACGTTCAGCCGACGAATCGGTTGAAATACCGGCCGGTGCAGTAGTTGAGATCAAAGAGATCCGCGGAGTGAAGCTGATCGTAAAAGAAGATAATAAGGAGGGCTAAAATTATGGGTGGAGTTATTGTTTTGCTTGTAGTCATCGTTCTTGTATTGTGGGTACTTGCATCCTGCATCCGCATTGTGCCGCAGGCTTATGCTGTGGTACTGGAACGTCTTGGCGCTTACAAAGCTACCTGGAGCACAGGTATTCATTTCAAGGTTCCGTTCATTGAGCGTGTTGCAAGAAGAGTAAACTTAAAAGAGCAGGTTGTGGATTTTCCACCGCAGCCGGTGATTACGAAAGATAACGTAACCATGCAGATCGATACCGTTGTATTTTTCCAGATCACAGATCCGAAGCTTTATGCATATGGCGTTGAGAATCCGATCATGGCTATCGAGAATCTTTCTGCTACAACACTTCGTAATATCATCGGTGATATGGAACTGGATGAGACACTGACATCCCGAGAGGTTATCAATACCAAGATGCGTGCTTCCCTTGATGTGGCTACAGATCCATGGGGAATCAAGGTTAACCGTGTGGAGCTTAAGAACATCATTCCTCCGGCAGCCATCCAGGATGCCATGGAGAAACAGATGAAGGCTGAGCGTGAGAGACGAGAAGCCATCCTGAAAGCAGAAGGAGAGAAACGTTCAACCATCCTTGTTGCAGAGGGTAAAAAACAGTCCGCTATCCTGGATGCTGAGGCTGAGAAGCAGGCGGCGATCCTTCATGCGGAGGCTCAGAAGGAGCGTATGATCAAAGAGGCTGAAGGACAGGCACAGGCAGTCCTTAAAGTACAGCAGGCAACTGCAGAAGGACTTCGTATGATCAAGGAAGCAGGAGCAGATGAATCTGTTCTTACTCTGAAGAGCCTGGAGGCTCTTACAAAGGTTGCTGACGGCAAGGCAACGAAGATCATCATTCCGTCCGAGATACAGGGCATTGCAGGGCTGGCAACATCCCTGAAGGAAATCATGACAGATAAACCGGCAGAGCAGAAATAAATCTGCAGCCGTGAGGAGGATATATTATGAATCTTAAAGGAAGAAATTTCCTGACACTGAAAGACTTTACACCGGAAGAGATCACTTACATGATCGATCTTGCAGCGGACCTGAAAGCAAAGAAAAAAGCCGGAGAGCTTCATGAGTATTACAGAGGCAAGAACATTGCCCTGATCTTTGAAAAAACAAGTACAAGAACACGCTGTTCCTTCGAAGTAGCTGCTCATGATCTGGGAATGGGTTCCACTTATCTTGATCCGACAGGTTCCCAGATCGGAAAGAAAGAGAGCATCGCAGATACAGCAAGAGTTCTTGGAAGAATGTATGAAGGAATTGAGTACCGCGGATTTGGCCAGGATATTGTTGAGGAGCTTGCAAAACATGCAGGTGTTCCGGTATGGAATGGTCTGACAAACGAGTATCATCCGACACAGATGCTTGCAGATATGCTGACAGTACGTGAGCATTTCGGCAAACTGAAAGGCCTGAAACTTGTATACATGGGTGATGCCCGTTACAACATGGGTAACTCCCTCATGGTTGTATGCTCCAAACTTGGTCTCGATTTCGTAGCCTGCACCAATAAAAAATATTTCCCGAATGATGAACTGGTAGCACAGTGCCAGCAGTGGGCAAAAGAGGCAGGTTCCACCATCACTCTCACAGAGGATGTAGAGGCAGGAACCAAAGATGCAGACATTATCTACACAGATGTATGGGTATCCATGGGCGAGCCTGACGAAGTATGGACAGAGCGTATCCATGACCTGACACCATACAAAGTTACGAAACATGTAATGGAGAACGCCGGTGAGAAGGCAATCTTCCTTCACTGCCTGCCTGCATTCCATGATCTTAAGACAAAGATTGGAAAAGAGATGGGCGAGCGTTTCAACCTTACAGACATGGAGGTTACAGACGAGGTATTCGAGTCTCCGCAGTCCAAGGTATTTGACGAAGCAGAGAACCGTATGCATACCATCAAGGCTGTGATCGTTGCTACATTAGGAGAGCCGGAGAAATAATGGCAGAGTTATTTAATGAAGAAATAATTTCACAGGCAACACATACAAAATGGGCGGGCAAAACCGTCCATTTTGCAAGAGAAATTGATTCCACCAACCTCTGGGGCAAACGTGCCTGGAAGGAAGAAGGAGCGGGACATGGTGAGCTTTTTGTGGCGGAGTATCAGTCTGCAGGCCGCGGACGTTTCACAAGACGGTGGAGTGCACCGCCGGAAAGCGCCATCACCATGAGCCTTCTGATCTGCCCGGAATTTGCACCTCAGAAGGCCCCGATGATGACACTGGTCATGGGCCTTTCTGTTGCTCAGGCAGTTGAGGATCTTGGTCTTGATGTGGGAATCAAATGGCCCAACGACGTGGTAGTTTCCCGCAAAAAAATCTGCGGCATCCTCACCGAGATGACCATGAAACAGGATAAGATCGGCTGTGCGGTTATTGGAGTCGGGATTAATGTAAATATGGACAGCTTCCCGGAAGAGATGGCGGACAAAGCCACTTCTCTGTATCTGGAAAGCGGACATCCTTTTGACCGGGCAGAGGTAACCGGGCTTGTGATGAAACACTTTGAGGAAAATTATGAGAAGTTTGTAGAGACGGAAGATTTAAGTGGCCTGAAACCGGATTATGAGAAACTTCTGGCCAATCTGAACCAGCCGGTACGTGTGCTGGATCAGAACAATCCATACGAAGGAATTGCAAGGGGAATCAACCCCGGCGGAGAACTTCTGGTGGAACGTGCAGATGGAACTGTTGAGGAAGTAAATTCCGGAGAGGTTTCTGTGCGCGGTCTGTACAGCTATGTGTAAATAAAGGAGAGTTTATGTATCAGGATAACATTGTGCTCTGCGGAGCGAGCTCATATGAGCAGAAATATTATTTTAACCAGGATTTTGCGTCCCTTCCGGAAGCAGTAAAGCAGGAACTGCAGATCATGTGCGTGCTTTTCACAGAGGATGTAGGCGGGATCCTGACACTGGAATTTGACGAGGACGGAAGCCTGCAGTTTAAGACAGAAGCACTGGAGGCAGATGCCCGTTTTGATGAGATCGGAAGTGCGCTGAAGATCAAGGAACTCCAGCGTGACAAAAGAGAGCTTCTGGAATCTCTGGAAATGTACTACAAAGTATTTTTCCTGGGAGATATCCCGGACGAGGAACTTAAGAAAAAAGCAGATACAGTTGAGGACTGATCCATGAAGATGCAGTGGAAGATCGGAAATGTGGAGATCCCGAATCCCTTTGTGCTTGCGCCGATGGCCGGGGTTACAGATCTGGCATTTCGAAGACTTTGCAAGGAGCAGGGAGCAGGACTGATCTGTATGGAGATGGTCAGCGCCAAGGCAATTTCTTTTCACAATAAGAATACAGAGGCACTGATGGAGATCGATCCAGGGGAGCATCCGGTATCCATGCAGCTTTTTGGCAGTGAGCCGGATCTGATGGCAGAGGTGGCAAAAAGTATCGAGGAGCGTCCTTTTGACATTCTCGATATCAATATGGGATGCCCTGTCCCCAAGGTGGTAAACAACGGGGAAGGCTCCGCACTTCTGAAAAATCCTAAACTGATCGAAGAGATCGTACGCAGTGTTTCCGGCGCCATTTCCAAGCCGGTGACTGTGAAAGTGCGTATCGGTTTTGATGATAAAACACCGGTGGATGTGGTGGAAATCGCCAGACGTGTGGAAGATGCCGGGGCAGCAGCCATTGCTGTACATGGAAGAACCCGCCAGCAGTATTATTCCGGACAGGCAGACTGGGATGCCATCCGCAGGGTGAAGGAAGCGGTGACGATTCCCGTGATCGGAAACGGAGATATCATTTCACCGGAAACCGCAGCAGCCATGTTTAAAGAAACCGGCTGTGATGCGGTGATGATCGGCCGTGCAGTACGTGGAAACCCGTGGATCTTCCGGGAGCTGAACCACTATTTTCTTACCGGAGAAAAACTTCCGAAACCAACCGTGGAGGAAGTTTGTGAAATGATCCTGCGTCATGCCAGAAACCAGATCGAAATCAAAGGTGAATATATCGGAATCCGTGAAATGCGGAAACATGTAGCCTGGTATACGGCAGGCATGCGGCACAGTGCCGGAATCCGGAGAGAATCCAACAATATTGCAAGTTATGAAGAACTGAAAAAACTTACAGATATGCTTCTTGAACGATAAAGAGGAAGAAACCGCCAGGGCTATTGACAAGGAACAGAACGCGTGCTACAGTCAGTGGGTCGGTCAGAAAACATAAGAGCTTTACAGGAGAAAAAAAGTACAGATGCCAGATAAAATAGCAGTTTTGATACCTTGCTATAACGAAAGTAAGACTGTAGCCAAGGTTATCCGTGATATGCGAAAAGCACTTCCGGAGTCTGTGATTTACGTATATGATAACAATTCCACAGATGGTACAGACGAGATTGCGAGGAAAGAAGGGGCTGTTGTCCGTTATGAATATCAGCAGGGAAAGGGCAACGTAATCCGCAGTATGTTTCGTGATATTGATGCACAGTGCTATCTGATGGTTGACGGGGACGACACCTATCCGGCGGAATTTGCGGCACAGATGTGTGAGAAAGTTCTGAAAAACGGAACAGACATGGTTGTCGGAGATCGCCTGTCCTCTACATATTTTACAGAGAACAAACGTCCTTTCCATAATTTCGGAAACAGCATTGTCCGTGGTTCTATCAACCGCCTTTTCAAAAGTGATATCAAGGACATTATGACCGGATACCGGGCAATGAGTTACCGCTTTGTAAAAACATTTCCGGTCCTTTCCAGAAATTTTGAGATTGAGACAGAAATGACGATTCATGCCATTGACAAGAACATGCAGGTAGAGAATGTGATCATTGAATACCGCGACCGTCCGGAGGGAAGCGAATCCAAACTGAATACCTACGCAGATGGATTTAAAGTGCTGAAGACGATCATGAGAATGTTTAAAAATTATAAGCCGTTGGAATTCTTTTCTATTATAGCAGCGGTGCTGTTTGTAGTCGGGATGGCATTTTTTATTCCGGTACTGATCCACTTTCTGGAAGTGGGAACTGTGAACAAACTGCCTACACTGATCGTAAGTGGATTTGTGATCATGACAGCGATTATCTGCTGGTTTTCCGGAATTATCCTGTCTACACTGGTCAATCAGCACAAGCAGGATTTTGAGTTCCAGACACAGATGGTAACCAACCGGTATAAAGACCTTTTCCCGGAAGAAAAATAAGAAACAGAAATAAGAAAAAATGCTGCGAAAAAACCGTGTGGAAATTTAAATTTTCCTGCGGTTTTTTCTACATTTTCAGGGCCCTTTTTTCGACGTGGAATGCTTGACAATACAGGGGCTTTTCGGTATAATACAGGAATTGTGAATATCCTGAGGTTTTTACGCCCTTTTTTAGGAAAAAGAGCTCTTGGGAATGGTAGCAACAGAAATATCCGAAGCTGTATTTTTTCAGAAAAAAACAGCGCGGTTTTGAAAGGAAGTAAGGCAAAATGGAAGAAGCAAAGAAGAACTTACTCACATACGCAGGACTTAGAAAACTGGAAGACGAGCTGCACGATCTGAAAGTTGTTAAGAGAAAAGAAGTTGCAGGAAAGATTAAAGAGGCCAGAGAGCAGGGAGACCTTTCTGAGAACGCTGAGTACGATGCAGCAAAAGACGAGCAGAGAGATATCGAGGCACGTATCGAGGAGATCGAGAAGATCCTCAAGAATGCCGAGGTTGTAGTAGAGGACGAAGTTGATCTTGACAGAATCAGCGTAGGCTGCAAGGTTAAGGTTCATGATTATGAGTTTGATGAAGACATGGAGCTGAAGATTGTAGGTTCCACAGAGGCTAACAGCCTTGAGGGTAAGATCTCCAACGAGTCTCCGGTAGGTAAGGCGCTGATCGGCGCTCACACCAACGATATCGTTGAGGTTGAAATGCCGTCCGGAATCATGAAATACAAAGTTCTTGAGATCCAGAGAAACGTATAAAACAGGTAACGGAGCGGATCGCACATATCCGCTGAACGATAGATAGATTAAGGAGGCCAACAAGTGGCAGAGCAGAAGAAGCAGGATGTAAACCAGCTGCTTAAGGTACGTCGTGACAAACTGGCAGACCTTCAGGCAAACGGCAGGGACCCGTTTCAGATCACAAAATTTGATCAGACACATCATTCCCTTGAGGTAAAGAAGCTTTATGAAGCACATGAGGCAGAGCTTCTCAAAGACCGCAAGGAGCTTGACGTAACAGGTCTTGATGAAGAGCAGGCAAAAGAGGCTCAGAAGAAGGATTATGAAGAAAGAAGAAGCATCATGGACGCAAGCCCGATCCACGTAGCGATCGCAGGACGTATGATGTTCAAACGTGTAATGGGAAAAGCTTCTTTCTGCAATATCCAGGATTTACAGGGTAACATTCAGGTTTATGTGGCAAGAGATGCCATTGGAACCGATTCCTATGCAGATTTCAAGAAATCTGATATCGGTGATATTTTTGGTCTGGAGGGATTTGCTTTCAGAACAAGAACAGGTGAGATCTCCATTCATGCAGAGAAGATGACTCTTCTTTCCAAGAGCTTACAGATCCTTCCTGAGAAATTCCACGGACTGACAGATACAGATACCCGTTATCGTCAGAGATATGTGGATCTTATCATGAACCAGGACAGCAAGAATGTATTTATCAAACGTTCCCAGATCCTTAAGGAGATCCGTAATTTTCTTGCAGGACGTGACTTCATGGAAGTTGAGACACCAATGCTGGTTTCCAACGCAGGCGGTGCAGCTGCAAGACCATTTGAGACACATTACAACGCACTGAACGAAGACGTTAAGCTTCGTATTTCCCTGGAGCTTTATCTTAAGAGACTGATCGTAGGCGGACTTGAGAGAGTTTACGAGATCGGCCGTGTATTCCGTAACGAGGGTGTTGATACCCGTCACAATCCGGAGTTCACTCTGATGGAGCTTTATCAGGCATATACTGATTATGAGGGAATGATGGAGCTGACAGAGTCCATGTTCCGTTACCTTGCAGAGAAGGTCTGCGGTTCCACAAAGATTTCCTACAATGGTATCGAGATCGATCTTGGAAAGCCTTTCGCACGTCTGACCATGAACGATGCCATCAAGAAATATGCAGGAATCGACTTTGCCGAAGTAGCAGATGATGAGGCAGCTAAGAAACTTGCTGATGAGCATCATATTGAATATGAGGATCGTCACAAGAAAGGTGATATCATCAACCTCTTCTTTGAGGAATATTGTGAGAAAGAGCTGATCCAGCCGACATTCATCATGGATCATCCGATCGAGATCTCTCCTCTTACCAAGAAGAAACCTTCCGATCCGAACAAGGTAGAGCGTTTCGAGCTCTTTATCAATACATGGGAAATGTGTAACGCATATTCCGAGCTCAACGACCCGATCGATCAGAGAGAGCGTTTCAAAGCACAGGATGCTCTTGCAGACGCAGGTGATGAGGAAGCAAACCATACAGATGAAGACTTCCTGAACGCACTGGAGATCGGTATGCCGCCAACAGGTGGTATCGGATACGGAATCGACCGTCTCGTTATGCTCCTGACAGATAGCCAGGCAATTCGTGACGTACTTCTGTTCCCGACAATGAAATCACAAGGTTCTGCAAAAAATGAAGCAAATAATGTAGCTCAGACAGCTGCAGTTGCTCCAGCAGAGACCGCAAAAGTTGACTTCTCCAACGTAAAGGTTGAGCCTTTATTTGAAGAAGAGGTTGATTTTGATACATTCAGTAAATCTGATTTCCGTGCCGTAAAGGTTAAAGAGTGTGTAGCAGTTCCGAAGAGCAAGAAGCTCCTTCAGTTCACACTGGATGACGGAACAGGTACAGACCGCACGATCTTAAGCGGAATCCACTCTTACTATGAGCCGGAAGAATTAGTTGGTAAGACACTGATCGCAATCACCAACCTTCCGCCAAGAAAGATGATGGGAATCGAGTCTTGCGGTATGCTGCTTTCAGCAGTAAATAACCTGAAGAATTCAGAGGATGAAGAACTGCATCTTCTGATGGTTGATAACCATATTCCGGCAGGTGCTAAGCTGTACTAATCCAGAAAAAAGAGTTCGGTTTGGTAGTCATAGACGTCCAATCAGGAAAAGTGGTTCCACGGATTGACATGGAGCTACATGAAACGGCTTGGAGCTGTATAGATTGAAATAATGATGTATGGATTATAAGGAAACAGAATAAGGAGCTCTATGGATTCTTAACTGTTTGACTTATTTGTTTACAAGTAAAATATTGATTATTTTTGAGGAGCATTTTTCAAAAATAAGGTGTATAAAGGGACACTTCTCTTTTGGTAGAAATACCAATGGAAGGTGTCCTTTTTTTGTTGTCAGGCATAGCAATTGTTCATTTTGATGATATGCAGAAAACATATCCTTTCACGTACCTGCCAAATAAATTTCTGGAAACAAGGAGGAAGCCATGAAAAAACGAAAAACACCTGACTTGGAAAAATATCTGGAAGGAAAGAAACGCAGATTTGTAAATTACACACAAGGAGCAAAGATTTATAAGATGTCCTACTGGCCTTTTGTCAGACTAGCGAAAAAAGCAGAAGCCAATTATCCGATTCGAAAGACAGCCATTGTGGATCTGAATATTCTGGATGATTTTTTAGAAGGCAATCCTGAGGTTGTATCAGAATTAAAGAAGAGAAGGAGGAAGCGTTATGGGAAATAACCGAAGCAAGGTTCCGGATTTGGAAAAGCTTGTCAAAGGAGGACGCAAGAAATTTGTCCGTTATGAGGAAGGGGCAATGCTTTATTCCATGGGAGTCCATACATTTCAACAGTTAGCAAAAGATGCCAGAGCAGTATACCATGTCAAAAGAATCGTGTTAGTTAATTTGGATCTTATTGATGAATATCTGGAAGCATTCCGTGATGAAGAATTTTGATGAAAGAATACAGGAGGAACAACATATGTGTAAAGTGATATCCATTACAAACCAGAAAGGCGGAGTCGGAAAGACCACCACAACCGTAAATTTAGGAATTGGCCTGGCAAGAGAAGGAAAAAAAGTATTATTGATCGATGCAGATCCACAGGGAAGTCTGACAGCAAGTCTTGGATATGTAGAGCCGGATGAACTGGGAGTTACTTTGGCAACCATCATGACGAAAGTGATTAATGAAGATGAAATATCAGAGGAAGACGGTATTCTGCATCATCAGGAAAATGTAGATCTGCTTCCGGCAAATATTGAATTGTCAACTTTGGAAGTGACGATGGGAAATGTAATGAGTCGGGAAATGATCATGAAGGAATACATCGATACGATACGATCCCGATACGATTATATCTTGATCGATTGCTTACCTAGCCTTGGAATGATGACGATCAATGCCTTGGTGTCTTCGGATTCTGTTTTAATTCCGGTCCAGGCAGCCTATCTTCCGGTGAAGGGATTACAGCAGTTGATCAAAACAATCTCTATGGTAAAGAAAAGACTGAACCGGAAATTGACGATAGAAGGAATCCTTTTGACTATGGTAGATTTCAGAACCAACTATGCGAAGGATATTGCGGCACTTGTACAGAAAACTTATGGAAGCCAGATTGCAATCTTTAAAAATGTAATTCCAATGTCAGTAAAAGCGGCAGAGACAAGTGCAGAAGGAATTAGTATCTACACGCATTGTCCGAAAGGTAAAGTATCTATGGCATATATGAATCTGACACAGGAGGTTATGAGTGATGAAAAATAGACCGGGTGAAAAAATTAAACTGGCAAGTATTGATGAATTATTAGGTGTTGTTAATGAAGAATCAGCAATGGAAATCGAGATCAACAAGATCCATGCATTCAAGAATCATCCATTTAAGGTTCTTGATGATGAGAAGATGCAAGATCTGATTGAAAGCGTAAAGCTTAGTGGTGTGCTGACACCGGTATTGCTTCGAGTGGACAACAATGATGAATATGAAATGATCTCCGGTCACCGAAGATTACATGCAGCAAAGATGGCAGGACTTACTACCATCCCAGCTATCGTAAGAGAATTATCGGATGATGACGCGGTAATAGCGATGGTGGATGCCAACATTCAAAGGGAGGAGTTATTGCCGAGTGAGAAGGCATTTGCGTATCGGATGAAGTTGGAGGCAATGAAGAGACAAGGAAGCAGGACAGATTTAACTTTGTCTCAAAATGAGACGAAGTCGAGATCTGACGAAGTGTTAAGTAAACAAGTGGGTGAAAGCAGAGCTCAAGTTCAAAGATATATTCGTTTAACAGAACTGATACCAGAGTTACTTGATTTAGTAGATAGTAAGAAATTGAAATTCACAGTAGCTGTGGATATTTCCTACATCGATAAAGAAATCCAGAAATGGATCTACGAATATATCAAAGACACTGGCTTCATTAAACCACAGCAGATCACAGCCCTCAGAAATCAGCTGAATGAAGGATCGGTTAATCAGGTGGGAATGCTGACGATCTTTAACAAATGTATGATGGTGAAGCCAGCATCAAGATCTATTACATTTTCAGAAAAGAAGCTGACGAAGTATTTTCCGGAGAGCTACAGTGCTGATGATATGGAACAGGTGATAGAATCCTTGCTGGAAAAATGGTCTCAAGAACAAAATGATTAAGTAAGAAACAGAAGAAGAAAAGAGACACAGAAGTTTAGAAAGAGGACTTCTGTATAGAAAACGAAAGGAGGAAGTTATGGATAAAAAGATGAAATTCAAATATTTCTACGGAGCGGAAGCTGATCAGTTCAGCTTCTACCGTATACCAAAAGCATTATTTACAGATAGTTACTTTAAAGATTTATCAAGCGATGCTAAAATTTTATATGGATTAATGCTGGATCGTATGTCCCTGTCCATTAAAAATCAATGGTTTGATGAAAATAACAGAGCATATATTTACTTTTCGATAGAAGATATCATGGAATTACTGAATTGCGGTCGAAATAAAGCAATCAAATCCATGCAGGAACTGGATGATGAAACAGGAATTGGTTTGATTGAGAAACGCAGACAGGGATTTGGAAAGGTGAACATTATCTACGTGAAAACCTTTATGCCGGAAAAAACGGAAGAGAAATCACTGGAGGATGAATTAAAGAAGTTTAAAAAACAAACTTCTGAGGAAAATGAGGAATCTACAGAAGTTTACAATTCAAACTTCATGAAGTCCCAAAATCAAACTTCAAGAAGTCCCGAAAACAAACTTCAAGAAGTTTACATTTCAAACCCTAATTATACTAATCTTAGTGATACTGAAATGAATTATAATAAATCTAATCAAATCGTATCTGCAGATGAGAATCGATCCGATGGCGATAATCCTACTGAGGAATATGAGGCTTATGAAAATCTGGTCAAAGAGACCGTTGATTATGAGTCACTGGAAATAACCCATCATGACGATATGCGACAGGTTGATGAAATCGTGAACCTGATTGTAGAGACAGTGATGTGTAAAAACGACAAGATTTTGATTGCCAGCAACTGGTATCCGGCAGCACTGGTGAAGAAAAAGTTTTTGATGCTGACTTATTCACACATAGAGTATGTCTTGCACTGTATGAGCGAGAATACAAGCAAAGTGAAGAATATCAAGAAATATTTGCTGGCAGCTCTGTTTAATGCACCGTCCACGATGAACGGGTATTATCAGGCAGAGGTGAACCATGATATGCAGGACTGGTAAGATAGGAGGTACACATGTTTATTTTAAAACTTGCTGGGAAGATATTATTACTGCCGGTATGGCTGATCCTTTTTGTGATCGGCCTGGCAGTGAAGATGACAGTACAGACTTATGCGGTTGTCAGGGGAATCCTTGGGTTTCTATTCACTTTGTTGATTATAGCGACTGCATACTGTTACCATGACTGGGTTCAGGTTGCATTCCTGTTTGTGCTGAGCACTATTCTGTATCTGGTTCTGTTTGCAGGAGTGGTTGTAGATACTGTACTGGACATGACAAGAGAATCTATTATTGATTTTATTTTATCTTGAGGAGGATATGAAAATGAGTGAAAAGAATGATTTTATACAATTACCACCAATCAAAAAAGACACACCATCCGAAGTGGTGTCAATGATCTGGCAATATTTGAAATTACCTGAGGAATCCAGAAAGAGAGTTAAGGCAGATTTAATTGATGTACATGAGAATTGTGGGAAAGAAGATTTCCAGATTCCCGACCTTTATGACATTGTTCCTAAAGAGGAAATCGCAGAATTTGAGGACATCATGCGTAAGATCATAACGGGAATTATCTCTGAGGCCAGTGGTATAGCCACCTGGGTGTACGTGCAGAAATATGAGAAACACAAAACTCTGGATGAAATGCTGCAAGAGTGGAAAGGGGCAAGCCAGTTTATTATTGTCATGGATACCTGGTTCGAAAAATTGATGGCAGAATAATACAATGCTGTGATAGAATGAAGAAAACGATTTGATGTGCAAATCGGGCATTTATCTAACCGTCTAGAATTAATGAACTGATAATTAAATAATCAGGAGGTAATGATGGAAAGTAAAATATTTGATGTTGAAGCTGCTGGACTAACCCTTCAATTTGAATTCTATACATTCGATTCTATACAAGATGACCTCAAAAAAATTTTTGAAGGCCAAGTCAAACAATACGATATGTCAATTTATAAAAAATGGAGCCAAATTCGTCAAGACAAAAACGATGAGACTAAATTCTTTACTTATATTAAATTCTTTATTGAAATAGAGACAAATAAAACATATGGTCTTATTGGCGGAAAAACTAATTATAATAGTCCTGATATTTCGTTACATGATGAGGAAGAAAATGAGCGTAGATTTGGGCGTCTATTCATGAAAAGTAATAAAGATAAATATAAAATGAGTAATATGATACTTGTTGTTCATCATAAAACAAAAGATGAAGACTCAATGCAAGCCGTTTTTATTGAAAGGTATGTTCAACGAAAATATAATTTATTTGATAGCTAGATTACGAGTTGTATGACTGACAATCTATCATTCTATCAAAGTAAGCTAATTACAATCAATAACACCGGTGCGGGATTTTGATATCCGGTACCGGTGTTGTTGATTCCACAGGGGCTTGGGGGTGTAGCCACCAAATATATTATTAATTTTCTTCTTCAGAAAGTTTGTTAAGGATCCATTCCCTGTTGATAACAATATCCTCATCATCGCGGAGATCTTTGAAATCACTGCAGTGTGAAGAAGCAAATTCATACATATTGTCGATATTAACTGCAGCAGTGATTTCACCCTTATTAATGATTACAAGAATATTTGTTCCGTCGTCGTCGACAGCAAAGCGCAGTTCATCAAATTCTATATCAGAATCATTTTTGCGAATAGAATCTGTCGCAAGTAATTTAACAAGTTCCATTACCCTGTCATCTTTACCTGCATCAAAGATCTGGATCTTTTCAATGAGCTGATTTGCTGATGTCACAATCCGGTTTAAGTACTTTTCAGTACGATAATCAGCCAAAGCATTTTTTTCATAAAATATTTCATATGTCTTCTTTACTTCTGATTCAGGAACCAGATAAATCATGACAAGATCTTCCATCTGGTGATAGAGTATAGGATAGTTTAAACGAAAGGTCTCTCCACAGTTCGGGCAGGTATAAAGGAAAATAGACTGATTAAGTACCTTCTCTTTCATTTCAGGATCCAGTACAGTATTAATGCTGTCCCAGACTTCAAAATCTCCCTCATGATGGCAGGAAGGGCAGGTGACCTTTTCGATATGATGTTTTGACATAAATAATCCCCCTTTCAGTGAGATAAGTCGATAGTTTTCTTATTGTAGAATACGCTTATCCTTTATTATTTTGCCAGGAAATTACTCTGAATCTCCATCGGCATATGATAAGCCTGGCCTCGTTTTGTCAGGCTGTATAATTTAAAGCTCATTAGTTCCGGAGTCGCATTCAATGAACTGCAGAGTCCGAAATAATCCAGGTCTTCGTTCTGAACCATCTCTTCAATGTCTTCATCTTCAATCAGTAGATCTGCAGCAAACAGATTGGCCTGGTATTCTGTATTATCCGTCATATTGTAGAGTGTATCATCTTGCATCGGAGCCATTTTCAGCTGGGAACGATGCAGGATGATATGCCCTAATTCATGGGCGGCGACGATCATCTTTTCTTCTTCTGAAAGGAAACTGCTGATCATGACATAGATCGTCTTGCAGCTCATAAAACAATATCCTTTCAGTGTCTTATATCTGGAAGTTTCCCCGACAACAATGTTCATCTGATCCATGATCTCAAATGGATCTCGGGTTCCATATTTCTTGATTAATTTCTTTGTTTCTGTATATATGTAAGTGTTTCTCAAATAAATCACCTCAAAAGTAAAAAATAAAAGGGCAGAAATATCCTTGTAACTATAAGGTAACAGATTAGGTGTACAATAATCCCGCCTTCTATTATTTTTCCTCTTGGTTTTTCAGATATTTTTTCGGTGTAAATTTCTTTGCACGTCTTTTGGAATCCAGATAAAGGCTCTGGATCTCATCCATAAAAGCTATTTTATCTTCGTCTGTCAGTGATCCACCGGCAAACATAGCTGCAGCCTGTTCCAGAATCTGCTGAGCCTGTCTGGCACCACGGTTACCAAACTGTTCGGATGCTTCTGTGATAAAAGCTTCATTCTCACTCATGAGATAAGAAACGTCACACTGTAATGCATCTGCCAGTTTCTGATACAGAACATTTTGTTTTGGAAAACGTCCTTCTACTTCCCAGGATCGAATGGTCCTATATGAAACACCAACCATACTGGCCAGTTCCTGCTGACTCATCTTTTTTTCTTTTCTTAATGATCTTACTTTTTCACCGAATGTCATAAACATACCTCTTTCTAAGCCTTGTCTTATAAGTCTCATTACCGCCTCAAGGCAAAACGGGAAATGTGTCTCCTAAAAATCAAAAATTAATCTTGACAAAGGGAAATATCTCTCCTATAATGTGAATCACAGATAAGGGAAACATCTTTCCTATAAGATACACAATATTTCCTCTTTTGTCAATGAATATGTGGAATGAATTTCCTATATTTTAAAGAAAACAGGAAGGATGCACAGTCATTGACAGTCAAAATGGGATACATGTTACAAAAAGAGGAAAGACGTATGGGAGGTGACAATGTGAGTCAGGATCAGACTTCTATTATCTGTATTGATCTAAAGTCCTTTTATGCTTCTGTGGAATGCGTAGAACGTGGACTGGATCCGTTTAAAGCAAACCTGGTGGTTGCAGATCCGACCAGATCAAAGTCAACAATCTGCCTGGCAATCACTCCGGCTATGAAGTCTCTTGGCATCAAGAACCGGTGCCGGATCCATGAGATACCGGATTGTGTAAAGTACATCACAGCCATGCCAAGGATGCAGCTGTATATGGATTATTCCGCAAAGATCTATGGAATCTATCTGCGGTACGTCTCAAAAGAAGATATCCATGTGTACAGTGTCGATGAGTGTTTTATTGATGCGACAAACTATCTGCAGCTTTATCATCTCACTGCAAAAGAAATGGCGGTAAAGCTTATGCAAACGGTCATGGAGGAAACGGGTATCACTGCAACTGCTGGTGTGGGAACCAATCTGTATCTTGCTAAGATCGCAATGGATATCGTAGCAAAGCATGTGGATGACCATATTGGAATCCTGGATGAATTCTCTTACAGAGAGCAGCTATGGGATCATAAACCATTAAGTGACTTCTGGAGGATTGGATCCCGGACTGAAAAAAAACTGGCCGGTTACGGGATTCATACGATGGGCGATATCGCAATGGCTTCTTTAAGATCCGAAGACTGGCTGTATAAGATGTTTGGGATTGATGCAGAGCTGTTGATCGATCATGCATGGGGCTATGAAACATGCCAGATGAGTGACATCAAGAACTATCATTCGGAGGAACACAGCCTTTCAAATGGTCAGGTGCTGATGCGAAATTATTCTTTTGAAGAAGCACTTGTAATCGTAAGGGAAATGACAGACAACCTGGCCCTGGATCTGTTTGAAAAAGGACTGGTGACAAGCTCTTTCACCTTATGGATCGCATATGACCACAGGTATGAGCATGAGGCATCCAAAGGAACCGTAAAACTCGAAAGAGGAAGTAACAGTTCAAAAAAAATCATGGATGCAGTGGAAGATTTATATCTCAGGATTGCGGACAGATATACCGGAATCCGAAGAATCGAGGTGTGTGCGAACAGGGTTGCTCCTGAAAATTATGTGCAGTACAGCCTGTTTGATGATCCAAAACAGACCGATAAAGAACGGCATTTACAGGAAGCAGTATTGAATGTAAAGCAGCGTTATGGAAAGAATGCGATCATGCGTGGATCTAACCTGCTAGAGTGTTCTACTTATCGAGAACGCAATGAACAAATAGGTGGTCACCGTGCTTAGAGGAGGTGTAAAAAGTGCTGGCAAGTGCATATCAACCGTATTTATATTTATCAAGACCGGTTTCCAGGAGACATCCCATGGATGTAGGACGCAGGGCAAAACAGTTTGCTCCATTTGCGGCACTTCGTGGACTGGATGAAACGATCCGGCAACAGGAAATCATTTACGAATCGAAAAGAGATTTATCCGAAGAAAAGAAAAATGAGCTGGATATGAAATTAAGGATCCTGGCATATGGGATGAAGATACAGGCTACTTATTTTCAAAAATCCTGGAAGAATCCGTCAGTTGGCCAGTACCATACGTTATCTGGAACTGTAGAATTTTTTGATCCATCCGTTCACTTACGGATCGATGATACTGAGATTCAGATCCAGGACATCTGTGATCTGACTGGTGATGTATTTGAAACTATAGAAATATCGTGTTAATGAATCACAGCAGAATTTTTTATACCGGAAAGAGTGTGTGGTAGCTGGTGGAAGGATAAAAAGGATGCACAGATCGACAAAGCAGATCTGATCAGAATAAAAATCGTGCTGTTCGTGCAGCTTTGGCACTTACGGAATGGATGGCATGATGCTCATAAGGCGGATTTGATTTCCCTTTGGTCCGTTGAGTAATAAATGGAGAAATATCTTATTGCTTAAAGGAGGAAGCCTATATGGGATCAGGTGCTATTAAATGGCATGTACACTGCTCTGTATGTGGAGCATTTATTGAAAAGAGCGCACAAAGCGATTCAGAAGTGGAGTGCAAAAAATGTCGCAGTACATTGGAGATATTTGTAAAGGATGATATGGTGTCGGTTCGTCCGATCCACATTCGTGATGAACAATTAAAGTCCAGGATGCGGACGTATTCCCGAAAGATGATGAATCAGGGATCATAACAGAATAGAATGAGCTGTCTGTAGTAAGCGTTGGATTTGGCAGGAACCATCAAGAACGCACCAGACAGCAAGAGTTTGTCAAGGAGCTGAACCTGACTGGAATCACTAAGAGCCCGGCAAAACATTTACGGATACACTGCAAGATCAGAAGTATTTTCTGGTTTTGGAGATCGTTGAAGTATTTGTTTTGTCGGGTTTTTTTATGTTTTTAAATTTTTTGTGTTTTAGACACTGTATTTTAGCCTCCCATCTTTTGTATATGTGAGGAGGAAAAAATAAATGATCTTGGAGTCACGGACTCCCGTTCAAAAAAAAACGGGTGAGTTCGTGGCTCATTGGAATGCTCATTTTTAATGCTTTGTTCATGGACTGCCCGTAGCCGAAAGGCAGAAAGGCGGTCCATATGTTGACATTAAAAGAATTAAAGAAAGTAGTAAAAGTAGCAGATATGAAGGCAGATACTCCATCAGCAAAAGCGTTAAAAGAATCTGGAGCAGAGATTGTTGTAAAAGAAGTACTTGAGACAGATGCATCCATTGCTGTCTATGAAAATGGCTATGTACTTTATCAGGAAGGAACAAAGACCACAGTATTTCCATTGCACAAATGTAGTGGCTATGAATATGAAAATGCCGATGGAACAAGAAAAAGAGTGAAACGAGAGTTCTTTGATAATGAAAACTGGTATGTGCTTCCATTATTAGTTGCATCTGATCGAATGATAACCAATCAAATCAAGATCGGCGATTATCACGGAATTATATCTTATTCTGTATTCGTGGAAGACCGGAAATATCTGATCGATCCAAGAAGGAACTGTCTGGACGATGTGATTGAAAAAGAGTTGATCAAAGAACTGTTGCAAACATTAACAGAAAGACAAAAAGAGATTATTTACCTGTATTTTTGGGAGCAGATGAATCAGATGGATATTGCGAAAAGTCTTGGAATCAGTCAGCAGACAGTAGCCGGAACTATAAAACGCTCGATTGAAATCATGAAAAAATATGCCAATCAATAAAAAATTAAAAAAATTTCATTTTGGAACCTGTAAAAAGGCCGTTCATCTTTTGTATATGTGAGGGAGTTAAAAATGCTTCCTCCTGAACCTTGAAAAATGAATAGCCTGCCCGGAGTGATATTCGGTTTGAACATGCATAGAGCGAAAAGCTGCGTGTCTGCCAGAAGAAAACGTATCAGAGATGGAAACTGATATAGGAACGGATCCGGGAAAGAAAACAGGAAAACGCTTAAATCTTAAATCAAAATAAAATGTCTGAATCTGAAAAGAGGATGACAGTAGAAATCATGTGGCGGTATTTGTGATAAACAGGTACCGCCATATATTTGTGCTGTTATCTCAGCTTGTGCTGACTGTCCCAAATAGCGCAAATTTCAGGAAAGGAGGCGATCATCTTCGTATAAAAGATAATACGCAGACACGAACAGATAATCATACACAAAAAATCAGAAAGGAAGGATTTAAGAGAATGAACGTGAAAAAGAAAGCACGCAGGGTGATGTCCGGTTTATTGACTGCAGTAACGGTTTTATCGACGGTACTCTCTCCCGCAGTTGCCTATGCTTCTGATGATGCCGGATCTGTAAAAAAGATCCCGTATTATGAGGAAATCAAGGATCAGCTGGATGAAGATGAAGTGGTAACTGCAAAGGATTATGAGATCAAGGTTGGAGACAATTTCGATGTAAAGAGTGATTATACAGGTCTTACGATCCAGGATGACAGCAAAGTAAAAGTTACATTTCAGGAAGCAAAAGATACGGACGGGAATGACTTTTCTACCGATTATGCCAATTCCTATAAGGCAGTCTATTATGTAGAACCACAGACAACGGATCATCCAACCTACCAGATCAATCGAAAGGTCGTGGTAAAAGAAGCGGATCAGCAGAAAGATTCGCAGTCAGAAAGTTCTTCTGATCAGGATGCTGGTTCTTCCGATAAGACAGAAACAGAGGATTCTGAGGCTGACTCGTCTACAGAGGAAACTGGTGCTGCTGACACGGAGAGTAAAACAGAACTGACAGAAAAAGAATTTGATGCAGAGATCGAAGCAACGGAGAATCAGGAGACCGTTGATCCGGAAACAGGGATCACACTCTCAGAGATCATGCAGGAAGCTGTTGACCAGGAAGTTGCTCTTGCAGATCTTGAAGCAGGCGAAAGTATTACTTTTGATATGCCAATGATGCTTGCTTCCGGTGAAACAGGAACAAAATCAGTCACTGTTACAGCAGGTTCCTGGTACTATTATGCAGACTATGGATTAGGTTCTTATCTGACTTGTCCATATTATGTGAAATGGGGAAGCATCAATGCGACAGCATACTGTGTTGAACCATCCAAAAAAGGACCGGGAAATGGAACTTATACGATCCAGAAACTTGCCGATGGAAAGACACTTGCAAAGGTCTGCTATTACGGAACAAAAGCAAGTGATGAGAATGGTTTCTTTGATGAGAAACATCCGGATTTCCAGGCAGGAAAGAGATTCATTATTACTCATATCGCAGCGGCATATGCAAATGGATCCAGTGACTGGGCATCAGGAACCAATGCAACAGGAAAGAACCTGGCAATGGAACTTTATAATTATTGTGTAAATATGCCGGACATTCCGTCTGTAGATATGAGCTTTTCCGAATCTAATGTAAAGGCTTATGTGGAAGGAAACAGCCAGCGAACAAGCGTGATCACATTCAAAGCAGATAAACTGCAGACAATCACATTTAAGTTGCCAAGCGGTGTAAAGCTTGTAAATGTGACAACCGGTAAAACCAGTGCTGCAGGAGCAAGTGTAGAAATCAGTGGAGGTACACAGTTTTATCTGACAGCACCACTTGATCAGGCAGAGAGCGTCAGTGCTACATTTTCTTCTCGGATGAAGGGAAGCATTGATAAAGAATACTCTGCTTACAAGATTGTAACAGGATCTGGAACACAGGACCTGGCTCTTGTTTTCGGTGAAGGTGTCGGAAATGAGAAATATGTGGATTTTAAAGTAACCTGGACAAAAGAATGCAAGGTATCCATTGTAAAGAAAGACCAGGATACAGGAAATGCACTGGCTGGTGCAGTGTACGGGATCTATTCCGATGCTGCATGTACAAAGCTGATCGCAGAGATGCCTGCAACTGATCAGAATGGTGCTTCACAGCTCACAATGGAAAAGACACAGGAAGTTGTTTATCTGAAAGAAATCTCTGTTCCAACAGGGTATCAGATCGATACAAAGTCTTATAATGTGACTCTTGCTATCGGAAAGACAACAACCAAAAATGCAACGGATAAGCGAACAAATGCAAAGCTCAACATTGCAAAACAGGATGCTGAGACAGGCAATGAAGCTCAGGGAGATGCAACACTGGAAGGTGCGGTATATGGCCTTTATGCAAGAGAAGACATTGTTCATCCGGATGGAAGAACCGGAACAATCCATAAGAAAGACAGCCTGATCACATCCCTGACAACGGATAAGAATGGCGAAGCCTCTGTATCGGATCTGTATCTTGGAAAGTATTATCTGAAAGAGCTTAGTGCTCCAGTGGGATATGTACTGGATCCGACAGAACATGATGTGGACTGTACTTACGAAGGTGCTACTGTTCCGACAGTAGAAAGAACTTCTGTATGTAAAGAAACCGTCATCAAGCAGCCGTTCCAGATCATCAAGGCAGCAAACAACGGAAAGACCGATGCAGATCTTCTGCAGGGAGTTGGTTTTTCAGCATGGCTTGTCAGTGATCTGAAAGTAAAAGCAGATGGAAGTTATGATTTTGATTCAGCCAGACCAGTTGTACTGACTGCAGATGGCCAGGCAGAAATGTTTACCGATGAAAAAGGATATGCAAGATCGATTCCGCTTTCATATGGAACTTATGTGGTAAGAGAAACCACAAGCAAACACAACTATGCACCGGTCGATGATTTTGTAGTGAAGATCACAGAGAATCATCCGGATACACCGCAGACATGGCGAGTGCTGCTGGATAAAGAATTCAAAGCAAAATTAAAGATCATCAAAAAGGATGCAGAAACACAGAAATCGGTACTCCTGGCCAATACTGAGTTCAAGGTATACGACCTGGATAACCAGAAATATGTGGAACAGACAACATCCTATCCGAAGACAACGGTACACAAATCCTATTTCACAAATGAGGAAGGATACCTGGTACTGCCAAAGAATCTGAAACCTGGCAACTACCGGATTGAGGAAGTGACGGCACCCGATGGGTACACAATATCCAAAAACTATGTGACAGTTGCAGTTGATACAGATACTGCTTATCTGACTGATCCTGTCACAGGAGATGCAGTCATTGATGTGGAATATACCAATGCCCCGGTCAAAGGTCAGTTAAAGATCTATAAACAGGGTGAAGTGTTAAAAGGATTTGAGAAGGATTTCCAGTATGAAATGACTGGCCTTGCAGGTGCAGAATTTGAAGTCTATGCGGCAGAGGATATCTATACCGCCGATCATCAGGTAGATGCAGATGGACAGAGAACTCTGTATTTTGCAAACGATGCACTGGTAGCAACCGTCACAACGGATGAAGATGGTTATGCAACCGTAAAGAATCTTCCACTTGGCAGGTATTATGTTAAAGAGAAGAATGCACCGGACACTTATGTGTTAAATACCGTGCCGGAAAATGTCGAATTTGCTTATGCGGATCAGGATACTGCAGTGATCGAGAAAGAAATCTCTGTCACAGATGAACGACAGAAAGTGTCGATTACTGTCGAAAAACAGGATGCTGAGACAGGCAATACAGTAGCCGGAGCAGTGTTCGGTATTTACAATGCAAAAGACATTCAGACGAAAGATGGAAAAGTGATCGTTAAAGCAGATACTCTTTTACAGGAAATGACTTCTGATGAAAAAGGTCAGGCAGCATGTACACTGGATCTTCCACTTGGAAGCTATTATGTAAAAGAACTGAAAGCACCAGATGGATTCGTATCTTCGGATGAAGTACTAAGATTTGATGCTTCTTATCAGGGGCAGGATGTACAGACAGTAACATTAAAATCCGTAAAGAAGAACCAGCCGACAACTGTTGAGATCACAAAATCAGATGCAACAACCGGTGTAGAACTGGATGGAGCTTATCTGAAAGTAACGGATAAAGATGGAAATGTAGTAGACAGCTGGACATCTTCCAAAGATGCACCGCATGTGATCAAATATTTGAAAGTGGGTGAGAATTATACCCTACATGAAGAGTTTGCACCACATGGTTATCTGGTAGCCAATGATGTGACATTCACAGTCAAAGATACCGGAGAGGTTCAAAAAGTGGAAATGAAGGACGAGGTACCGGTTGGTGAACTCATAATCAACAAGAAGGGAGAATTCCTGGATTCTGTTACACTGGCCGATAAGGTCAAAGGTGTGGTGGAACACATTTTCAACTATGTAACTGGAAAGCTGACAGATGTTACGTTTGAAGTCTATGCTGAGGAAGACATTAAGGCTGCCGATGGCGTCAGTGACGATTACTATAAAAAGGATGAACTGATTGCAACAATAAAGACAGATGAAACTGGTATTGCAAAACTGGAAAATCTTCCACTTGGTAAATACTATGTGAAAGAAACAGGAACTGCTTACGGTCATGTACTGGATGGTGAGATCCGTCATGTAGATCTGACTTACGTGGATCAGAATACACCAGTTGTAGTCTATGACAAAGACTGGCAGAACAACCGCCAGAGAGTAGAAGTCAGTGTACTTAAGAAAGAAAAAGATTCTGACCGTACATTGGAAGGCGCTATCTTTGGATTATTTGCCAAAGAAGACATTAAGTCTGAGACAACTGGTAAAGTCCTGATCGAAGCCAATGAGATCATTGAACTGAAATCTACGGATGAAGAAGGAAAGATCACATTTGTTGCAGATCTTCCAATAGGAGCCACTTACTATGTAAAAGAACTCTATGCACCGGATGGATTCGTAACCAACGATGAAGTAAAGGAATTTACTTTTGAGTATGCAGGTGAGAATCAGCCGACTGTAACCTATGATTTTACCTTTGAGAATCAGCCAACCGTTGTAGAATTTACAAAATCCAGTCTGACAACCGGAAAAGGACTTCCGGGATGTAAGCTGAAAGTGGTAGATGCTGATGGAAATATCGTGGATGAATGGACGTCCGGTAAAGAAGCACATGTGATCCGTGAGCTGACTGTCGGAAAAGAATACGCACTGGTTGAAACAAAACCGGCCGATGGTTATGTGACAGCTGAAAGCGTGAAGTTCACCATCAAAGATACTGCCGATGTGCAGAAAGTTGAGATGAAGGATGATGTGACGAAGGTGAAAATCTCCAAACAGGATATCGCCGGAAAAGAACTTCCGGGAGCAAAACTCACGATCCTTGATCAGGATGGAAAAGTTGTCGAAAGCTGGACCTGTACAGAGAAAGCACATTACATCGAAATGCTTCCAATCGGAAAATACACTCTCCGTGAAGAAACAGCACCGGATGGCTATCTGGTTGCAAAAGATGTGGAATTCGAAGTAAAGGATACTAGTGAAGTACAGCATGTAACCATGGTAGATGAGGAAAAACCGGCAGAAAAGACACCGGAAGGTGGAAAACCTGTCAGTGATTCACCAAAGACTGGGGATAACACCAATCTGTGGCTGTGGTTTATGCTTCTCGGCATTGGTGCGACTGGTACAGGAGCCCTTGCATTTATGAGAAAAAAGAAACACTAATCAAATAAGAATGAGCGTTCATGGAAACCGAAAGGAATCTGTGGACGCTTTTTTAGATGGGAGAAACCATGAGAAATATCATTATTTTTGTTGCTCTTCTGGGAGCAGCGGCAATATTTACAGTTTTGTATTGTCTCATTGCTGCCGGAAGTCAGGCAGAGAAAAAACTGACAGAAATCATGAGAAAAGAGGAAGAACAGAATGAAGACAAATAAAGATCTGATCATAGAACCAAATGCAGCTATAGAAGGAAGAAAGTACAGCGAAGAAAAGCCATGGTCCTGTAAGTACTGTTACTGGTGGGGAGGCAAAAAGAAAGGCTGTAACTTGAAGCAGTGCCATTATCTGCTTCCTGAAAAGAAAAAAGCGGTAAAAACAACACCATGTGGTGGCTGTCCGTATGGAAAACATGTTCCATGCATCGGATATTGTATTGCCCGTCTTCATTCTGAAATGAAAGGAAAGAAAGGACGTGGGTAATTGCAGGAAGAAGTAAATCAGAAAGTGATCAGCCTGAGCATCCAGGGAGTCAAGATCACTGCCAGTGTGCTAAAAGCAGCCATTCGGAAGTTCCTGGAAATGGACAACCGGAGGAAACAGAAAGCAACGCAGGTGAAAATGGCTGAAAAGACCGGACGGGCCCAGGAGAAAGGAAGGGAAAAAGCCCGAAAAAAGATTGAAAAGAAAAAGCCACATGGAAAGCAGACCATCAAGCAGCTGAATGCACAGGGAGTACAGCTTTCCAACATAAAGATCACAGATGAAAATATCAAATCCTTTGACCGTGTGGCAAGAAAGTACGGGATTGATTACAGCCTGAAAAAAGAAGTCGGTGCGGATCCACCCAAATATCTGGTCTTCTTTAAGGCTAAAGATGTGGATGTGATGACAGCGGCTTTCCGGGAATATGCCGGAGTAGAACTGAAAAAGAAACAGGCGAAGAAACCATCCGTCAGAAAGAAACTGCAGAAATCTGTAGAAAGAAAAGCAAAGCACCGCCAGCGTGTGAAGCAGAGACAAAAATCCAGAGGTCAGGAACGATGATCCGGGAAAAATTACAGAAGATCCAGGTCAAACGACTGGTGATCTTAAATCTCCCATATTTCTTTATCTTCTATGTAGCAGATAAAGGATCCTGGCTGTACCGGCATTGCCTGGGAGAAAGCATGGTCCAGAGACTTGGCGTGATGTTAGTCAATTTCCGACTGGCATTTTTAAGCTGGCTGCCAAGTATCGCTTTGCAGGACCTTACAGTAGGTGTTCTGGTTGCAAGTGCATTAAAACTGGTTGTCTACTATCGTTCTAAAAACGCAAAGAAGTTCCGGCAGGGTGTGGAGTATGGATCTGCAAGATGGGGAAATAGAAAAGATATCGAACCCTTCATGGATCCGGTTTTTGAAAACAATGTCATCCTCACAGAAACGGAACGTCTGACCATGAACAGCAGACCAAAAGCACCAAAGTATGCCAGAAATAAGAATGTGATTGTCATCGGTGGTTCCGGATCCGGTAAGACAAGATTCTATGTGAAACCCAATCTTATGCAGATGACGGACCACGTATCCTATGTGGTCACTGATCCAAAGGGTACGATCATCGTTGAATGCGGGAAGATGCTGGTAAATGGAGGATACCGGATCAAGGTATTAAATACGATCAACTTTAAAAAGTCCATGCATTACAATCCGTTCCATTATATCCGGAGTGAAAAAGACATCTTAAAGCTGGTCAATACCATTATTGCAAATACCAAGGGTGAAGGCGAAAAATCAACGGAAGATTTCTGGGTCAAGGCCGAACGTCTTTTGTATTCTGCACTGATCGGATACATCTGGTATGAGGCACCAGAGGAAGAACAGAACTTTTCTACTCTGTTGGAATTTATCAATGCCAGTGAGACCAGGGAGGATGATGAAGAATTTAAAAATGCAGTGGATGAATTGTTTGAAGAACTGGAAGCAGAAAATCCGGAACACTTTGCAGTAAGGCAATATCGCAAGTACAAGCTTGCAGCCGGCAAAACTGCAAAATCGATTTTGATTTCCTGTGGTGCCAGACTTGCACCATTTGACATTCAGGAACTAAGAGAAATTATGTCGTATGACGAAATGGAACTGGATATGATTGGTGATCAGAGAACAGCTATGTTTGTCATCATCAGTGATACAGATGACACATTCAACTTTGTGGTAGCAATCATGTACACCCAGCTCTTTAACCTGCTTTGTGATAAAGCGGATGATGAGCATGGAGGCAGGCTTCCCTATCATGTACGACTGCTTCTTGATGAGTTCAGCAATATCGGACAGATCCCAAAATTCGACAAATTGATTGCTACGATCCGAAGTAGGGAAATCTCCGCTTCTATCATTTTGCAGTCACAATCTCAGCTGAAAACAATCTATAAGGATGCGGCTGAGACGATCACGGGTAACTGTGACACCGTTCTTTTCCTGGGTGGAAAGGAAAGTTCCACACTGAAAGAAATATCAGAAACCCTGGGAAAGGAAACCATAGATCTTTATAACACATCAGACACCAGAGGTAGCAACCGGTCCTATGGGCTGAACTATCAAAAGACTGGAAAAGAACTGATGAGTAGAGATGAGCTGGCGGTCATGGATGGAGAAAAATGTATCTTACAGCTTCGAGGAGTCCGGCCGTTTTTAAGCAACAAATATGACATCACAAAGCACAAACGGTACAAAGAGCTTGCCGATTTCAATAAGAATAATGCGTTTGATGTCGAAAAATACCTGGCACACCGACTGGTGATGTCGAAAGATACAGAATTTGAAATGTATGAAGTAACTGTAACACAAGAAGATGTATCAGCGATTGAAGCTGAGGAAGGTGAGGACTGATATGAAAGAAAGAATTCGAGCACCCTGCTACTTGGCAGGGGTACAAAAAGGTCTGAATAAAAGGGAAAGGAGTAGAGCCAAACGCTTACAGACCATAAGAAAAGCGTTTGTTCATACATTTGATTATGGCTTTTTTTAGCAGTGCAATCAATATCCTTCAGACACTGGTTGTTGCAATCGGTGCCGGTCTTGGTGTCTGGGGCGTAATCAACCTGATGGAAGGTTATGGAAACGACAACCCGGGTGCAAAATCCCAGGGAATTAAGCAGCTGATGAGCGGTGGTGGTGTTATCCTGATCGGAACACAGCTGATCCCGCTTCTGAGTGGATTATTTGGTTAAGAGAAAGGAGTAGAGATCCATGTTCAGTCAGATTTTTGATGCGATTGAGGAATGGATGAGGGAACTCTTAACCGGGATGATCACTTCCAACCTGGACACGATGTTTACTGATGTCAATCAAAAGACTGGTGAGATCGCTACCCAGGTTGGACAGACCCCGCAAGGGTGGAACGGCAGCATATTCAGTATGATCCGGAACTTATCGGATTCCGTGATCATGCCGATCGCAGGCATTATTATCACACTCGTACTCTGCTACGAATTGATTTCTATGCTGACCGAGCGCAACAACATGCATGATATTGATACCTGGATGTTTTTCAAGTACTTCGTAAAAATGTGGATCGCTGTATATCTGGTGAGTAACACATTTACGATCACAATGGCGGTATTCGATGTGGGCCAGCACGTAGTTAATTCTGCGGCCGGTGTTATCAGCGGAAGTACCGCCATTGATATTTCTTCGGCATTGACGGATCTTTCCGCAACCCTGGAAAGTATGGAAATCGGAGAACTTGTTGTATTGGCGCTGGAAACCCTTATCGCCGGCTTCTGTATGAAGATCCTGTCTGTACTGATCACAGTGATCATGTATGGACGTATGATAGAGATTTACCTATATACCTCAGTTGCGCCGATTCCATTCGCAACTATGAGTAACAGAGAATGGGGACAGATCGGCACGAATTATTTCAGAGGACTCTTTGCCCTGGCTTTCCAGGCATTTCTGATGATGGTATGCGTTGCAATCTATGCAGTGCTTGTTGCAGGTATCCAGTATTCAGATAATCTGAGTTCTTCATTATTTGGCGTTATGGCTTACACAGTAATCTTATGTTACAGCCTCTTTAAGACGGCCTCTTTAAGTAAGTCGATATTCAACGCGCACTAAATTACAGGAAGGAGTGAAAATCATGGCATATGTCAGCGTACCGAAAGATTTAACGAAGGTAAAAAATAAAGTAGCATTTAACCTGACCAAAAGACAGCTGATCTGTATCGGTATAGGTGCTGCAATGGGAATTCCAAGCTATTTCCTCTTGCGAAATGTGATGGGAAACAGTAATGCAGCAACGGTCATGGTGCTTTTAATGTTACCGGCATTTTTATTTGCCATGTACGAAAAAGACGGGATGCATCTTGAAGATGTTCTGATGCACATGATCAGGGTGAAGTTTCTTCGTTCACCCGTTAGAAAATATGAAACTGAAAACTATTATGAGACAGATCCGGAACAGATCAGACAGTCTCCGGATACAGGAAAACCGAAAGGAGGAAAAACGGTTGCGAAAAAAGAAAAATAAGAAAACTGTCACAGATACCGGATACAAAAAAGTAGACAGAAAAGAGAAAAAGAAAAAAGAAAAGCAGGAGGAAAAACGCAGGCAGAAAAAACTGTCCGTCCAGCAGTCGATCGCTTATAAGGAAATGGGAAGAGATGGAATCTGCAGGGTACAGGGAAAAACGTATTCTAAGTGTATCCGCTTTTATGACATCAACTACCAGCTGGCTCAGAATGAAGATAAAAATGCAATCTTTGAAAACTGGTGTGACTTCCTCAATTACTTTGACAGCAGCATCCATTTTCAGCTGAGCTTTATCAACCATAAGAGCAGCATGAAGGAGTTTGAGCAGGTCATCCGGATCCGACCACAGGAGGATGCTTTTGATGATGTCCGTATGGAATACGCAAAGATGTTGAAACAGCAGCTGGCAAAAGGAAACAACGGTCTGGTGAAGTCAAAATATATCACCTTTTCCATCGAAGCGGATAATATCCGGGAAGCAAAGCCAAAGCTGGAACGTATTGAATCAGATATCCTGAACAACTTCAAGATCCTTGGAGTTCCGGCATATCCGCTGAATGGCGTGGAACGTCTGCAGATACTGTATGAGACTTTCAATCCGGATGTCATGACAGACTTCCAGTTTGATTATGGTTCCATGATCCGGACAGGACTCAATACAAAGGATTATGTGGCACCGACCAGTTTTGTATTCCGAGACAGAAATACGTTCCAGATGGGAAATACTATCGGGGCTGTCTCTTATCTGCAGATCCTGGCACCGGAGCTTACGGATAAGATGCTGGCAGAATTTCTGGATATCGATAAGAACCTGATCGTCAACCTGCATGTCCAGTCTGTGGATCAGATGAAGGCAATCAAGCTGGTAAAAAGCAAAGTGACGGATATCAACCGTATGAAAATCGAAGAACAGAAAAAAGCAGTCCGGGCCGGATACGATATGGATATCATTCCATCGGATTTGAACACGTATGGCGGAGAAGCTAAGCGTCTGTTAGAAGACCTGCAGTCACGAAATGAGCGTATGTTCCTTGTAACAGCGCTCTTTTTAAATACAGCAAAGACCAAACAGGCACTGGACAATGCCATCTTCCAGACTGCCGGAATTGCACAGAAATACAACTGTGTACTGAAACGTCTGGACTATCAGCAGGAAGAAGGACTGATGAGCAGTGTTCCGCTGGGAGTCAATCATATCCCCATCAAACGTGCACTGACCACGACCAGCACTGCTATCTTCGTACCGTTTACCACTCAGGAACTTTTTATGGCAGGAGAATCCCTGTATTACGGATTAAATGCACTCAGCAACAACATGATTATGGTGGATCGTAAAAAGCTGAAAAACCCGAATGGACTAATCCTTGGTACACCTGGATCCGGTAAATCCTTTGCTGCAAAAAGAGAAATCACCAACGCTTTCTTTGTCACGAAGGATGACATTATCATCGGAGATCCGGAGGGTGAGTATTATCCACTGGTCCATGCACTTGGCGGACAGGTCGTACACATTTCACCGACCAGTAAGGATTATATCAATCCGATGGATATCAATATGGATTATTCCGATGATGACAATCCACTTGGTGTAAAATCCGATTTCGTCCTGTCCTTATGTGAGCTGATCATGGGAAGCAGGGATGGCATTGAAGCGGAAGAAAAATCCGTGATCGATCGTTGTCTTCCACTGGTGTATCAGAAGTACTTTGCAGATCCAAAACCGGAAAATATGCCGGTCCTCGGTGATCTGTATGACTGCCTTAGAAAACAGAAAGAACCACAGGCCCAGAGGATTGCAACAGCACTGGAAATCTATGTAAATGGATCACTGAAAGTGTTCAATCATAGAACCAACGTGGAACTGAATAACCGTATTGTCTGCTTTGACATTAAGGAACTTGGAAAGCAGCTGAAGAAAATCGGAATGCTCATCGTCCAGGATCAGGTATGGAACAGAGTTACGATCAACCGTGGCATCAAATCTACCAGGTACTATATCGATGAATTCCACCTTCTGCTCAAAGAAGAACAGACAGCAGCTTATTCCGTAGAAATCTGGAAGAGATTCAGAAAATGGGGAGGCGTACCGACTGGAATCACACAGAATATCAAAGATCTTCTTGCCAGCAGGGAAATTGAAAATATCTTTGAGAACAGTGATTTTATCCTGATGCTGAACCAGGCGGCAGGTGACAGACAGATCCTCGCAAAACAGCTGAATATTTCCCCATATCAGTTGTCCTATGTGACGAATTCCGGGGAAGGAGAAGGACTTCTTTTCTATGGAACAACAATTATTCCATTTAAGGACAAGTTCGATAAGAGCTTGAAGCTGTACAGTTTGATGACTACAAAACCGGAAGAAGTTGAAAAACGAGAGAAAGAAATGGAGGCGGAAAAGCATGAAGGAAATCGATAAGATCCGAATCAGGCAGTGGAACCAGGATAATCCTTACATTCAGATGAAAAATCTGGAAAATGCGCAGCCTGGATACCGTGTTCATACAGTTAATGACGATCATCATCTGTATGAACTTCCGCTGGAAACACAGAATATTATCCTTGACTGGGTATTCTGGAATTTCTATCCGGCACAAAAGATCTACCCACATCTTACCAGTGATGATCTGAAAGAAGTTTTGTATAAACGAACCCAGATCCATCTGTACAATAACCAGTTCAAGGAAGCCATGCTGATCAATAGATTCTGGCCAAGAGATCCGAGTGAGCTGAACTGGGTATTTCATATTCAGGCAAGCTCTCCGGCAATCAGGACACAGGCAGATGGTTATCCTGGTATCCCGATTATAGGACGCCAGGAACTGAATGAGTACAGAAAGAAAAGTTGTGCCAGGAGGTGATGACCTATAGCTGGAAAAGAATTTAAAGGCAAAGATAAAAAGGTCGCAAAGATGACCAGGGATGGTCTGACAGAAGAAAATCTTCGTGATGGTAGTGTAAAAGATATCAGTCACAGGAGTCGAGGACGACCGGAAAATAAGGAAGAATTTGTTCCTGAACGGGAACGGAAAAAGGCTGAGAATGAAGATTCAAAATCAGGAAAAGGAAAACGACTGCAGATGGAAAAGATCCGGAAATCTTCTGTCCGGCAGGAAGCTGTTGAGGATACAGTTGAAGTTACACCGGAAGAAAAAGTATCCGGATATCAAAAGAAACTGCATCGTTATGAAAAAATCCCGGATGATGATAATAATCTGAACAGCCAAAAGAAATCCATTCGGAAGAAGCAGCTGCAAAAACAGATGACCAAAGAACAGGCAAAAGCCGGAAGATTATCTTTTGATGATGAAGGAAATCAAATGGTGAAAGGTGCTGGCATGAAACCGGGAGGGACAGCCGGGAAATACATTGCTACACAAGCTGTTATATCTGGCATGAAAGCAGTCACTTCCGAAGAGGAAGAAACAGATGAAAATGCAGGTGTGGAAAGTGCCAGACTTGCAGAGCGTGAAACAGAAGCTGCGTTACGTGGCCTACGTCATGCTCAGATCCGCAGCAAACGAACGGATGTGAAAACCCATCGCAGAGGTTATCGTGAGGCTACTGTAGAAAAGAAACTGAAATTTGGTTCTGCAGAAAGTATGGAAGGAGTCAAACATGCAGAATCGGTAAAGAACGCTGAGCAAAAGAGACATTTCTATAACCGCTTCTTTCAGAAAAAACGATATAAGGATGCATACCGGGCAGCCAGAGCCGGAAAATCCGCTGGCAGTCTAGGTGGAGCGACAACCATTACCGGTGTCGAGAACATGACGGTGAAAGCAAAGATTGCCTTGAAAGAGATTATAAAGCGTAATCGTGCCATGTTCGCAGGCATCGGTATTTTTGCGCTTCTTTTTCTTGTCATAGCAGTATCTCTGGGGAGCTGCAGTGCCTCTATTGAGGGTGCTGGATCTGTGATCGGTATTACAACGTATCCAAGTTCAGACGAGGATATCTATGCTGCCGAAAACAGATATGCCGCTTTGGAAAGTGCCTTGAATCAGCAGATCAATGAGATGGAACGAAGACATCCAAATTATGACGAGTATCAGTACAACATTGCTGAGATTGGTCATAATCCATACCATCTTATCTCGTATCTTACCGCAAAATATGGGGACTGGACGTACTCAGATGTTGAAAATGAACTGCAAGCTCTTTTTGAAGCACAATATCATCTGAATACTGAAGGTCGAACAGAAACGGTGACAGAAACCAGAAATGTTCGAGTCGGAGAATCATTGGGACAGGTAGTGACCAGTGGATATTGTAATTGTCGAATCTGTTGTGGTGTATGGTCAGGCGGACCAACTGCCAGTGGTGCATATCCAACTGCAAACCATACCATTGCTGTAGATGCTTCCAATCCATTTGTGCCAATCGGAACGAAGGTAGTAATGAATGGTGTGGAATACACGGTTGAAGATACCGGAGCTTTTGCACGATATGGTGTGCAGTTTGACGTTTACTATGACAACCATGCTGCCGCTTCTGCTCATGGACACCAGACCTGGGAAGCCTATATCGCAGATGACAATGGCAGTCAGGAAGTAACGGTTACCAGTACAAGCACTAAGAAGATTCTATATGTGACACTGACAAATGGAAGCTTTGATGCTTTGGCAAGAGCCAATCTGAATGCGGAGCAGCTGATCATCTATAATGCATTAAATACGACCTATGGAAACAGAAATTATCTGTGGGATGTAAACAATGTGGCCAGTGGATCAGGCGGTAATGGAATGAGCTATGAGATTCCACCGGAAGCACTGCAGGATGAAGAATTTGCCCGGATGATCCGGGAAGCAGAAAAATATCTGGGAGTACCTTATGTATGGGGTGGTTACTCTCCGTCCGGATTTGACTGCTCAGGTTTCGTATCTTATGTCATTAACCACTGTGGTAATGGCTGGAACTATGGACGATTGACCGCAGATGGATTAAGAGGCGTATGTACTTATGTATCACCGCAAGAAGCAAAACCAGGAGATCTGATCTTCTTCCAGGGAACGTATAATACATCCGGTGCAAGCCATGTGGGTATCTATGTCGGTAACAATATGATGATCCATTGCGGGGATCCGATCCATTACTCAAATATCAGCACATCCTACTGGCAGCAACATTTCATGTGCTTTGGAAGACTGCCATAAAGGGGTGAACGAAGGGAGGTGAAAGTTTGAATAAAAAGATTAAAAAATATCTGGATGAGATTGCCAAGACAGAGAAAAAGATCGCGGATCTGCAGCAATATCTTAGGGGTGTCCAGGCTGCATTAAAGCAGGAAGAGGACAATGAGATGATCAGGTGCATCCGTGGTATGAAGATGGAGAATGATCAGTTATATGATCTTTTGGATGGTATCCAGAGTGGAAAAGTTAAATTTCAGGTAAGCAGGGAGTCTGACGATGAAGGTTCAGGCTCCTTTGTATTCACAGAAGAAAATAAGGAGGAATATCAGAATGGTGAAATGGAAGAAAATGAATAAGAAAATGGCAGGACTGCTGTTAGGAGTCATGATGCTTTTTACTGCATCAACCACAGCATTTGCCTATGTGGATGAATCAGCAGAGGCATCCAAAGTAGAGACAACTCAGACAGATCAATCAACAGACAAAGAAGAGAAAAAGGATGAGGCGGCAAGTACAAATGAGGCGTTGCCAGAAGATGGAACAGACCAGGGAACTGCATTTACGACACCTGGCAATGGTGAAGTCAAGGATGACATTACCGATGATTCCACAAAGGAATTTCTTACGGTTACAACGAAGAATAACAACACTTTCTATATCGTGATCGACCGTAGTGCCACATCACAGAATGTCTATATGTTATCCCAGATTGATGAGAATGATCTGTCCGAATTTCTGGATAAAGACAGCACTGCTACTGTCGTAACACCACAGCCAGATAAATCAAAGGTAGTGCTGGATGAAACAAATAATGAGGATGTAGACAAGGAAGCTACCATTGATCCGGAGAAAACAGCATCTGCAAAAACCAATATGGGTGCAATGGCAACAATCCTGATTTTGGCTCTCAGCGGTGTGGCAGCTTACTACTACTTCAAGATCTATAAACCTAAAAAAGAGGAAGATGAGGATGATCAGCCGGAAGGTTTGGAAACAGGTGGACTGGAAGAAGTTCCGGATGAGGAAGAGTCTGAAGACGAAGATTTTGAAGAAAATGAAAAATAAATAAACTTTTTTAGCGGAGGGGGCTGTAAAACATGCTCTCTCCGTTTCGTTATATGAAGGAGGTAATACATCATGTATTTAGTAATTGCAGAAAAACCAAGTGTATCAAGAGCAATCGCAGAAGTGATTGGAGCACAGGAACGAGAAGACGGATATTTACAAGGAACCGACTGTATGGTCAGCTGGTGCTTCGGACATCTGGCCGAATATGTTTCACCGGATGCTTACGATGAGAAATTTAACCAGTGGAGATATGAAGATCTCCCGATCATCCCGAAAGACTGGAAAGTTACAGTCTCAGAAGATAAGAAAGATCAGTTCTATATCTTAAAAAGACTGCTCAACAGTCCGGAAATTGAATATGTCGTAAATGCCTGTGATGCCGGACGTGAAGGAGAATTAATCTTCAAACATGTCTATGACTTATCCGGAAGTAAAAAGCCGGTGAAACGATTATGGATTAGTTCTTTGGAAGATTCAGCAATCCTTGATGGAATGCAGCATCTGAGATCCGCAGAGGAATACCGGCATCTGGCCGAAGCTGCTGTATGCCGTTCTCAGGCTGACTGGCTGGTAGGAATGAATGCAACCAGAGCTTACACCACAAAGTACTTCAAAAAGCTGACCGTTGGAAGGGTTCAGACACCGACACTTGCCATGTTGGTGGAACGTGCCGGACAGATCAGCAATTTCCAGAAAGAAAAGTATTTCAATGTAGAACTGGATTGTGACGGAATTCCGGCAGTAAAACCAAAGATCTTTGATCCAGATGAGGCGGAACAGTTAAGAAGCAGATGCCAGGGAAGTGAAGCTAGTATCACTGCAGTAAAAGAAACGGAAAAGAAAGTAAAAGCACCAAAGCTTTATGATCTGACCACATTGCAGAGAGAGGCAAACCGTATCTATGGAATGACAGCAAAACAGACACTGGATACCTCCCAGAGCCTGTACGAAAAGAAGCTGATCACTTATCCAAGAACGGACAGCCAGTATCTGACCGAAGATATGGAGCAGACTGCTAGAAATGTGGTTCGTCAGATTTATGAGAAATATCAGCTGACAGGTCCTTTTGATCAGACGGAGCAGCCAAATGTGAAGAAAGTCATGAATAACAGCAAAGTGACAGATCACCATGCAATCATTCCAACGCTGGAGCTTGCATCCTGCCATCTGGATGAATTGAAATCCTGGGAAGAAAAGATTCTGTTCCTGATTGCAGTCCATACGGTCATGGCAATGAGTAAAGATCACATTTACCAAGAAACAGAGATTGAGGTGGAATGCCAGGAAGAAATCTTCAAGGCAAAAGGAAAAACCGTGCTGCAGGATGGATGGAAACTCTTTGAAAACTGCTTCAAGAATAAGGATAGCCTGGCAATCACAGATCCGGATCAGGAAATGAAAGACCAAATCCCGAAAGTAACCAAAGGACAGACTTTCTATGCTGTAGATGCAGAAAAGACAGAGCATTTTACATCGCCACCAAAACCATACAGTGAAGATACTCTCCTTGCGGCAATGGAAACTGCTGGAAATAAGGAATTCGATGAAGATACGGAAAAGAAAGGATTAGGAACTCCGGCAACAAGAGCCGGTATCATCGAAAAACTGATCTATTCCCAGTATGCCACCCGAAAAGGAAAACAGATCCTTCCAACAGATGATGGAAAAGTCCTTGTTGAGATTCTGCCAGACTTCCTGAAATCTGCAGGTATGACTGCAGAATGGGAAAACCAGCTGCTTTTGATGGAGCATGGAGAGATTGCACCGGAACAGTTTATGACTGGGATCAAAAACATGCTTACCATGATGCTGAATGGATGTGATGCGATTTCCGAAGAAGAAACAAGAAGATTTCAGACCAGAGAAAGCATTGGAACCTGTCCGGTATGTGGAAGCCTGGTATATGAAAGCAAAACCAACTTCTATTGCAGCGACCATGATTGTCACTTTGCTCTCTGGAAAGATAACCGCTATCTGCAGAGCATGGAAAAAAACATGGATAAAAAGATGGCCGCAGAACTTCTGAAAAACGGAAGTGTGCATGTAAAAGACCTGTATTCCAGAAAGAAAAATATGTACTTTGAGGCAGATCTCCATATGGATACAGATGAAACCGGAAAGGTGAATTTTTCTTTATCCTTTCCCAAAAAGAAACCAAAAAACAAAAGCAAAAAGAAATAAGAAAACAGATTAGAGGAGGAAACGAAGAATGAATTTTAATGAATTTGTAAATGAAGTAAAGGACAATATCAAACTCTTTTTACCAAAGGATTATGAGAATGCAGAAGTATCAACGATGGAGTGTCAGAAACTGAACCGTGTCTATACGGGACTGATGGTGAGAAAAGAAGGTGAGATGCTTACCCCGACGATCAATCTTAACCAGCTGTATGAAGCATATAAAGCACAGCCTGGTGTAACAATGGAAACTGTATGCAGAAAGATTGCAGATATAGTTATTGAGGCACCGATACAGGTTGATCTGAAAGCTATTTTTAATTATGAAGATGTGAAGGACAAGCTGTTTATCCGTGTATCATCAGCCGAAGCAAATAAGGAAGTCCTCGAAAATGCGCCACACCAGCTGAAGGAAGATCTCGCAATCACCTATCATGTGGCAGTAGGCAAGGATCAGGATGGATTAAGTTCCATGTTTATCAAAAATGATCTGCTTGAACAGTATGGAATCTCTGTAGAACAGCTTCATGAAGATGCTATGAAAAGTTCACCGCGTGTCATGGCCCCGGAGGTATCAAGTATAGGTGCATTGATAGATGAAATGTACCAGAAAAATATTCTCATGCTGACACCGGATGAACGTGAAATGCTGCAGGAAACATTGCAGGAATCAAGCGAGATGCCGACATTCTTTGTTGTTACGAATACAGAAAGAATTGATGGAGCCGGTGTGATCTTTTATCCGGAATTCATGGATAACATGGGGGAACTTCTGGGAAATGATTTCTTCATTTTGCCATCATCCATCCATGAAATGCTGGTCTTGCCAGATGACGGGCAAGTGGATGCAGAAATGTTAAGAGATATGGTAAAAGAAGTCAATGCCACTCAGGTAGCACCAGCAGAACGCCTTACCAATGATGTATATCACTTTGATACAAAGGATCATGTCTTTGAAAAAGCTGACAGATTCACAGAACGTCAGAAAGAAAAAGAAGCACAGGCTGCAAAAACAGAGAAAACAGGAAAAGAACAGCCAGATCAGAAACCGAAAACAAAGAAACATGATATGGAACTTTAATACCAAGCATGAAAACCGTTAAATGAGCAAACGCCCTGCGGCATAAAGAAATGTCGTGGGGCATTTTTGAAAAGGAGAAGATTATGACGAAAGAAAACATTAAAACAAATACAAGCTTAAGATACAGCCAGTATCAAAAAAGATTATTACACACATTTTCGTTTGAAAAAATGAAGAAGCAAATTGAGATGTTACATGATCAGGAATTTATTATAAATGTGCCGATTGGAGGTGTTGTTGATGGCAGATAAATTAGAGCAGGTAGCAATTCGTATGGTGGAGCAGCCGCCACTTTATAGTAAAGAACCAATGAACAATCCGGATGCCGCCATTCGTGTTATGAATGAATTTCTTTCTCAGATGGATCGCGAACTCTTTTGTATTGTTAATCTACAGGCAGATTTAACACCAATCAATATGAATATCGTATCTGTAGGTTCATTGAATGAAGCATTGATTAATCCAAGAGAAATATTTAAGAGTGCAATTCTTTCTAATGCTCATTCAATGATGCTCATTCATAATCATCCGTCGGGAAATCTGACCCCATCTACATCGGATATCCAGACTACAGCAAGAATGCAGGAATTAGGTGAATTGATGGGGATTTCCTTGGTTGATCACATCATTACAGGACGGGATGGAAATTACTATTCCTTTCGAGATAAAGGAGAATTTCCAGATAGCAGGAACCGTTTTTCAACTCGTGTTGAAGACATTGATTTAACTAAAGGAATGGTGACAGAAGCCATCGCACCCTATGAAGAAGTAACAGATACAAAAGAAAAAGATAACGTAAGAGATATTCCAACGGTGCAGACAGCAACAATTCCATTACCGGTTCAGGGAAAAGATATGGACAGCATTATGCAGTCACTGGAATCCGGTGTGGAAGAACTTTTTACAAGTAACCGCTATCAGGAATTTCTTAAAACCATGGCAAAGTTTCACAATTATTCCTTTAATAATACAATGCTGATTGCTATGCAGCGACCGGATGCCACACTTGTTACCAGTTACAAAAACTGGCAGTCCATGGGTAGACAGGTCATGAAAGGCGAAAAAGGAATTACGATCATCGCACCAGCACCATATAAGAAAATGAAGGAAAAAGAGGTCCTGGATGAAAATCAGCGACCAATCATGGGAACCGATGGAAAACCTAAGACTGAAAAAGTGGAAGTTACGGTTCCACATTTTAAAGCAGTTACCGTCTTTGATATTGCTCAGACATCCGGGGAACCAATCCAGACACTGACACCGGAATTATTGACTGCAGCTGTGCAGGATTTTGATTCTTTCATGCAGGCTATTCAGAAAATATCCCCAGTGCCGATACGATTCGATGAGATCGATGGCAATGCCAATGGATATTATCACAATGCAGATAAGGAAATTGTGATCAAAAAAGGACTCAGTGAAAGCCAGACCTTAAAGACTGCTATTCATGAAACAGCCCATGCAAAATTGCATGACAGGGAAATCATGGAAAGCCTTGGTGTAGAAAAAGACCGATTGACAAAAGAGGTCGAGGCTGAATCCGTTGCTTACTGTGTGTGCTCTTCCTTTGGTTTGGATACATCGGATTATAGTTTTCCTTACATTGCAGGTTGGAGTAGCAGCCGGGAAATGAAGGAAATGAAAGCATCTATGGATGTGATCCGCAAGACAGCCGGTGAAATGATCGATCAGCTTACAGAAGAACTTGAAATCATTCTTGAAGAAAAACAGAAAACAGAATTACATGAAAAATACGGAATTCTGGTAGATGCACTGGAAGCAGCCGGATACCGCTATGACTATCGGGAAAGCGAACCGGGACATATTGTACTGGCACCGGATGGGACACATGAAATTGCTGGGTATTTGCAGTTTGAATCATGGGGAGATATCAAAGACTGGCTGGAAGATACGATTGCAGAAGGGACGGATGTTTCGGAAAGAGTTGATCGGGCTATGTACCCATTTAAGTATGATTATACCCTAGAGGAAGAAATGTTCAGAGGTAATGGTGACCGCTATGCGATTTACCACGTGGATGAAGGCACACCGGGAAAACAACATTTATTTATGAATATGGCAATGGTCAAAGAAGATGGCATTACAATCGATGCAGCAAATTATAAATGTGTCTATTCCGGCAGATTACATGAAAATGAAAAGCTGGATGATTTGTATGCCGTATTTAACGATAATCCACCGGCAGATTATAAAGCACATTCTATGTCGGTCAGTGATGTTATCATTACAAACCGTGGTGGGGATATGCAGGCATATTACGTGGATCGATTTGGATTTGCAGAACTTCCAGACTTTGCAGCACAAAGAGAAAAAATACTCGATATTGTCCCGGAAATAGAAAATGTGGATTATGAAAATGATCTTACATGTATCAGCTTTTATGCGGCTGAATGTGCTGAATTTCCTGTAATGGGTGAAGTACATTATGACCTGACATTACCGGAAGCCTTGGAAGCTTATGAGAAAATCCCATCAGAACGTATACATGGACTGAAATGTGTTGGCTTTGATCTGAAAGACGGAAGTGATTATGAAGGAATGCAGAGTCTGATGATCGAAGGAAAAATACAGAAAGAATTTTTGAATTCGATTCCTGGATTTAGAGAAAATTCTTATGTGCAAAATGCAATCCGTCGTGTGGAAAAGTACTTGGAAGAAAGACATCCAAATGTGGAAAATCCACTGAAATCCAATAAGAAAGTGGATAACGAAAAAAATATAAGCGAAGAAAAAAACGAGAAGGAGCTGAATATACAGATGAAACCAATACCGAAAAAGAAAAGGGGGGAAATGAGCCTATGAGAAATGTAAACTTGGAAGAAAACGAACTGACTATTACTGCTATCTTCCAGCAGCACACAAAGGAAGAAACAATCCAAACACTGAAAGAAGCTTTGGAAGTTTTGGAACAGGAAGAAAGTGATCCTGAGAATGATGAAATGATTGAGATCATCAATTCTACAGTTGGAAAATTACAGCAGATCGAAGACAAATACTACTATTCTCTGGACCTGAATTATTATCTGAATAACTTGGAGGACGATGCCTATGAAGCTTAATCAATTTGCAGTCTACCGAGTAGATCAGCAGACAGCAGGAAAAGCACTGTGGCATCTGCCATATCAAGAAGCAAGACAGCAGAATGTGTCGATTACTGTCGAAAATTACCGAGTAATCTCGATTCATGAAATGCAGGAAGAAGAAAAAGTCGCTGACATCTGGAAACGAATGAAAAAGCAATGCGAAGTCAGTGACGTACTTGTACTGAACAGGGATGGAGAAATCAACTGCTACTATGTAGATGAGAACTATCCACAGTATCTGGCCGGATTCATTCGTATCAATACATCGGGCGCACTGATCACTATGGAGACTGAGAATTATCAAATTGACGGAAAAAAAGGGAACTGGATTGCAACAGACACCATCATCATCGACGGGAAACAGTTTTATCTGATGGAGCATCAAGTATACCGGGATCAGGCTCAAGGTGTTATCCTGGATGCCTATGGGAAAATGGTTGTCGAAGAATGTAAGAAATTCGACGAAAAAACAAAACAAAAGATCCATAATTACATTCAACAGCAGGCACCGCTAAATTCAGTCGAACAGTTAAAACAAGATGGTCAAATCCGTCTGGAACATTACCAGAAGTTCTACCAGAACGGCACTTATGAACGGAGCAGAGAATCCGGTACCGAAGCTAATTATGATATGGTGGATGGTTTGGTGAATAATCAGAAGAGGAATCAGGAAAAGACCTTTGATGCTCGCAGCAACAAACAGACTTCCCGAAATGAACAGGATAATAAACCTAAGAAACGAAGATCTGTGATCAAGCGACTCCATCAGAAACAGATTGCTATTGCTCGCCGGTCCGGAAAGCCGATACCCAAATACCTGGATCAGGAAATGGAAAGAAAGCGGGGGTAGAATATGCGAAGGTTAAAGTGTGAAAAAGAAACGATTATTCTGACCAATGAAGATGACGGATTCTATGATGTGTATACCTTCAATCAGAGTTTGCAGAAACGGTTACGGACCTTTGCTGAGAAGTATCCGGATGATTGCTGGTTGAAAGGATCTGCGGAGGATGGAAGTGAAACGTATATGATCAGAAAGGGACGGTTGTCTTTAAAACTGGTACCACCATATAGCACTTCAAGAAAAATGCAGGCAAAGGATATCAGCAAGATGAAAGAACTATCATAGGATGCGATTTAAGAGAAAAATGTCATGTGTAGACATGGAAAAATGAAAGCAAAATACGTTAGTTGATAAAGTGTATAGGCTCAAAAGGGAAAGTGCCCTTTTGGGCCTTATTTTGTGTTATTCCTCAAAAATGGGAATTATAAAGATTTAATTTTTTATTATGGATGTATATTGCAAAAGCTTATTTTGCTATACTGACAATATCAACAGAAGCCGGAGAGAGGAGCTGATCGTGGTGTAAGATAAAATTCCCATCCTGATAGGTAACTGCATAGATAAAGTTATCTATCAGGATTTTTTGAGTTATAATATCATTTTTTAACAACATGTATTTGACAGATTTCCTCGTAGAAAGTATCATAAATATATGCAACAACTGAATATCGTGGACTGTCCAGCTATATTTTTTTACTTGAATAGTCTTGCGTACAAGAGTATATAATCAATAAATAAATGTCTAATAAATCTTCTGGTCTACGGGTACAATATAAGTATCATAGACTAGAAGAGAGGTGCATATACTTGTGCATAGAAGAGTATATTCCGTTGAGAATAGCGGAATTATGCCAGAAGCGAGGATATACAAAGTATAGATTAGCTCAGCTTACAGGAATAACGCAGACTGCTCTTGGAAATATATTAAATCAGAAAAGTATGCCAACAATGGCTAACCTGGAAAGAATCTGTGATGCTTTTGAAGTTACAATCGCACAATTTTTTTCAGAGGATGGAAGAAGATTGAATCTGACAGATGAGCAAAAAGAAATACTTGATATTTGGGATAGCATGGAAGAAAAAGAAAGAGAAATTTTTATGACGTTTATCCGTAGCATGAAGAAGTGAATGGACAGTTCAGCGAATATTGTGAACTGTCTTTTTTTATTGCAAAAATACGCATAGAAAAATTGACAGAAAATTTCGGGGGGGGG
>NZ_WQQE01000030.1:7129-7735 GCF_018785655.1 Blautia sp. MCC269 | reverse complement strand
TTAAAATGCTTCCTGCTGCCGTTCTCCCCAAAAGCCGTTTTCCTGCCCCATTCCTGCGGTGTTTCCCTGCATTGGTGCGCCGAATGCGTCACTTCTCCTGCCGGTCATATCCCTTTTGGACGGTCATTCACTTGTCAAGGTACTGTGCGGTACGAAATTACCAACCGCAATCATCATAGCGGACTATCCTTGACAAAACAATGATTCTGCGATACCATGAGTGTAACGGATATAACTGAATTATATAATTACCATAAACAAAGGCAGGGGATAGGGATGGAGAATCAGTTTATACGGCATGAGCCATGTTTTGAGAGGATTTTGTTTGTCCTGACGCTGGACAGGAAGAAAATGAAAGAGCGGATTTTGATTGGGGAAGAACAGCAGATCCGCTTCCGTCTGAACGGGAGCCAAAACGCAGAGGTGCTTTGTGATATGACACGCCCACTGGGAACTTTTTTGATAAACTTTGAGCGTGACACGGACAGAGACTGGAACTTATACGGGCTTTCTCCGCTGCGGCAAGCTCTCCACTCCAACCGATGGAAACAGCCGGAGCTGGAGCAGGCGGCAAGCGAATTTCTTTGGGAGAAATATCTTAGCAAC
>NZ_WQQE01000030.1:0-7119 GCF_018785655.1 Blautia sp. MCC269 | reverse complement strand
ATCTGGAACAGCTATCTGCTTGCCAGAGAACCCCGTGACCGTAACGCTGCCTGTGACCGCTTCATGGATAAAATGAGCAGACTGACCGGGGTATTCCAAAACGAAACCATGAGCTTTGACAGGGAGACAGGAAAACCGAAACAATTTCAAGCTGGCAGCCTTTATTTCAAAGGCGCACCGTCAGAAGATACCCGGCTTGACCTCTGGTTCCCGGACAACCGGCGCACAGAAGAATGTGTGTCTGCCTATGCGTCCCTCTACCCGTTGATTACCTATTATCTGAACAGGCTGAATGACTGGGGGCTTTGCTTCCGGCGGTGCAAGGTCTGTGGAAAATATTTTCTGGCAAAGAGCCAGCGGTATGAGCTGTGCAGCGACAAGTGCCGAAAAGCACAGGCGCTTCAAAACAAGCGGGAATTTGACGAGAGGTCAAGAGAAAATAACTATGACCTGCTTTATAAAAATGAATGCCAGAACTGGCGCAACAAAATAAACCGGGTAAAAAATACCGCAGGCTTTCCGGCTGACCGTCTGGAAAAAATACAGGCTTCCTTTTCCGACTTTAAGAAAGAAGCCTTACAGAGAAAAAAGGCTGTAAAAACAGGAACGGCCAGCCCGAAAGAATTTACGGACTGGCTGTATCAGCAGAGTAATGTAATTGTTGAGCTGACCGAGATATAAAAAACTTTCTATCGTCAATTTCGCATTATTGCAATAACAGATTGCTTCTTCCATGAATGGTAATATTATCATCAAACTTTTGGAAGAACTATAAATGTCCGAGGTGCCTTTGATTTCGACAGAAAAACAGGCTGAATTGTTACAAAGCTCGGACATTTCAAAAATTTTTTGAGAAATGGCGAAAAAAGCGGGGCAGCACACGCCGCCCCGCCGATCCCATACGGTTATTCCATTGCCCGCATTTGTTCAATCAGAGATTGTTTTTTCTGTCTGCGGATTGTCCATACAGACAAGATTAGCTCCATTCCGAACAATACCAGAATGAACAGCCCCATTTCCAAAACCGGGAATTGATAAGGCACTACATTTCCGGCAAAAGCACCTACACTCATTTTTCTGCAAGCAAAGATGGAAGCCGGAAGCCCAACGATCAGCGTTGCCAATGTTGCAAAGAGCGCATAGCACAGCCCCTCACAGATGTTCATTTTACATAGCTGTTTTTGTGTTAGGCCGATAGAACGCAGAATACTGTTTTCCTGCTTTCGGGCGATCTGGTTAGAGAGTGTCGTGTTAATCAGGTTGATAACGCCAAAGAGAAATACCAGCCATGACAGTACCTCCATACTGCCAAACGCAAAAGAATTTGTCATTTCTTCATATTCAATCACTGTATTGATTTCATCTAAGGCAATATTACTATGGCTGGCAACAATATTTTTCAATTCAGCTCCCACATAGTCCATTTTTTTAGGGTCATTTACAATGCTCCATGAATAGTCAAAAGAGGTGATTTCCGGGTGCAGTTCGTGGAACAACGCTTCTGGTGCAAAAAGAGTTGCCCCATCTAAGTGCATCCTGCCATGTCCTGAATATACCTTTGCAGGAGCGTATAACCCCGATATGGTAACAGAAACGGATGGCTGTTCTTCTCCCAAAGAAATCTCAACCGTTGAACCAACACCCATATCCTCATTCTGCTTTAGCACATTATAGTCAATTACAATACTACGGGAATCTGTTGGCATGGTTCCCTCTGTCAGAGCCGCTTCAACTACCGCATAATTCTGGTCGGTCAGCATATCGCACATACCACCAGCTTGATGAATCTCTGTTTTATAAGTTGCATGGAGGGATTGCCTGCTTGGAATTATATCTGTAACGCCATCAATAGATAAGATTTCCTGCTTTAATTCCTCATTCAATGGATTTCCCGCTGCCATAACCTTTTCTTCTGTCATTTCAGAATCCAAATAAATTTTATAGTCGCCGTCTGGGAAAAACTGTCTTGCAAGCGCCTCTGGTGAGCGCAGCAAAACAATGGAGGATACCACAAGCAGGATAATTCCGCCCAAACTCAATGAGGCTACAATAGCAACGGTCTTTTTTCGGTCACGCCTAAAATTTGCAATTCCCATTGAAACAGGATTGAGCTTGATATTCTTTTTCCGGCTGCGGATGTCCTTTTGCGCCGGGGTAAAACGGACGGCTTCAATGGGGGAAATCCCTGCCGCAATTTTCACCGGCTTACGGATGGAAACAGATACCATGATCCAACTGCTTATAAGCGTTAAAATAACCGTTGCCACATAGGAAACAGCGTTAAAACCCTTGGAAAACAGGAGGAAACCGCCGCATACGCCCAGCACTGTGCCAATCAGAATCCCGATACTGCCGAGTTTGCGTCCCTCGTTCTTTACAATCCGCTTGATTTGCTTTGGTGTCGCACCAATCGTCCGAAGCTGCCCGTAGCTTTGGATTTTGTCATTGATGGAGATACGGAAGATACTCTGGATCACAATATAGCCGCCAATCAGAACAAGGACAATCACACCTGCCATCAGTGCAAAATCAAAGGATTTAGAAGCATAGGCAAGATACTTACTGTTCATTTTGGGCATAGGAAGCTGATATTCCTCCGCAATCTCCCTGCAATAAGAGGTCATCAGTTCTTCGCCCAACTGGTCGCTGTTTTTGAAATGGACATAGGCGCGATAGCCAGTCGGGTCAAACCCTTTCCATTCTGTCAGGGCAGCGTTGGAAAGAATGATAGCGCAGGTATTCGCTTCTTTTTCATTTACGCTGTCCATAATGCCGGTAACGACATAATCACCATGAAAACTCTCTGTATCTAAGGTCACAGTGTCCCCAATTTTGGCATTGTTTCCATAGGTGGAAAGAAAGTATTCGCTTACGACAACTTCATTTGCTTTTTCAGGAACCCTCCCCTCTAACAACTCCATCTGCGCCTTGGTAATCTCCATCATTTGCGCGTCGCAATACACATAAGACGCATGATAGCCCTGTTCCGAAAGTTCCTCACCCAGCATATAGTAGCCGCCTACGCGCTCAAACTCCGGCAGTCCTTTCAGGGTTTCAATGTCGTTTTCCTCCACGCCCAGCCAGACCGCCTCATAAGTATCGACAACCTGATTGCGTTGCATTTGTGTCAGGGAAGTAGACACAATTCCCGTAAAGCAGATCAGAAACGCCGCCAGTGCAACGGCAATCACCACCATCAGATTCCGGCGCTTCTCGCTTTGCAAACTTTTCTTTGCCAGCTTCTTTGTAATGGCGCTGGTATCATTCTCAAAAGGCCATGTCATAGCCTGCCACCTCCTTACTCCACAATCTTGCCGTCCTCAATGCGGACAATCCGATCTGCAAGGCGGGCAATGTCGTTGTTGTGGGTAATCATCACAACAGTTTGCCGGAACTCTGCACTGGTGCGCTTGATAAGCCCCAGCACCTCGGCGCTGGTCTTGCTATCAAGGTTGCCGGTTGGCTCGTCGGCCAGAACAATAGCCGGTTTGGTAATCAAGGCGCGGGCGATAGCCACACGCTGCTGCTGGCCGCCGGAAAGATTGTTCGGCATATTTTTCAGTTTATCTTCCAGCCCCAGCAGGTGAACGATCTCGTCCAAAAACTTCTGATCCACCGTGTCCCCGTCCAGCTCCACCGGCAGGACGATGTTCTCATACACATTCAGGATAGGAACAAGGTTATAGTTCTGGAAGATAAAGCCGATGTTGCGGCGGCGGAAGATGGTAAGCTGTTCGTCGTTCATTTTCGACAGTTCTTTGTCCCGGACAATCACATTGCCGGAAGTAGGGGTGTCCAGCCCGCCCATCATGTGAAGCAGGGTGGACTTGCCGCTGCCGGAGGTTCCCACAACGGCCACAAATTCGCCGTCATTTACAGAGAAGTTCACGCCGTCAAGGGCGCGGGTGATATTCGGCTCTGTACCGTAATACTTTTTCAGGTCGATAGTCTGTAAAATTCTCATAAAATTCAATCCTTTCTTTGTTTGTTGTAAATGCGGAACGCTGCTGCGCCGGTGGCCGCCAACTGTACCAGAATCAGCACAGCGAACAGTCCGAAGCTCTCATAGTAGAACAGTTCATCCCAAAACAGGAGAACATCACAGAGGGCAGTCAAGGCAACCGTCCAGCGGATGTGCTGGGCCAGCCTTTGCCAGAACGCCAGCACAAGGGCAACGGGCGGGACGATCAGCAGCGCCAGATTCAAAATCATGGTCGGGGTCAGTTCCATTGCAACGCCTCCTCACTTTTGTTGATAAGGTCATTGCAAAACCCAAATGTCCGCGAAATGTTACAGCGGCCAAAAAATTTCATCGAAAATCGGGGTGAAATGTTACAACGCTCGGACATTTCAAAATTATTATTCAACTACCCTTAATCGAGCTACAATACTTGTTTTTCTAAAATAGCGAAACGAAACATGAGGAACTATAATCGCCACAACGCAAATAACAATTCCCTCTAATATCAACGGGAAAATCGTAGGCTGTATTGTAAACAGCCATAAGTCAGGTTGATTAAAGAAAGTAGGAAGAATTGTATTTGCAACAATAAGAGAGAGAGGTAAACCCATTACACAAATCAGAAATGCGTAAAACAATCCCTCCAATACGGTCAATTTGTTAATTTGTTTTTTCGTCATTCCGATGCTCTCTAATGTAGCAAATTCCCGTTGCCGGTTTATAATGCCCGTTATAATGATGTTGGAAAAATTCACAAGCCCGATACTTCCTAATAGAAACCCAATAAGGCCACCTATGATAAAAATAGTTTGTTTTAATCCATTCATAGTTTGTGCCAATGTTTCAGACGATGCGTATTCAACGGTAGGCAAAGAATTGATGTACTCGGTCGCTGGCAAAAAGTGTTCTTTTTCCACATCAAACACATAACTCATTATGGCTGGATTGTTATACAATTCCACAAACATCTCATTACTCATATAGAAAATAGGACAATCGCCGCCAACATCAGTGTAGCCAACATTCTTACCCGGAGATTCTACCAATGAAAAATCAACCACTGCACGCGCAATTACCGAAACCGTTTTATAAGGCAATCCATCTTTGTAAATGGTAACTTCCTGATTGAGCGGACAAAGAAATTCAGGAGATTCATTTGGGTTGATCGCTGAAATTTCTATAACATAGTTTCCACTTTCCAAATATGAGGTTAGTTGCTGTATATCTGTTTCTCCCTCAATGAAATTCAATTTAGGAAGTATTGATTTTTCTACCCCGTAAATATTGCAAAGAGGTCGATAATCAACACCGAGTTTTACTGGATAAGTTCTGCCATCAACCATACCACTTCGTATAAGGTGATTATCTTCTGTGTATTCGTCTAATACTTCCGTGACCAAACTACCATAATCATAAGTAACACTGACATCATCCAAAGTGTTTTTATAAATTCGACTTCCGTTCAGCACAGGAATATTATTTTCAATATCAGATATGATTTCATTACTAACAGAATCATCTTTAAATCGAAAACCTTGCACATTAGAAAATGTGTTTGGGCTTGCCACAACAAAATCAAATGAGGTAACAGAAGATACATATTTTTTAACATCAACACTATTTCCGATTGCGATTGCACTGTTTAGGAGAATAATGCAGAGTATCATGGATAAGACGATAAATATGGTACGCTTTGAATTTCTTCTTAAATTTCTCCATGCCATTTCTGTTATTCTATTCTTAAACGAAAGACGATTCTTGTTGGCACTATGATAATTGTCTTTTTCATAGTATCTAGTTGCCTCAATGGGCGAAATCGTAGCTGCAATTTTGAATGGTTTCTTTATGCTCACCCAAACAGTAATCGCACTAAATATCCCGGCAACGACAAAAATAATAGGATTAAAACTCAAGTTCACAGAAAGATTGTGATACTCGCCTTTCATAAAATTAAGAATCCACGGAAGCATAAGTATTCCTACTATATATCCTAAAATCAACCCAATAGATATACCAATTATAGACAGCCAAAATGCTTGCTTATAAACAATTCGCTTGATTTGCTTCTCCGTTGTTCCGATTGTTCTTAATAAGCCATATTTCTTTATTTCTTGAACAACAGAAATCTCAAAAATATTGCGAATGAGCAAATAGCCCGTTATTACAAAAATCATAATAAAAAACAGGGCTGCTATTATGGCAATCCAATTTACAGATGTACCAGTGGACGGGCTGGTTCCCCTAATTTGCAAAATAGTTGTCTGTATAGACTGGATCGCTCCAACACATAAAGTCGTTACAGAAGTAAAAAGCATTGATGTTAAAACGATTGCTATTACAGCAACAATATTTCGTAATTTGTTGGCTTTGAAGCTTCTTTGCGCCAGCTTCTTTGTAATGGCGCTGGTGTCATTTTCAAAAGGCCATGTCATAGTTGTATCACCTCCATATTTGATAAGGGTATTGTAAAACCTAAATGTCCGCGAAATGTTACAGCGGCCAAAAAATTTCATTGAAAATCGAGGTGAAATGTTACAACGCTTGGACATTTCAAAAAAATTTACGGCGGGCAGCCGGAAATGGCCGTCCGCCGCGTTCTATTTTGTCGGCAGCATAATGGAAAATTCTGAACCCTTGCCCGGCTCCGAAACCACTTTGATATAGCCGCCTTGCCGCGTTACGATCTCGCGGGCCAGATACAGGCCAATGCCCACGCCCTGCTGTTCGTGTACTTCTTCCTCACGATAGAAGCGCCGGAAGATGGCAGCCTGATTGCTTTCGGAAATGCCCTTGCCGGTGTCGGTCACTTTGACCTCCACATACATTTCCCACAGCACCACTGACACGGCGATTTTCCCGCCTGCCGGGGTGTACTTCACTGCATTGTCCAGCAGGTTAAAGAGGGCTTCGGATGTCCACTTGCTGTCATGGAAAACGGTCAAATCCTCCGGGCAGTCCACGGACACAGCGATTTCCTTTTTCTCCGCTGCATACACAATCCCACTCATGGCCTGCGCCACGGTATCAAAGAGGCGACCCGGTTTCTTATCCAACTGGATCACGCCCGTTTCCAGCCGTGAGGTTTTCACAAGGGCCTGAAAGAGAAAGTCCAGCTTATCCGTCTGGCTGCGGATTCCCCGGATAAAGTCGGTGCGCTC
>NZ_WQQE01000029.1:0-95123 GCF_018785655.1 Blautia sp. MCC269 | reverse complement strand
TGGGGCGGAGCAAGCTTGCTTGTGGAGAACCATTTATGATGCAGACTGAACATTTGCGAAGCAAATGACATCGAACGACGAAGTCGTGAGATGCCCCCCGCTGGAGTAGCCTACTAAACAGGCGATGCAGCTTTAGCTGCGAGCCCGTGAAAAAAAGGCAAATCGGCACGCAGGTTAAAATTGATTCAACAAAACGATTAACCATCAACAAAGCATGTATGTAGTTTTGAATATACAATCGTAAGAAAGTGGCTTAAACAGCCACTTTTTTTGTGCTATAATAAAAAAATACGTTATCATCAATGTCCCTGTCAACTGAAAAAAGTTTTTCTATTCACAGTCCACAGCAAAACGAAAGGATTTATTTATGAAAACATTATACGTATCAGATCTTGATGGAACTCTTTTACGAAAAAATGAAACTTTATCCCCATATACAATAAAAACAATCAATGCGTTAACTTCTTCAGGCATGTTATTTTCCTATGCAACAGCTCGTTCCTTAAATACGGCAAAAAAAGTAACAGAAGGCCTTAACACACATTTCCCTCTTATTATATACAATGGGGCATTTGTGAAAGATAATATAACAGAGGAAATCCTTATTGCCAATTATTTTGAAGAAGACATATATGATGTATTGAGAGATCTTTTTGCACACGAAATATATCCGATCATATATTCATATCAGAATAATATTGAAAAGTTTTCTTATATACCGGCAAAGGCAACAAGTGGAATGCAGACATTTTTAAACAGCCGGAAGGGCGACAAACGTACGAATATTGTAACTACAGAGTCTGAACTGATGTATGGAGATCTTTTTTATATCACCTGCATTGATAAGCCGGAGAAGCTGGAACCATTTTATCATAAATACAAAAATAAATATCACGTTGTTTATCAGGAAGATATCTATACAGGAGAGCAGTGGCTGGAGATCATGCCGCAAAAAGCATCTAAAGCGCAGGCTGCTTTGCAGTTAAAACAAAAACTGGAATGTGACAGATTAGTTGTTTTTGGTGATGGAAAAAATGATATTGATATGTTTGAAATAGCGGATGAAGCCTATGCAGTGGAAAATGCAGTAAATGAACTGAAAGCTGTGGCAACTGGGGTCATCGGCTCCAATGAAAACGACGGAGTGGCGAAATATCTCCAAAAAATATCTATTTCCAAACCAACTGTTTTATGATATCATATAGCTTAACCTGCGGAAAATGGAGGTTATAAGACATGAATCATATTGAAGAAAAGATCATTCAGACTATAGATGAACACAGAGACGAGATCATAGCCTTTGCGAAGGATATCCAGAGTCATCCGGAGCCGGGGTTTTATGAGGAGAGAACAGCCGCACATGTAGCGGCTTTTTTGCGTGGCCTGGGACTTCGGGTGCATGGAGGACTTGCACGCACAGGGGTTCGCGCAGAGTGGATGGAACAGGACGGACCGAACATTACGATTATTGGAGAACTTGATGCCATCGGATGTAAGTCACATCCGATGGCTGATCCCGTTAACGGGACAGCACATGCATGCGGACACCACGCACAGATTGCAGCCATGATCGGCGCAGCATTGGCACTGACCAATGAGGAGGTTCAAGCCTCTCTGTCTGGGTCCGTATCTTTTTTTGCCGTTCCGGCGGAAGAATACATTGATGCAGATAAACGTGCACGGCTTCGGAAAGAGGGAATCGGCTTCCCGGCATCCGGAAAAAGCGAGCTGCTCCGGCTTGGAGAATTTGATCATTCAGACATTATTTTGACCACACATGTGCACATGATGCCGGTAGAAGAAGATTTTTACCTGGGAAATGCGGCATGCAACGGATTTTCCGCAGAGCGTGTCACAGTAAGAGGAAAAGCCGCGCACGCAGCCATCGATCCATGGGATGGAGTGAATGCCTTAAGCATTACTTCCAGTGCCATTCAGATGATGGGACTGATGCGGGAAACTTTTCGGGAGGAAGATCATGTGCGCCTTCACAACGTGATTCGAAAAGCCGGGGACGTGATCAATGCGGTTCCTGACGAGGCGGTGATCGAAACAAAAGTCCGCGCGGCATCCCTGGATGCGATCCGTGCAACACAGGAAAAAATGGACCGTGCCTATGACGGAGCTGCCTATGCTTTTGGCGGTACGATCGAGAGAGAAACGCTTCAGGGATATATGCCGATCCTGCACAGAGGCGCGGACAAAGTAATGGAGGAATCCGTAAAACTTCTGGATGTGACATACCGGTGTTCAAAACCGGAAGATTTTAATAACGCCTGTACGGATGTGGGAGATATGACCCATCTGTTTCCAGTACTGAATTTCACATTCGGAGGATTTGAGGGAAAACTCCACGGAGCAGATTTTCAGATCGTAGATGAAGAACTGGCCTATATCAAACCAGCCAAACTTCTGGCACTGACTACTTACCGCCTTCTCTGCAATCATGCAAAAGAAGCAGAAAAAATCTGTCAGAAATTTAAACCTGTATTTAATAAAGAGACTTATTGTCAGTATATAAGGGATAATTTTCATGAGAATGAGTAATTAACCGAATCAGGGAGGTTCCCTGCGGGGTACGGATATCTGTATCATAGTAAATAAAAGGAGAACTAAATGTCCGAAATTTCATTAGAACTCAAAAATATAAAAAAGAGTTTCCAGGAAGGGGAGGACGTCCTGGAAAGCATCTGTCTTACAGCAAAGAAGGGAGAATTTGTCACTTTGCTGGGATCTTCCGGCTGTGGAAAAACCACTACATTGCGGATCATCGCAGGTCTGGAGCAGCCTGATTCCGGCCAGGTTTTCTTAAACGGAAAAGATGTGACATCCCTGGAACCGAACCAGCGAAATGTGAACACCGTGTTTCAGAATTATGCACTTTTTCCCCATATGAATGTAGCAGATAATATTGGCTATGGTCTGAAATTGAAGAAAACGCCGAAAGCGGAGATTAGCAGAAGAGTAAAAGAAATGCTGGAACTGGTTCAGCTTTCCGGATTTGAGAAGCGGAAGCCGTCAGAACTTTCCGGCGGTCAGCGTCAGCGTGTAGCCATTGCCAGAGCTCTTGTGAACAATCCGGAAGTCCTTCTTCTGGATGAACCCCTTGGCGCACTGGATCTGCAGCTGAGGCGTGCCATGCAGCACGAGCTGAAACGCCTGCAGAAGAAGCTGGGGATTACGTTTATCTATATCACCCACGACCAGGAAGAAGCCATCAATATGTCTGACACGATCGCAGTGATGAACCACGGCCGCTTTGAGCAGATCGGAACGCCGGATGAGATCTATAACCACCCGAAGACCAGTTATGTGGCGACATTTGTAGGAAATGCAAATATCCTTACCGGTGTTGTGGAAAACATTGGTACAGAGGAAACAGGCGATACTTCCAAACTGATCACAGTAAGAACTGACGCCGGAAAAGTAAAAGTATCAATGAACAATGCTAATATCACGGCTGAATCAGACAAGGAATATCTGCTCCAAAAAGGAGAAAAGGTCACCATTGCGGTAAGAAGTGAAAATATCCGATTTGAAGAAAATAATGACTGTGATGGCTTAAATGCCGAAGTCATTGAAAAAACTTTTGCCGGCGGTCAGCTCCGTGTTGTTTTGAAAACTTCGGAAGGGCAGGAAATCGTGGCAAGTCGTTATGGCATTGATACAAATGTCAGCGTAGGAGAAAAGGTACGCTGCTGTTTTCTTCCCACAGATGCCGTGCTGGTGGACCGGGGAGGCACCAATGCGTAAGCGCGGCGCAGGCTCCGTATGGATGATCCTGCCGCTGTATCTCTTCACACTGATCTTCGTTGCGCTGCCTCTTCTGTATGTGATCGCATTGAGCTTTTCCACAGCAGACGGCGGCTATGGTGTGAACTGGAAATTTACTCTGGATAATTACAAACAGATCCTGGAGCCCGTATATCTGCAGACTTTTACAGGATCTTTTCGCCTTGCCATTACAAGTACCCTGATCATCTGCCTGGTGGGTTATCCTTTCGGATATTTTATGGCAAAACTTTCCGAGGGAAAAAAGAAGCTTGCCATGTTGTTCCTGATGCTGCCTTTCTGGGTGAATTCTCTGATCCGTCTGTACGGCTGGATCATCATTCTCCAGAAAAAGGGACTACTGAACTATCTGTTGATGAAATTTGGTATTATCCAGGAGCCTTTAAAAATTCTGTACAGCTATCCTGCCATTGTGATCGGTATGATCTATGTATTGTTGCCGTTTATGGCACTGTCCGTATATTCCAGTGCGGAAAAGCTGGACTGGTCACTGGTGGAGGCAGCCAGAGATCTGGGAGCCAGCAGATGGAAAGCATTCTGGAGCGTCACTTTTAAGCTGACTTTACCGGGACTTCTTTCCGGAGTGATCCTTACTTTTATTCCGTCTATGGGCCTGTTTTTTATTGCGGATATCCTGGGCGGAAACAAGATCGTACTGGTTGGAAGCCTGATCCAGGAGCAGATGACAAGAGGAAATAACTGGCCTTTTGCCGCGGCACTGGCGGTAGTACTGATGATACTGACCACGCTGATGATCGTACTGTACAGGAAGATCACCAATGTGAAGGAACTGGAGGGAATCGGATGAAAAAGAACTCAAAACTTTCAGGACTGTACCTGGGAATCCTGTTTTTCCTTATGTATCTGCCCATTGGCGTGGTAGTGGTATTTTCGTTTAATGAAGCAAGACTTCCGGTGCGTTTTACCGGATTTTCCCTGAAATGGTATCAGGAACTGTTTCATGACAGAGATCTGATCCAGGCATTGAAAAACAGCCTGATTCTGGCTATATCCAGTTGCGGGGTATCTGCAGTGATCGGAACGCTGGGGGCTGTAGGACTTTCCAGGATCCACTGGAAAACAAAAGGGGTGATGGAGTACATTTCCATTCTGCCTCTGATGATCCCGGAGATCATTCTGGGAATGGTACTGATGGCATTTTTCTATATGCTGAACCTGCCATTTGGAATGCTGACACTTCTGATCGGACACACGGTTTTCTGCGTGCCCTATATTTTAATGGAAGTAAAAGCACGGCTTGTGGGAATGGACCCGTCCCTGGAAGAGGCAGCCAGAGATCTTGGCGCCGGTTCTTTCCGGGCATTCTGGGACATTACCCTGCCTCTGATCATGCCGGCTGTCATATCCGGCTCTCTGCTGGCTTTTGCCATGTCCATGGATGATGTGGTGATCAGCATTTTTGTGACCGGTCCGCGTGTATCCACGCTGCCGATAAAAGTTTACACACAGATGAAAACAGGCGTTACGCCGGAGATCAATGCACTTTGTACTATGATGCTGGGAGTGATCCTCCTTGTGCTGGCCGTGTATCTGATCATGGGAAAACGCGGGAAGGGGAATAAGAGAGATGAGCAATAAACTGATCGAGTTAAAAAATCTCACAAAAAATTTTGATGACCAGCAGGTGCTCCGGGGAATCAACCTGGATATCCACGAAAACGAATTCCTTACGCTTCTGGGACCCAGCGGTTGTGGAAAAACAACAACCTTGAGGATCATCGCAGGATTTGAGGAACCAAGCGGTGGAGAGGTGCTGTTTAACGGCATTGAGATCTCCAAGCTTCCTCCATATAAAAGGGAGATCAATACGGTATTCCAGAAATATGCGCTGTTTCCACATCTTAATGTTATGGACAATATCGGTTTCGGCCTGAATCTGAAAAAAGTAGATAAAACTGTCATTGAGCAGAAAGTCAAAAGAATGCTGAAGATGGTAGGTCTGGAAGGTTTCGAAAAAAGAGACGTCACCCTTCTTTCCGGCGGTCAGCAGCAGCGAGTTGCCATTGCCAGAGCTCTTGTCAATGAGCCGAAAGTCCTTCTTCTGGATGAGCCTCTTGGAGCTCTGGATGCCAAGATCCGTAAACAGATGCAGATCGAGCTGAAAAAGATCCAGAGAGAAGTAGGAATCACTTTCATCTATGTTACCCATGACCAGGAAGAGGCTCTCTCCATGTCCGATACCGTAGTTGTTATGAACAACGGTGAGATCCAGCAGATCGGAAGCCCGACAGACATCTACAATGAGCCGGAAAACCGTTTTGTGGCAGGTTTTATCGGAGAATCCAATATTATAGAAGGAACGATGATCAAAGATTTCCTGGTAGAGTTTGATGGTTTCCAGTTTGAATGTGTGGATAAGGGATTTGAGGACAACGAAGCCATTGAGGTGGTTCTCCGTCCGGAGGATCTGGATATTGTGGAACCGGATCAGGCCAAGATCAGAGGAACTGTACGGAACATTACGTTCAAAGGTGTTCATTATGAGATCCTGATCGAGACGGAGCTTCGCACATACATGGTGCACACTACCGATTATGCGGAAGTGGGACGAGAAGTAGGACTGAAGTTTGGTCCTGAGGATATCCATGTTATGTGCAGAATGGGAGGATACTAATGAAACAGTTCAAACATCTGATCAAGCCGTACATCATCTGGGCTTCGATCCTGATCGTGGTACCACTGATCCTGATCGTACTTTATGCGTTTACCTCAGATGGAAATGAAGTTCTGACTTTACATTTTACATGGGCGAATTTTGCAAAATTCCTGGAAACTACTTATTTAAGTGTTATTTTGAAATCTTTTCGCCTGGGTATCCTGACCACATTGATCTGTCTTGTGTGCGGATATCCGCTGGCATATATTATTTCCAAATACTCCGAGAAGGTGCAGAGTTTTCTCATCCTTATGGTTACGATCCCCATGTGGATCAACATGCTCCTTCGTACTTATGCATGGATGAATATTCTTTCAGACAATGGTCTGGTGAACAACCTTCTGAAAATGCTGGGAATTTCACCGATCACCATGATGTATACAGATTTTTCGGTTATTGTGGGCCTTGTCTGTAATTTCATGCCGTTTATGATCATTCCGATCCATACTTCTTTAAGTAAAATGGATAAATCACTGATCGAGGCGGCCAATGACCTTGGGGCCAATCCATTCCAGACCTTCTGGAAAGTCACCTGGAAGCTTTCCATGCCAGGTGTGGTCAATGGTGTTATGATGGTATTCCTTCTGTCCATCTCAACTTTCGTTATTCCGAAGCTTCTTGGCGGCGGTCAGTACATGCTGATCGGTAACCTGATCGAGTCACAGTTTATTTCCGTAGGTGACTGGAACTTTGGAAGTGCCATCTCTCTGATCCTGGCAGTGATCATCCTGATCTTTATGAGCCTGATGAAGAAGATGGACACCCAGGACGATTAAAGGAGGCAGGAGATGAAAAGAAAAAATACCATATTTTCAAAATTATATGTAGTGCTGTGTCTGGCATTTTTTTACCTGCCGATCCTTGTGACTATGATTTTTTCCTTTAACTCGTCCAAGTCCCTGACCAGATTTACAGGATTTTCCCTGCGCTGGTACGGGGAGCTGATCAACAACATGGAGATCAGCAAGGCAGTTTATGTTTCTGTCACAGTGGCAATCCTGGCAACAATTATTTCCACAGTGCTGGGAACTATTACAGCCATCGGCCTTTCCAAATCCAGAAAAGTACTGAAGGAACTGGTACTTACCATCAATAACTTTCCGATCCTGAACCCGGAGATCGTAACAGCTATCGGTCTGATGCTTCTGTTTTCTTCTCTGGGAATGACGAAAGGTTATCTGACCATGCTGCTGGCACATATCGCGTTCTGTACGCCTTATGTAATTACCAGTGTATATCCGAAGGTGCGAAACCTGGACCCGAACCTGGCCAATGCGGCGATGGATCTTGGTGCAACGCCATATCAGGCCCTTACAAAAGTTATCGTGCCTATGATCAAAGAGGGAATTTTTGCGGGAGCGCTTCTGGCATTTACCATGTCCTTTGACGATTTCGTAATTTCCTACTTTGTTTCCGGAAATGGAGTAAAAAATATCTCCATCGTTGTATATAATATGACGAAGCGTATCAATCCGACCATCAACGCACTGTCAACGCTCGTGATCGTGGTGATCGTACTGGTATTACTGTTTGCAAATCTGATACTGCCGAAGCTTCAGGATTCTACAGTAAAGAAGATGAATCCGAGAACAAGAAAGATCGTGGCAGCAGTTACGGCTGTGATCCTGGTGGTCGTTTTTGGAAAATGGACGCTTGTAAGCCAGGGAAGCCATGTACTCCGTGTATATAATGCCGGTGAATATATGGATCTGAACCTGATCGACAAATTTGAAAAACAGTATAACTGTACCATTGTCTATGAGACGTTTGAGTCCAACGAGATGATGTATACAAAACTTGCCAGCGGTGAGACCTACGATGTTCTGGTACCTTCTGATTATATGATCGAGAGGCTGATCAAGGAAGAATACCTTCAGTCTATTGACTGGAAAAAGATTCCGAATAAGAAGAATCTTCTTCCTGAAGTACAGAACAAGGACTACGATCCAGGAAACCGTTATTCCTGCCCGTATTTCTGGGGAACAGTCGGAATCCTTTATAATAAGAATGTAGTATTACAGGACGATCTGGATAAAGAGGGCTGGAACATTCTTGCAGATGAGAAATATAAAGGAAATCTTTACATGTATGATTCCGAACGAGATTCCTTTATGATCGCCCTGAAAGCACTTGGATACTCCATGAATACCACAGATCTGGGCGAGATCCAGGAAGCCTATGAATGGCTGATCAACCAGCGTGATACCATGGACCCAATCTATGCAGGAGATGATGTCATCGACAATATGATCTCCGGAAACAAGGCAATGGCAGTGGTATATTCAGGAGATGCTTCTTATATTATCAGTGAAAATCCGGATCTTTCCTATTATACACCCGAGCAGGGAACCAACACATGGTATGATGCCATGGTCATCACCAAAGACTGTAATGAGGTAGATCTGGCCCATGAGTTTATCAATTTTATGCTGGATGACGAAAATGCTCTTTCCAATACCGAAGAAGTAGGATATACTTCTACTGTAAAAAGTGCGTTCGAGGAGATGAAAAACGGAACTTATGAGGGAATTGATTCCTATATTCCGCAGATCGATAATCCAAAGAATGAAATCTTCGGATACCAGAAGCCAAAGATCAAGCAGAAATTCGCAGAGCTTTGGACCAAGGTAAAAGCAAAATAACAAGACGTCAGAGAGAGACATGAAGGAGGTTCTATGAAAGCAAAAAAAGCGGCAGCGATCATGTTATGTGCGGCACTTGGAGCATCTATGGTAACAGGTGTCAGCGTCAGTGCAAAGGATAAAGATGAACTGGTACTTTACACATGGGACGGAATGGTTCCGCAGGAAGTGCTGGATGATTTTGAAAAAGAAACAGGAACCAAGGTTGTTTACTCTAACTTTGATACCGATGAGACCATGCTTGAGAAACTTTCCCAGGCAAAAGGCGGCGATTACGATGTGGTAATTGCAGATGATTACATTATCGACAGTGCGGTAAAAGAAGGACTTGTCCAGAAGATCGACAAGGATACTGTTACCAATTTCGGAAACATCAATCCGCTTTTCCAGGGACAGTTTTATGATCCGGATGACGAGTACACCGTACCATACGGTGCAGGAATTCCGCTGATCGTTTATGATCCGGATCAGGTAGATATCGACATCAAAGGATACAAAGATCTCTGGGATGAATCCCTGAAAGACAGCGTGGCGATCATCGGAAATTACCGTGTAATTGCCGGAATCACACAGCTTTCCATGGGTGAGAGCATGAATGAAGAGGATGTGGATGTGATTGCCAAGACCGGTGAGAAACTGAAGGAGCTTGCACCGAATATCCGTATGATCCAGGATGATAATACACAGAATGCACTTCTCAATGGAGAGGCAAGTGTGGCATTCCTCTACACATCCCAGGTAACACAGGCGCTGAAGGATAACCCGGACCTGAAGGTGGTTTATCCGGAGGAAGGTCTTGGATTTGGTATTCTTGGAACTTTTATCCCAAGTGAGGCACCAAATGCGGAGGCTGCCAATGAATTTATCAACTATATCCTGCAGCCGGAAGTAACTGCAAAATGCATCAATTCTGTAGGTTACTACAACACAAACAAGGCAGCAGATGATCTGGTAGATGAGAACCTGGTTGTGCCGGATGATGTGACCAAAGGCGAGATCGTGCAGAACGTAAGCCAGGAAGCAGAGCAGGAATACAATAAGATCTGGACAGAATTTAAAGCTGCCTGCGATTAAGGCGGACAGACCAGTAAGGGGGTTTTTCAGATGGAAATATACAAAGGCACATCCGCTTTTTCCGGAATAGCCATTGGAAAAATACTGTATTACCACAGGGGCGAATACCAGATCCGTCAGTCTATGGTAGACAATGTAAAAAAAGAGCTGGATCGTCTGGACCATGCAAGGACAGCAGTAAAGACCCAGATCCAGCATATGTATAAAAACGGAGCACCCCTCCCAAAAGAGCAGGAGCTGACATTGAAACGTCAGCTGAAGCTCTTAAGCGGAGGCAGTTTCCAGCGGGCTGTAGAGAGCATGATCACAACAGAAAAGGTTAGTGCGGCTTATGCGGTCCAGACAACCAGAGATGAGCTTGCCAATGTATTTCGCAAGCTGGAAGATGAGGCTGTCAAGGAACAGATCGAAAATATCCGGGAGATCTCAGAACTTCTGATCGGCGCCATGGGTGGTTCCCATGCGCGGATCAATCTGGGAGATGAGCCGGTGATCCTTGCGGCAGAGCAGCTTTCCCCAAATGAACTTCTGGAGATGAACAAATCCAGCCTTCTGGCAATAGTCATGCATCAGGGATCAATCATTTCCCATGTATCGATTATGGCGAAATCCATGGCAGTGCCTACACTGGTGGAAGTGGAGATACAGAAGGAGTGGGACGGCCATATGGCCATTGTGGATGGATATACAGGAACTCTGTATATTGATCCGGAACCGGAACTTCTGAAAGAATATGAGATCCGCCACAGGGCAGATATGGAAGAACGGGAAGAACTCTTAAGACTTCGTAATCAGGAGGATATCACAGCCGATGGAAAACAGATCAAACTTCTGGCCAATATCGGAAATCTGGATGATCTGAATACGGTTCTTTATTACGGAGCTACAGGCATCGGTCTCCTTCGAAGTGAATTTCAGTATCTTGGAAGAGAAAATTATCCAAGAGAGAACGAGCTGTTCCGTGCTTATAAGAAGGTAGCGGAGGATATGGAAGGCCGTCCGGTTGTGATCCGTACCGTAGATCTGGGTGCAGACCGGCAGGCAGAATATATGGCCATCCCGGATGAAGTCAATCCTATGATGGGAAACCGCGGTATCCGACTTTGCCTTGACCGGAAAAAAATGTTCAAAGCCCAGCTTCGTGCCATTTACCGGGCAAGTGCCTATGGAAACATCAGTCTGATGTATCCGATGATCACATCGGAGGAAGAACTGGATGAGATCGAAAAACTGATCCAGGAGGTAAAAAAAGGCCTGGATGAGAAGAATATTCCCTACAAAAATATCCGTACCGGAATCATGATCGAAACACCGGCTGCAGTTATGATCAGCGAAGAACTGGGAAAACGTGTGGATTTCTTAAGCCTTGGAACCAATGACCTGACCCAGTATACCCTGGCTATGGACAGGCAGAATCTTCTTCTGAAAAACAAATACAATGACCATCATCCTGCGCTTGTGAAGATGATCCGGATGGTGACAGAAGCAGGACATAAATCCGGATGTAATGTTTACATATGTGGGGAGCTGGCAGCAGATTCCAATCTCACAGAGAAATTTATCCAGATGGGTGTGGACGGACTTTCCGTTGTGCCGGCTTGCGTACTTCCTGTACGGAAGGCAATCCGTGCGGCGTATGCGGACGCGGCAAACCGACGGTCAGAGAAATAGTATCCAGTCAAATAAAAATCCTGAGAATTTCTATGTTTATATTTCACATAGGATTCTCAGGATTTTTTGTATATTTACAATTCGTTCGTTTTACTGCTTACTCGTAACAAAATAGCTGCAGGACGGTTATCGAAGTCCAAGCACCTGGGCAGTTTCCGAAATAAATTCCGGTGTGGTACCACAGCATCCGCCGATTACAGAAGCTCCGTTTTCAACAAGTACCTTCATGTAACCTGCAAAATCAGCAGGTGTCATGCTGTAAACGGCATTACCAAGATCATCGATCTGCGGCATTCCCGCGTTCGGTTTGGCGATAACCGGAATGGAAACATTCTCTTTGATATTACGGACAACAGATACCAGCTGATCCGGACCAACAGAGCAGTTGATGCCGACTGCACTGGCACCGGCAGCTTCGAGGGACATAGCAGCCTCTACGGCATTGCCGCCGCTGAAGATACTTCCGTCTGCTTCTACAGTTACAGTACAGATGATCGGAAGGTCGCAGACACTCTGGCAGGCATCTACAGCAGCCAGTGTCTCTTCAATATTGATCATGGTTTCCGCTACGATCAGATCTACGCCAGCATCCCGGAGATAACCGATCTGCTCCTGATAGGTTTCAAAGGCTTTTTCGTAGGTCATATCACCGGCCGGGGCCATCATCTTACCGGTTGTGGTGATATCTCCCGCAACATAAACGCCCTCCGGTGTGATCTCTTTGGTGTAGCCGGCCAGGGTATGGTTGATCTGCTCAATCTGATCTTCCAGACCGTGCATGGTGAGATTGATGCGGTTTCCACCGAATGTAGGTGCATAAATAATATGGCTTCCTGCTTCAATATAAGCTTTCTGAAGGGACTGGATCACATCTTTGTGCTCAAGCACCCAGCTCTCTGTGCAGACACCTCTTGGCATTCCTGCTTTCATCAGGTTGGAACCGGTAGCACCATCCAGCAGCAGGACATGGTTCTCAGTCAGTTTCTGAAATTCCTGTTTTGTCATATGTTTATATCCTCCTTATGGCAGCCAATCACGGTTGGCAAAAAAAATAAGGCTCCTCCTGTAACTGCTGCACTCATTGCCGTGTATCTATTTTAACATAGGAGAGAAGAATAATAAAGACCTTGCGTAATAAATGGACGGATTGTATAATAGCCACTAGGCATATCACAGAGCGGAATAGAAATGTCCGCTTTACAGCTTTGGGAACAGAAACCAGAAGATACAGGTAAATAAAAAGAAAGGATTGTTTTGATGAAGGGACTTTATGATATTCACTGCCATATTCTGCCGGGGGTGGATGATGGCGCCAGGAATATGGAAGAAGCCTTATGGATGCTGAACAAGGAATATAAAGACGGAGTACGTCATGTGATTCTGACTCCTCATTTCCGATATGAGATGTTTGAACCACATATGAATATTGTAACGAGAGGTTTTATGCAACTGAGAAGAGAGATCGTAAATATTGGCCAGGGCGATATGCAGATTTATCTTGGATGTGAACTGCATTCCAGTATGGATATGGTGGAATGTCTGAAAAAGGGCAGGAGACTTACCATGGCCGGCTCCAGGTATGTACTTGTGGAATTTAGTAATAACGATGAAAAGAGCTATATTGAAGAACGGATCAGAAGTCTTTTGATGTACGGTTTTATTCCGATTATTGCACATGCGGAGAGATATAGTGCCACAAGAAATGATGTTCGTTTTCTTTCAGAGCTGAGAGAAGCCGGTGCTTATATTCAGATCAATGCGGACACTATCAGTGGACACAGCGGCTTCGGAGCAAAAATGTATGCAAAAAAGCTCATGAAACAGGGACTGCTGGATTTTGTGGGATCTGACGGACACAGGCAGAATGAGCGGATTCCGGAAATTGGAAGATGTGTGGAAAAAGTGGAAAAAACCATGGGGACGGAATACGCAAAAAAAATATTTATCAAAAATCCCCGTAAGATCACAGGGCGATAGGGAAAAAGTATTTATCGCAAAAGAGAAGAATTTGTGATATACTTTCACAGGAAAGCTTTTATACATATTATAATATAGAAGAAATAAGTCATCCGCAAAATGAAACGTATGATTTCAGAGTATTATAGCAATAAGAATAATAGCAGTAGTTGGATTGATAAAACAAAGGAGACTGGAAATATGTGTGGAATTGTAGGTTTTACAGGTAAGCATCAGGCAGCACCGATTTTACTGGACGGTCTTTCCAAACTGGAATACAGAGGATATGATTCTGCCGGTATTGCAGTGCGTGACGGAGAGAATGAGACAGAAGTCATCAAAGCAAAAGGGCGCCTTAAAGTTCTGATTGAAAAAACAAACGGAGGAGAATCTGTTCCGGGAACCTGTGGCATTGGCCATACAAGATGGGCAACACACGGGGAACCGTCAGAAACCAATGCACATCCTCATGTCAGCGACGATGGAAATGTGGTTGCCGTACACAACGGTATCATCGAAAACTATCAGGAACTGAAAGAAAAACTTCTTCGTAAAGGTTATACGTTTTATTCTGCAACAGATACGGAAGTTGCGGTAAATCTTGTAGATTATTATTATAAGAAATATGGAAAATCACCGGTTGAGGCAGTCAGCCATGCGATGGTACGCATCAGAGGTTCCTATGCACTCGCCATGATGTTCCGTGATTATCCGGGAGAGATTTTTGTAGCAAGAAAAGACAGCCCGATGATTCTGGGTGTGGGAGACGGGGAGTCTTATATTGCTTCCGATGTTCCGGCGATTCTGAAATATACAAGAAATGTTTATTATATTGGAAATCTGGAGATGGCTCATGTGAAAAGGGGAGAGATCACCTTTTACAATCTGGATGGCGAAGAAATTGAAAAAGAACCAAAGAAGATTGATTGGGATGCAGAAGCTGCTGAAAAGGCTGGATATGAGCACTTTATGATGAAAGAAATCCACGAGCAGCCGAAAGCGGTTTCCGATACCATCAATTCTGTTGTAAAAGATGGAAAGATTGACCTTTCCGGTGTGGGAATGGATGAAGAAACGATCCGGAATATCAGCCAGATTTATATTGTGGCCTGTGGATCTGCATACCATGTCGGCATGGCAGCTCAGTATGTTCTGGAAGATCTGGCGCGTATCCCGGTACGTGTGGAGCTTGCATCAGAGTTCCGTTATCGTAATCCAATTCTGGACAAAAACGGCCTTGCGATCATCGTCAGTCAATCCGGAGAGACAGCAGACAGCCTTGCGGCACTTCGTGAATGCAAAGCCAGAGGAATCCGTACCCTTGCCATTGTCAATGTAATTGGATCTTCCATTGCTAGGGAAGCAGATAATGTATTTTATACACTTGCCGGCCCGGAAATTTCTGTGGCTACCACAAAAGCTTACAGCACACAGCTGATTGCTTCCTATATTCTGGCTCTTCAGTTTGCAAAAACAAGAGAAGAAATTACAGAAGAACAGTGTGATGCATATATAAAAGAACTGCAGACACTTCCGGAGAAAATTGAGAAAATTCTTGAGGATAAGGAACGTCTCCAGTGGTTCGCATCCAAGCAGGCCAATGCCAAGGATATTTTCTTTATCGGAAGAGGAATTGATTATGCGATCAGCCTTGAGGGAAGCCTTAAAATGAAAGAAATCAGTTACATTCATTCAGAGGCCTATGCGGCAGGAGAACTGAAGCATGGAACAATTTCTCTGGTGGAGGACGGAACTCTTGTGATCGGCGTTCTTACCCAGCCGAGCCTCTATGAAAAAACAGTGAGCAATATGGTAGAGTGTAAGAGCCGTGGCGCTTATCTGATGGGGCTTACCACATTTGGAAATTATAATATTGAGGACACTGCGGACTTTACCGTTTATATCCCGAAAACAGATCCGCATTTTGCCACTTCACTGGCTGTAATTCCGTTACAGCTTCTGGGCTATTATGTAAGTGTAAATAAGGGTCTTGATGTAGATAAGCCAAGAAACCTTGCAAAAAGTGTTACTGTAGAATAATTTCCTTACCAAGGAGGAGTGCATATGAAAAAAATAGGAAAACATATTCCGGGGCTGATTGTAATGCTGGTAGTTCTGGCAACTGCTGTTGTATTTGCAGGAATGCTCCTGAATATGAAAGTGATCCCGACAAAATTCATCGCAGTGATCAGTCTGGTTATGCTGATTCTGGTACTGATTGTCGGAGCACTTGTATGGAACACAGACAAAAAAATACGTTTTGTTCTGGGAGTATTGATTGCCGCTATTCTGGGTGCGGCGTTTATTCTTGGAAGCATGTATGTTTATCAGACCCATTCAGCACTTGCGGATATTTCCGGTGTGAATACAGAGGTCACGGAAGTTGGAATATATGTCCGTGCGGATGATTCTGCTGATTCGATAGCGGCAACTGCGGACTATGTATATGGTGTCCTTACAGATCTTGACCGTGAGAATTCCGATAAGGCTATTCAGGAGGTAGATTCTGAAGCCGGAAAAAGTGTCAAGGTTCAGGAATTTGCAGGGCTTACAGAGCTCGTTGACGGTCTTCTGAACGGACAGACAGGGGCCATCGTTCTGAACAGCGCTTATCTGAGCGTGATAGAGGAGATGGATGGATATTCAGATGTTTCATCCAGAATCCGTGAACTGACAGTAAAAAAAGTGGAAACAACCATTGAGCCGCAGCAGACGGAACAGAAATCTGAAGACAGCGCAGATAAAGGAACGGTTTATACAATCTTTATCAGCGGTATTGACAGCAGAAGCGGATTGGTTGCCAAGAGCAGAAGTGATTCCAACATTGTGGCAACTGTAAACACAGATACCCGCCAGGTTCTGCTGGTGTCTACACCACGTGATTATTTTGTGCCGCTTTCAATTTCCGGCGGACAGAAAGATAAGCTGACCCATGCGGGAATCTATGGCATTAATGTATGTATGGATACTCTGGGAATGCTTTACAATGAAGATATCAATTACTATTTCCGTATCAATTTTGCCGGATTTGAACAGCTGATTGATGCTCTTGGAGGCATTACGGTTTATTCTGATTATGAGTTTGATTCCAAGAACGAGTTGGGATATCACTTTAATCAGGGCGAGAATCAGATGAACGGAGAACAGGCACTGATTTTCAGCCGTGAACGTTACTCCTTCCAGGAGGGAGACCGCCAGCGCGGAAAGAATCAGATGGCCGTAATCAAGGGCGTAATCAATAAAGCGCTTTCTCCGGAACTCCTGAAAAATTATTCTTCCGTACTTTCCAGCATCCAGGGATGTTTTGAGACAAATATCTCCTATGAGGAAATTGCCGGTATTCTGCAGAAGCAGCTGAATAACGGGGGAGACTGGAATATTGTAAGCTACAGTGTAAATGGTACCGGTGACACACAGAAACCGTATTCCATGAGCCAGAAAGCGTATGTTATGATTCCTGATGAGTCTACTGTTCAGAAGGCTGAAGAGATGATGAAGAAGGTTCGTGACGGTGAGACTGTTTCCCAGGAGGAAGCAGATGCAGATGCATCTGCGGCCGCAGCTACGGCTACAGATACGCAGTCTGCCACTGCAGAAACTACAGACACAGCAGCACAGAATGCAACAGATACACAGGCAGCAGATAATGGTGCAGCACAGTAGTAAACGAAATAAAGCGTAGAAAAACCGCCAGGCGGTGCAACTGGTATTCAGAACTTATTCTGAACCAGTGTACCGCAGGCGGTTTTTAGTTTTTGATAAAATTATAGTTAAAGAATTTCTTTCAGATAACGCTCCAGGGCATCCTGCCATGTTGGAAGGGGCTGGAAACCGTTTCTTACAAGTTTGGACTTATCCAGGCGGCTGTTGAATGGTCGAACCGCTTTGGAAACACCATATTCTGCAGTAGTAACAGGAGAAACCTGTACGTTTTCATATTCTTTATGACCGAGGGCAGCAGCCTGACGGAAGATTTCTTTTGTGAAATCATACCAGCTGATGAAACCGCCCTCGTTGGTTGCATGATAATAGCCGTATTTTTCTGTCTCGATCATGTCTACCAGAAGACGGGCAAGGTCATAGGTGTAGGTTGGTGTACCGATCTGGTCACTGACTACGGTCAGTTTGTCGTGGGTTTTCCCTAAGTTTACCATGGTGCGGATAAAGTTCTTACCGTTTTTGCCGAATACCCAGGCAATACGTACGATAAAGAATTTATCAACAGTGCCGGATACTGCCAGCTCGCCGTCAAGCTTGGTCTGACCGTATACATTCTGGGGAGCGTAGTCTTTGCAGTCCGGATCCCATGGAGTGGTTCCCTGGCCGTCAAAAACATAGTCTGTGGAAATGTACATCATTTTGATGCCAAGCTCTTTACAGATGTCCGCAATGTTCTGGGTTCCCACAACATTGACAAGACGTACTTTTTCGCGGTTTTCCTCATCCTCTGCAGCATCTACGGCTGTCCATGCAGCACAGTGTACCACTGCATCCGGATTTACTTCGCGAATGGCTTTTGCTACTGCTTCTTTATCTGTGATATCCAGCTGGACATAAGGCATGGTGGTAACCGGAGTACCATCTGCAATGCCGCTGTAGGAAGGTGCAATGTCGCTTCCTACGCCTTCATGTCCACGGCTGGACAGTTCATTCATCACGTCATGGCCAAGCTGGCCGCCAACGCCTGTTACGAAAAATTTCATGCTTTAACCTCCTCGCGGTTTCCATACATTTTTTCGTAGTAATTCTGGTACTCACCGGAGATGATGGTTTCCCACCATTCCTTGTTGTCAAGGTACCATTTGATGGTCTTTTTGATTCCGTCTGCAAATTTTGTCTCCGGAAGCCAGCCAAGTTCGTTATGGATCTTGGTCGGGTCGATGGCATAACGCATGTCGTGGCCTTTACGGTCAGCTACGTGTGTGATCAGGCTTTCCGGTTTTCCAAGTTCCTTGCAGATCAGTTTTACGATGTCGATGTTCTTCATCTCATTGTGTCCGCCTACGTTGTAAACCTCACCTACACGTCCTTTGTGGATGATCAGATCGATGGCACGGCAGTGATCCTCAACATAGAGCCAGTCACGGACATTTTCACCTTTTCCGTAAACTGGAAGTGGTTTGTCGTTCAGAGCGTTGGCGATCATCAGCGGGATCAGTTTTTCCGGGAAGTGATATGGGCCGTAGTTGTTAGAGCAGCGGCTGATGGTCACTGGCAGGCCGTAAGTTCTGTGATATGCCAGAACAAGAAGGTCTGCGCCTGCTTTGGAAGAGCTGTAAGGGCTGCTTGTGTGGATCGGAGTTTCCTCTGTGAAGAAAAGGTCCGGTCTGTCAAGCGGAAGATCTCCGTAAACCTCATCTGTGGAAACCTGATGATAGCGCTGAATTCCGTATTTACGGCAGGCATCCATAAGGACTGCAGTACCTTTGATGTTGGTGTCAAGGAATACTTCCGGGTTCTCGATGGAACGATCTACGTGGCTCTCCGCTGCGAAGTTTACCACGATGTCCGGATGCTCTTCCTCGAAAAGCTTGTAAACAGCGTCACGGTCTGTGATGCTCTCCTTTACAAAGCGGAAGTTCGGTTTGTCCATAACCGGTGCAAGAGTGGAAAGGTTTCCTGCGTAAGTCAGGCAGTCCAGGCATACGATACGATAGTCCGGATGAGCCTCCATCATATGAAAAATAAAGTTGCTTCCGATAAATCCGGCACCGCCGGTAACAATGATTGTCATAAAAAATCTCCTTTATAATATGAATGATTGATCTTATGCGGATTCCGTCGGAACGGAGCTCGCCGGTAAATACAGTGTTAAAAAACAGATCGGCTCAGTGAAGAGCGTCCAGATATTTTCCGTCCAGAACATCCTTGAGATACTGACCGTACTGGTTTTTCTTAAGGATTTCGTAAACCTTGAGCACGTCCTCCTTTGTGATCCAGCCGTTTAAGTAAGCAATCTCCTCAAGGCATGCGATCTTGCGGTGCTGATGCTGCTCCATGGTCTTTACGAAGTTGGTTGCCTCTACAAGGCTTTCGTGTGTACCGGTATCCAGCCATGTGAAGCCCTGGCCCAGAAGCTCGACGTTCAGCTGTCCCTTCTCAAGATAGATACGGTTCAGGTCTGTGATCTCAAGCTCGCCTCTTGCGCTTGGCTTCAGGTTCTTTGCGTACTCTACAACCTTGTTGTCGTAGAAGTAGAGACCGGTGACACAGTAGTTGCTCTTTGGCTTTTCCGGTTTCTCTTCAATGGAAACTGCTTTTCCGTTCTGGTCGAATTCTACGATACCGAAACGCTCCGGATCATCCACATAGTATCCGAAAACAGTGGCTCCTTTGCCTGTTTCTGCGTTGTTTACAGCAGCTTTCAGGCGCTTTTTGAGGCCATGTCCTGCGAAAATATTGTCACCAAGGACCATACATACAGTGTCGTTGCCGATGAATTCCTCACCAATAATGAATGCCTGGGCAAGTCCGTCCGGGCTTGGCTGTACAGCATAGGTGAGGTTGACACCAAACTGATGGCCGTCACCGAGAAGCTCCTCAAATCTCGGGGTATCCTGCGGTGTGGAGATGATCAGGATATCACGGATGCCTGCATTCATAAGAACAGACATAGGATAGTAGATCATCGGTTTGTCAAAGATCGGCAGAAGTTGTTTGGAGGTCACCATGGTAAGCGGGTAAAGACGTGTTCCGGAGCCTCCGGCTAAAATAATTCCTTTCATATGTTTTCTCCTTTGCGTGATGATGTGCAGCATAAGTCGTGCCTGCACATAACTTTGTTACTGTAACTGTATTATAAAAGGTGACGTAAGGTTATCTTCAAGCGCTTTTTTCATATTTTTTATTTTTGGCTATTTTTCACAAATAAATACGCCGGCGTCCTTGGTAATGCGGAAGCCTTTGGCAGTTTTTCTAGCAGTGTAGGCCCGGAATTCCTTGTAACGGTCCAGGATATACTGATTCTGGTTGCCGTGGCAGGAGAGAACGTAGGAGATCAGCGGCTCCGCATCCTGGACCAGAAGGCAGTCTTCATAAGAAAGCCAATGAGCCTTTGGGAAAAAAGGCTCCAGGATACTTTGACCGTTTTCACGTCCGAACCGTTCATAAAGCCGGTCTGCGGAAAGCACTATCCGTTCATCAAAATCCTGCACCAGCTGGCTGACCTCCTGCATATGTGCCTTTCCGTAAGCACTGCAGAGAAATCTTCCGCCGGGAGCGAGGACACGGCGAACTTCTTTCAGGACGGAGGGAATATCATCGCAGTAAAAAAGCACGTGATTGGCGATCACCAGATCAAAGCTTTCGTCCTTGCAGGGGATTTTTCTGCAGTCAAAGGCCCGGAACGCAAACCGGGTATCCGAGGAACCGATGGCTCGTCTGGCATCGCGGAGCATACCGTTGGAAATATCGGAAAGTGTGATGGAGATATCCTCCGGCAGAAGGGAAAGGTTGTCGGTCCATAACGTTCCGTCCCCGCAGCCCAGCTCCAGAATACGAAGACCGGGCGAGATCCGGCATTGCTCAAAGATCCAGGGAAACCATCCCTGTTTGTTCTGGGAGTACAGACTGTGGAGATTGATCCTGGAGGAAATGTTGGTGGCATTCTGATACTGATTCTTGAGGCTTTTTTCCATGCCGGTCAGGTGGATCAGGTTCAGCATCTGGCTCCAGTCAATGGTGTGCTGTTCATTTATCACCTGTGCGGTATCCTGGATCGCTTTTTCCACCAGCTGCATTTGTTCGATCCGGTCACGGACCAGACGAAGCTGGATATTCAGAGAATTCAGCATGAAATGATAATCGGAATCACCGATGGTCATTTCACGGATGTCATCCAGGGAAAAGCCCAGATATTTCAGAAGGAGGATCTGCTGAAGCCTTGCAAAATCCTCGTCTGTATAAAAACGTGCGCCGGATTCGGTGACGAGAGAGGGTTTCAGGATATCCTGTTTATCATAATAGCGGACAGTACGCAGAGTTACATGTGCCATGCGTGCAAATTCGCCGGAGGAATAGTAGCCGTCTTTTTTCATAAAAAATAGATTCCTTTCTGAGGAAATAATAAACATCCTGCAATAGAAGTCATAAAAGAATTATAATTCAGATTCGGAAGCCGTACAAGAGAAAAACAATATTGACAAAATTCTGCTGGTTTGTTAGTATATCGTTTCGAAAAAAAGGAACCCCGGAATCATATTTCCGGGATAAGCGTTCGATATAAAAAGGAGTAATTTTTATGCGAAACCGTACTCTGGATATGGTAAAGGCGATCTGTGCTTATGCAGTTGTGCTTCTTCACGTCCATTTTCCGGGAAATGCCGGGATCATAGCCAATGTACTTGCCAGATTTGCAGTACCTGTGTTTTTTATGGTTTCCGGATATTTCTGCTTCCGTGGTGACGATACGGAATTTGTAAGAACCGGGAAAAAAGTCCGGCATGTTCTTAAACTGATGCTTGTGGCATTTCCGGTCTGCTGTCTGTGGGAGCTGATCCAGAACCACATCGACGGAGCAAGCCAGAAGGAATGGCTGGAAGCCCTGGTTTCGGGGGAACATATTCGCCAGTTTCTTCTATATAATAACAGCTCTCAGGTGAAATGGCATCTGTGGTTTCTCCCGGCACTGCTCTATTGTTATCTTCTTTTTGCCCTGGCAGCAAGATTCCGGATTTGTAAGCAGGCATATGTTCTGATACCGGTGCTTCTTCTGATCCATTTCGGAATGGAGGAATTTTCGACCTTCCTGTTCCCGGAAAAGCATTTCCGTGTTATGCAGTTTCGAAACTATCTGTTTACCGGATTTCCGTTTTTTATGTTGGGACATCTGATACACAGACATCAGGAAAAGCTGGAAGCCTGGTTTGCCGGAAAAAAAGTGTTTCTTTTGTATGGCATGGCAGCTGGCGGCGGGATCGCAAGTCTGCTGGAATACCGGTATTTTGGCAAACTGGAATTGTTTCTGGGTTCAGTATTTATGGCTGTTGGCCTTTTTCTCATTGCGATCATGGGAAAAAATCGGAAAGTGCCCGAGCTTCCGGTAGCCATCGGTCAGAAATATGCATTTTTTATTTATCTGTTCCATCTCTGTGTGGCGGATATCCTGAAGGATGTGGCTGTGGCAGTTGGAATTGAGAAAAATCTTTTATATCTGTGGATGAGACCGGTGATGGTCTGTGTTTTTGTGACTGCTGTGGCGGTAATGTATGGATATGGAATGAGGATCTGCCGGAAATAGAGGAGTTTATGGTATTTTCATATTTATGCGCTGTGATTTTGTACTAAAATATGCTAAAATATCCTTTATTGATAAGTCACAGCACTCCCCCGGAGGATGTGGGGAAAGCGACTGGAATATCCTGCTTCAGGGTGAAAAATACTGAGACGTGAAAGAAAAAGGAGATTTTTATGGATTTACAAAACAGAGCGGAGGCCGGCGGTGACGGACACGATGAGAGTGTACTGAATCCGGAGATGCCCAACGAAACAGATCTGACGAAGAAGGAACGCCGCCGGATCGAAAAAGAGAAACTGAAGGGAATGGGAACAGGTAAGAAGATTCAGTATATCTGGATGTATTATAAGATACATATGCTGTGCGTGCTTCTTGCCATTGGCGGAGTCTGTCTGGGAGTGAATATTTATCGTCACGCACAGATGAAGACGGTGCTTTCCATTGCAGTGGTGAATGCAGGGGATTTTGACGCTGAGAAGGTGGAAGAGGATGCCCTGAAGACACTGGGAACAGAGGATAAATATGCAGAAGTCAGTGTGGCACAGAATCTGATGACGGACGAGACAGGAGAGGATTTCGATTATTATGCCAGGATCGCATATGTGACGGAAATCCAGAGTGCTACCGTTGATGTCCTGATCATGCCGAAGGAACTCTATGAACATGAGAAGGACAGCGGAATGTATGCAGATCTCAGGGAAACGTTTGGAGATGAGGTATTTGAGTCTTTGGGCGCTGTGGATGATCAGCATCTGGAGCTTGACGGCAGCAGTAGTATTGCTCAGGAATTTGGCCTGAGATATGATCCGGTGTGCATCTGCCTTCCGGGTAATGTGAAGAATAAAGATAATGCATTGAAATGGATCCAGTCTGTTCTGAAATGATGAATCCATATGTCTGGCTGAGTACAGAGATAAATAAGGCCTCCGGTTCGTAATACAGGAACCGGAGGCCTTATTATATATGAATATTACAGTGTATCGTTACGTTTGATGTAGCCGGGCTCATCTGCAGGACGGATGATCTCCTTGGCATGTGTGATCTTGGCATGCTTGTCTACGACCAGATTTTCGATATGGACATTTTCACCGATGGTGCAGTCTGCAAGAACTACACAGTTCTTGATAACAGCGCCCTTTTTGATGGTACAGCCACGTCCGACAATAGAATTCTCTACAGTTCCCTCGATCATGGAGCCGTTGGAGATAACGGAGTTGGAAACATTAGCTGTGTCAAAATAATGGGTCGGGCAGGAGTTATTGGTGCGTGTATAGATCGGCCAGTTATCATGGAAAAGATCTGTTGCAGTTTTGTAGTCGATCAGATCCATATTTGCATCGTGATAGCTCTTGAAATCAGTGATCGATGCAAAATATCCGCGATGAGATATACCACGCACATCCAGCTCACCGTCTCTGCAGCCGGCATTGATCACGTCTGCAAGGGTATAAAGAGAGGAAATCTCTTTTGCCTTATGGATGAGGCTGATGAAAAGCTCCTTGCTCATTACGTAGGTATCCATGAAAATGTTGCGGTTCTTTGCATTGCCGTGGTTGTGCTCAATGGAGAGAACACCCTTCTGACGGTTCAGGTTCAGGATGTGGCAGTTCAGATAGTTCTCCTTGGCATTATCAACGGAATGATAAAGCATGGTCACATCTGCACCGGATTCGATATGGGCATCGATCAGCTTGGAATAGTCGGTGGTGTAGATCATGTAATTCGGAGCGATAACAACATACGGATAATGAACTGCTTCGATGCACTCCAGATTGGAGTAGTAGTTGTCGATATCGGTGTTATAGATATCGTTGACTCCGAAATGCTCTGAAAAGAGGAGTTGGAGATTACCGCTCTTGGAGTTGATGTTATAGTGACGTCCGGTTCCGAGATGTTCTACAAGAGAACGGGGTTTGTTCTTTACATAGACCTGAATGTACTCAATTCCGCTGTTGGTCATATTTGAGATCGGGAAGTCGATGACACGATATCTTCCGAGAAATGAAAAGGCGCCGATCGCACGGTAGTCCTGAAGCCCCTCCACATGGATATTTCTTTCTGAGGAATTCACGATTCCAAATGCTTTAAACATATTACTCAGCCCCCTTTACACGTTTTGATACAAGTTCGATGTGCTCACTGTCCTTGGAACCGACACGAGCATTGGTACCGATCACGACTCCGTCTGCAACGAGAGCACGCTGGACAACGGCACCTGCTTCAACAACAACACCCGGCATCAGGACACTGTCGATGATCTTGGCACCAGGACCGACCTTGACACCTGTGAAAAGTACGGAGTTGGTGATCTCACCTTCTACAACACAGCCCTGAGTGATGAAAGCAGTGTTGATCACAGCTGTATCACAGATATACTGTGGAAGAGAGGTAGCATCCTCAGTGTAGATTTTCCAGGTAGGATCGTTAAGATCCAGTTCACTGTTTGGACTGAGAAGATCCATGTTTGCTTCCCAGAGAGAATCGATGGTTCCTACATCCTTCCAGTAGCCTTTGAACTTGTAGGCGTAGAGTGCCTTGTCCTGTGCAAGGAGTGTAGGGATGATGTCTTTACCGAAATCGTGATTGGAATCAGGATTCTTGATATCAGCCAGCAGGAGCTTGCGCAGAAGCTTCCAGTTGAATATGTAGATACCCATGGAGGCAAGATTGCTCTTCGGGTGTTCCGGTTTCTCCTCAAATTCCACGATGCGGTCATCTTCACCGGTGTTCATGATACCGAAACGGCTGGCTTCCTTCATGGGAACCTCGATAACTGCAATAGTCGCATCTGCCTTATGCTGGATATGGTCATCAAGCATCTTTGCATAATTCATCTTATAGATGTGGTCACCGGAAAGGATCAGAAGGTATTCCGGGTTCTGTGAGTCGATGAAATCAATATTCTGAGAGATCGCATCAGCTGTTCCACGGTATACATCCAGACCGGCATCAGCCTTCTCACGTGGAGGAAGTACATAAACTCCGCTGTCCTTGGCATCAAGGCCCCAGCGGCCACCGGCTGCTACATAGCTGTTCAGTAAAACTGATTCATACTGTGTCAGTACACCTACGACATCAATGCCGCTGTTGGCACAGTTACTGAGCGGAAAATCCACGATGCGATACTTACCACCATAACCAACGGCTGGCTTGGCAACTTTATTCGTCAACTCGTGAAGACGACTTCCTCTTCCGCCGGCCAGAATCATTGCTAACATACTGTTTTGTTTCATGGCGAATCCTCACTTTCATTTCTTGTTTATTGTCAGAAGTGTTTTAACTTAAAAACAATAAACTTTGTTCATATTATACACCTTTTGGGATTGAAAATCCAGTTTTTTGTGCAAAAAAACGTTATTTTTGTGTTAAAATTTTGTGCGAATTTGAAAAAATTGACAGGTAATTTGTCGGAATAGAAAGAAACGGTCAAAGCCGGTCCTGAAATTCAGATAAAATGGTGAAAAAACATCCAGAATCCGGATTTGCTTGCGTAAGAAGAGGAAAAAGTGTATTCTGAAAAAAAGATTTTATTCGGACAAAAGTATCCGGCGAAGAACTATTTGGGAATAACAGAGGGAGAAAATAAGATGAAAGATGAAAAAATTTCCAACTATGTAAAGCTATGTGAAGACTGGGCAGATAAATTCATGAAAATGGATCAGGAAAATTTAAGAAAAAGAGTTCCGGAACTGAAGGAAGAAAATGGATTTCTTACCCTGATCCATTTCGGACGAAAATACGGGATCAGCCTGAATGATGGAAGCATCTGCAGTATGGATGGCCAGCAGGAGCCGGATACAACAGAAATGCTGAATATTTATACACTCCTCGGATATGCCAAAGAAGGAGCGTTTTTTATGAATAAATGGGTACCTTTTGCAGATCTTCGCAATGCAAGACCTTTTGCACCGGCATATAAGATCGGTGAGACCGATGTGTTTGGAGCTACGTTTTCCGGACATGAAAAAGAACTTCGGGAAGCATTCTGCAAACTTGGAGGAAAAGAACTCCCACAGGGAGATGTGGGCTATGAAATCAGAGCCTTTGAATGTATGCCAATGAGATTTTTTTTCTGGGAGAGAGATGAGGAGTTTGAAGCCCAGGGAAATATTCTTTTTGATTACAGCGCCACAGATTTTAATCATGTGGAGAGCGCGGTATCCATTGCAGATGCAGGGATTAAGCGTCTGGCAGAGCTGGCAGGCCTGCCGGTCAGGGGAAAATCGTTTCAAATGAAATAAAGACGGGATTGACGAACCGGAATGGATGTGGTAATGTGTGTTAGAAAGAAGTTAGTTTAAACTAACAATGAGGAAAACATGCCACATGGGAAAATATCTGAAATCAGTGGGGAAAAACAGTCTTGATTTTCTGAAATATGTAGGCCCGGGTCTGCTTGTAACAGTGGGATTTATTGATCCGGGAAACTGGGCATCCAATATAGCGGCAGGTTCCGGTTATGGATACAGCCTTCTGTGGATGGTGACGTTGTCGACAGTTATGCTGATCATTTTGCAGCATAATGCAGCGCATCTGGGAATTGTCACTGGTCTTTGTATTTCGGAAGCGGCCAGCCGTTATATGAATAAAACAGTAAAAAACATCGTACTCTGGACTGCGGTTGCAGCAGCGGTTGCAACTGCCATGGCAGAAATTCTGGGAGGTGCCATGGCTCTTAAGATGCTGTTCCATATTCCGGTACGGGCGGGAAGCATGGTGATACTTGTGGCAGTGCTGGCATGCCAGTTTACAAATGCCTATAAAAAAATTGAAAAACTGATTATATTATTTGTTTCGCTGATTGGATTTTCTTTTCTGATTGAGATTGGCATGGCAGATATTGACTGGCCGGCTGCAATGACTGGATGGGTGAAACCGGATTTTCCGGAAAATTCCATGCCTGTGATTATGAGTGTCCTTGGAGCGGTTGTAATGCCGCACAATCTTTTTCTCCATTCGGAAGTAATTCAGAGCAGACAGTGGAATCTGGAAGAGGAGGAAGTAATTCAGAAGCAGCTGAAGTATGAGTTTAAGGATACGCTTTTTTCCATGATTATCGGATGGGCAATCAACAGTGCAATGATTCTGATGGCGGCGGCGACTTTTTATAAAAACGGGGAAGGCGCGGTCGATGATCTGGCTGTGGCGGGAAATATGCTGACTCCTCTCATGGGAAAAGGGGCCTCCGTAATTTTTGCCCTGGCACTTCTTCTGGCAGGACTTTCCTCCAGTATTACAGCCGGAATGGCAGGCGGGACTATTTTTTCAGGAATTTTTAATAAACCTTATGATATCAGTACAAAAGAAACCAGGCAGGGAGTACTGGTAACCATGGTTCCGGCAGCATTGCTGATTCTTCTGATCCGTTCACCCTTTGATGGCCTGATTTATTCGCAGATGCTTCTGGGAATGCAGCTGCCCATCACTATTTTTACACAGATATATCTTACCTCGTCCACCAGGGTTATGGGAAAATATGCCAACAGTACCAGATTGAAGATAACCTTATGGACGATTGCGGGAATTGTAACGCTTTTAAATGCAGGATTGCTGATTACGTCTATATAAGTTGGGAAGATATCGAAGCAGATGGAGCATATCTTCGGGAATCATATGAAAAATATGGAAAAAAAGGAGAATCATAGGAAAAAATGTTTGCCATTATTACAAAAAAAGTATATTATTACATAACTATGAATTTTGGTGACTATTTTAATTTATCTGTGAGGTGTCCTGACAGAAGTCTCTGTCAATTTTCCAGAAACATTTTTCGATTTCAGTATGGACAGAAGAGAACCGGAAGCAGAGAAGTATAAGGGTCCTGGAGGTGTAAAAAGTGGGCAAGAATGCGTCGGGAATGTATGTAATAGATGCAGATTATAATATCGTCAGCTATAACCATGCAGCAGAAATTATATACCCGGAGCTGAAAAAAGGAGAAAAATGTTATCGATGTCTTCAGCATAATGAGGAACCATGTGAAAGCTGTCCTGTTGTCAACGGGATTGAAGGTCCGAAGAATTATCTGGAACCGCGGCGGAATGTTCTGCGGTCCATTGATGCGGTAGAGATTCCGCTGGAATCCGGAGAAATGGAGCATGCAATGATATTTTCGGCGGCAGAAGCCACAGAAGAAGCATACAGGGGAATTACCAATAATGGAGAAAATCCTCTGCTTCTGGGAATTATCAATGTGCTCGGCAAGGACTACAGTAATATTTATTCGTTAGACTGTGCCACGCATAAGATACAAATTTGCCGTTTCCATAATCATGTACTTGGCAGGGTAAGTGAAAGTCTGATCTGCGAGGAACCTTATGAGAAAGTAATGGATATCTATATAGAAGATAATGTTGCATCTGAGGATCAGACCAGAATGAGGCAGATGATGGATTTTGACAAAATCTGTCAGCGTCTGAAAAAGGTTTCCCAGTTTATGATCCACTATAGGGTGAGAAGGGACGGAATTACACATTATTACTATGTAAAATGTGCAAGAATTGGAAAAGCAGAGGATTTTGAGGCGATTGTTCTGGCTTTTGCCAATGAAGATATGGATATTCAACACAGTGAAATGGAATCAATTCTGGAACCAGGCGGACCATCGTCCAGAAGAAAGCTTCTTATAATAGAAGATAATGAACTAAACCGGAAACTTCTGGCAGAGCTCCTGGAAGACAGTTATGAAGTTATGACTGCGGTTAACGGAGAAGAGGGACTGAAGCTGCTGGGAGAAAATTACCGTGATATTTCTGCAATTCTTCTGGATGTGAGTATGCCAATCTGTGACGGATTTCAGTTTCTGGACAGAATCCGGGATGATGTAATGCTTTCTTCTGTTCCGGTAATTGTAATAACAGGAAGTAACCGCCCGGAAGATGAGGTTCGCTGTCTGGAACTGGGTGCCGTTGACTTTATCCGGAAGCCTTACAATGTCCGGATTGTGAAGGGAAAGATCAACAGTGTAATCAAGCTTCGGGAATCTGCGATTGTTTTGTCTGCACTGGAATACGATGAGCTGACGGGACTTTATATCCGCCAGGCGTTTTTCCATCATGCAAAAACACTGATGCGTGTCAAAAAAGACCAGAAGTTTCATGTGGTTGTGGCAGATGTCAAAAATTTCAAGTGGATTAACAGTACCTATGGAGAAAAAACGGGAGATCAGGTGCTGGCGTATCTTGGAGAGGCATACAAAAGCCAGGTCCACAGTGGAATGGTAGCCAGATACGGTGGAGATCAGTTTGTTGCTATTGTATATGGGGATCTGAATTTTGGAAAAGACAAGGTAGAAGCTGCAATTCGTAAGATTGCAGAGCAAGCTCCGATTTCAAATCTGTCTGTGAATTATGGCATTTATGAAAATGTGGATAAAACACTGCCACTGACGCTGATCTGTGACAGGGCATTTCTTGCCATGAAGAGTATACAGAATGACTATGAGCATTCGTTTGCTTTTTATGATGAGGAGATGGGGCGGAAACATATCCGTGACAGGATGATGGAAAATGAGTTTGATGAAGCTATCCGCAATGAAGAATTTGTGGTTTATCTCCAGCCTAAATATAATGTAGTAACAGAAGAAATCGCAGGTGCGGAAGCACTTGTGCGCTGGAAGAAAAAAGACGGCTCCATGGTATCTCCGGGTGAGTTTATTCCACTTTATGAGAAGGATGGATTGATTGTACGCCTGGATGAATATGTGTTTAATAAAGTATGTGAGATTCAGAAAACACTTATTAGGTCAGGGAAGAAACTGATCCCTATTTCGGTGAATCTTTCCAGGGCAAGTATCCACTACGAAAATATGATTTTGCGTTATGTACATATTGTAGAGGAGAATGGTATTCCATTTTTCGCAGTGCCCATTGAACTTACAGAGACAGCAGCTCTTTATAATGTACAGATTAAAGAACTTACGGAGAAGATGGTAAATGCCGGGTTTGAACTTCATATGGACGATTTCGGATCCGGATATTCATCCATGACAAGTTTAAATCAGCTGCCCTTTGATACACTGAAACTGGACAAAAGCCTGATTGACTACATAGAAAATCCCAGAGGAAAAGAAGTGATCCGTCATACCATAGCTCTGGCACACAGCCTGGGAATGCAGGTTCTTGCAGAAGGTGTGGAAACGGCCAGCCAGGTAAACATTCTCCGGGAACTGAACTGTGATGAAATTCAGGGATTTTATTATTCCAGACCGGTACTCTGGGAAGAATTCTGCACAGACTTTATAGGAAAATAACACAGAATCACAACACGCTGACAGTGCTCAACTGGCAGCGTGTTCTTGCATTTTAAGAAATTATAATTTATTATGTTATCTTTTTTGTATATACTTTTCCAAAAGGTTAAGCACTGTATATAATCCCATGGCAATGATGCAAAGGATCATAATGGACATAAGAACCCAAGTGAGTTTAAAGGTCTGGCTTCCATAGATGATGAGATACCCGAGGCCTTTCCTGGCACCAATGAACTCGCCGATGATAACACCTACCAGACAGAGGCCAATGTTTACTTTCATAACACTGATGATCAGAGGAAGGGAAGCTGGCAGAATAATTTTTGTCAGTTTTTCTTTTTTGTGGCCTCCCAGAGTTTCAATCAGTTTCAGTTTTTCCGGATCTGCCTGGCAGAAACCGGAGTACAGATTAATAACAGAACCAAAGATAGCCACGGACATGCCGGCAACTACAATGGTTCGTTCATTGGCACCCAGCCATACAATCAGAAGAGGTGCAAGGGCAGATTTCGGGAGACTGTTCAGTACCACAAGGTAAGGTTCCAGGATTCTAGAAGTCTTTGGAGAACACCAGAGAAGAATGGCAGTTCCCACGCCCAGGATTACAACAAAAAAGAAACTGACAAGAGTTTCTGTCAGAGTAACTCCGATATGGGAAAACAGAGACTGATCTCTGCACATGGAAAGAAAGGTTTTTCCGATGAGGGAAGGACTGCTGAAAATAAAGGAATCGATCCATCCGCATCTGGCGGACATTTCCCAGAGTCCCATAAGCAGGACAAAGAGAAGAATCCGCGCTGTGAAGATCAGATGTTTTTCTTTTTTATACTGTAAAAGATATTGTTTCTGATGTCTGGAAATTTCAGGCATTTTCGTTGAGCTCCTTCCATATGAGATTAAAATATTTTTTGAAATCCGGAGCATTTCGGGAAGAAAGCGGAGTACGGTTATTGATATTCAGATGGATGTCAACAATTTTCTGCACAGTGGCAGGGCGGGGAGAAAGAATCAGTACCCGGTCTGCCATGCTGATGGCCTCGGAGATATCGTGAGTAACCAGAATTGCAGGTTTGCCGGAATTTCGGAGAATTTTTCCAATGTCATCACTGACATTTAAACGGGTCTGATAATCCAGCGCGGAAAACGGTTCGTCCAGAAGCAGAAGTTCCGGTTTTAGGACAAGGGTTCGGATCAGGGCGGCACGTTGTCTCATACCACCGGAAAGCTGGGAGGGCCTGGCATCCCGGAAACGGTCAAGACCATATATCCGGAGAAGTTCTTCGGCATGAGAAAGTTTTTCGGGAGTGAGTTCTCCACGGATTTCAAGGCCAAGGAGAATATTTTTGTAAATACTGCGCCACTCCAGAAGATGATCTTTCTGAAGCATGTATCCTACAGTGGTGCTGCCGGCAGATACCGGTTTTCCGTCCAGAGTAATGGAACCACATTCCGGGATGAGAAGGCCGGCGATTAGATTAAGAAGTGTAGATTTGCCGCAGCCGGAAGGACCTACAATGGACAGAAATTCGCCGGGCATCAGGTCAAAGGATATATGAGAAAGGGCAGGTGTCTCACCGGACAATGTGTGATAGGAAAGACACACATCCCGTACTTTCAGGATGGGATTCATGGATATTGCCTCCTTTTTGTAGATAATGGTATAATATTATCATATGTCTGAAACAGGAGAAGGCGCATGGAAGAAAAGGGGACGCCGGTGCCTGCCGACAAACAGTCAGAGAGAAAGGAATTACAAACATTGAATAAAAGAAACTACCAGAAAGAGCTTGATAAACTGATCGAAAACATTCAGAAAGAGGGAAAAACACCAAGACTTTTTCTTCACGCCTGCTGTGCACCCTGCAGCAGTTATGTGATGGAGTATCTGTCGCAGTATTTTGAGATCACCATATTTTTTTATAATCCCAATATTGCACCGGAGGAGGAATACGCACACCGTGTGGCTGAGATCCGGCGCTTGATTGGGGAGATGGAGTTTGTCCATCCGGTAACTCTGGTGGAGGGACGGTATGATCCGAAGGAATTTTATGAGATGGCAAAAGGTCTGGAGGATGTTCCGGAAGGAGGAGAGCGGTGCTTTCGGTGTTACCGCCTGCGGATGGAAGAGGCAGCGAAACTGGCGAAGGAGGGCGGATATGATTATTTCACTACAACCTTAAGTATCAGTCCTTTGAAAAATGCACAGAAGATCAATGAGATCGGTGAGGAGCTGGCAGAAATCTATAAAGTGCCACATCTGACTTCAGATTTCAAGAAAAAGAATGGCTACAAGCGTTCCATTGAGCTGTCCCACGAGCACGATCTGTACCGACAGAATTACTGCGGCTGTGTTTTTTCAAAAAAAGAAGCACAGGAAAGAGACAAAAAAAGAGCCCTGGAAAATTCCGGGGATTAAGAAGAAACAATACAGTTTCGTAAAAAGAAACAGGACGGGAAAAAATATCTCCTGTCCTGTATTTATCATTATGCAAAATCATCAGGGTTATCACATGTTTCCTCATATACTGCAGCATGGGCATGAGCCATATCCTGATAATAGTTACTGATTGCTTCAAACCAGTTACATATATCATCATTATGCATCAATTCAAGCAGCAGGTACATGAAATTGCAGACAATATAGGAAATCTGATGGCGTTTGGACGGGGAGAGGTTGTTTACAAAATCATCAAGCCGGTCACGGATATCGTCTAAAGCATGCATGGATCTTTCCAGATCAGCAAGTAATTTCTTGTACAGAGTTTCATTAAAGTTTGTAAAATCAACATGAAAAACATTACCTGTGCATAATTTTGAAGAAAAAACATTTCTGTTTTCATCATATACTCTTGCATCTAAAGAATGGTTCTTGTCACATTCAACGATATTTTTCAGGCTTTCGTATAATACGGATACAAATTTTTGATCTTCCAGCATGGCCAGATAAATATATGGCATATCAGACAACCACCAGTCAAACAGTTTATCTGATATTATGCGATAATTCGGATCCTTCCATATATGAGGACATCCTCGCTTGATATTTTCGGAAATCATGACTTCCGTTGTACCGTCAAACTCAAACACATCTGAAAACAGGGCTTTTAAAATATATGTTACAGCAGCTTCTGAATTTAGCATACTTTCATATGCTGTATCTGAAAGAATACTCATATTAATTACCTCCGGTTTATCTGTTTTATCCATGAGGCCATTATACCAAAAAAATGCTTGGTATAAAATACTTATGGTATGTATAAGTATGAAAAACTTTGCATTTCCATAAAAATATGATACACTAACACAGAAAAGTGCAGACGTCCGGGAGGCGGATCGTATGTCCGTCCGGAGAAGACAGTTCTGCCGTAAAAAAGAAAAGTGAGGAAGAATATTATGGCACAGTTATGGGGAGGCCGTTTTACAAAAGAAACGGACAAGCTGGTTTACAATTTTAATGCATCAATTTCCTTTGACCAGAAGTTTTATAAACAGGATATCCGCGGAAGCAAGGCACATGTTGCCATGCTTGCAAAACAGGGAATCCTGACAGAGGAAGAAAAAGATCAGATCACAGAAGGGCTGGATGGAATCCTTAAAGATGTGGAAGAGGGCAAACTTGAGATCACATCCGAGTACGAGGATATCCACAGCTTCGTGGAGTCAAACTTGATCGACCGTATCGGAGACGCAGGAAAGAAACTCCACACAGGAAGAAGCCGTAATGACCAGGTAGCTCTGGATATGAAACTGTATGTCCGCGACGAGATCGATGGGACCGACAAAGAGCTGAAAGACCTTCTTCTTGCCCTGCAGAAGATCATGGAAGAGAATGTACACACCTACATGCCGGGATTTACCCATCTCCAGAAGGCACAGCCGGTAACTCTGGCTCACCATGTAGGTGCATATTTTGAGATGTTCCGGAGAGACCGTGACAGACTTTTTGATATCCGTAAGAGAATGAACACCTGTCCTCTTGGAGCCGGAGCACTGGCAGGAACCACTTATCCGCTGGACCGTGCCTATACAGCAGAGCTTCTTGGATTTGACGCACCGACCAGAAACAGCATGGACTCCGTATCAGACAGAGATTATGTGATCGAGCTCTTAAGTGCGTTCTCTACCATTATGATGCATCTGAGCCGTTTTTCCGAGGAGATCATCCTGTGGAACTCCAACGAGTACCGTTTTGTTGAGATCGATGACGCATACAGCACAGGCAGCAGCATCATGCCGCAGAAAAAGAACCCAGATATCGCAGAGCTTGTCCGCGGAAAAACAGGCCGTGTCTATGGTGCGCTGACATCTATCCTTACAACTATGAAGGGAATTCCCCTTGCATACAATAAAGACATGCAGGAAGACAAAGAGCTTACGTTCGATGCTATTGATACTGTAAAGGGTTGTATCGCCCTGTTTACAGGTATGGTTTCCACCATGCAGTTCAACAAGGCGAACATGGAGGCAAGTGCAAAGAGAGGCTTTACAAATGCCACAGACGCCGCAGATTATCTGGTAAACCACGGCGTACCGTTCCGTGATGCTCATGGTATCGTAGGAAGACTGGTCCTTCTCTGCTTGGATAAGGGAATCTCTCTGGATGAGCTTCCGCTTTCCGAGTACAAAGAGATCAGCCCTGTGTTTGAAGAGGACATCTATGAAGCTATCAGCATGAAGACCTGTGTGGAAAAACGTGTGACTTTGGGAGCACCGGGACCGGACGTGATGGAGCAGGTGATCGCTCAGAATAAAGAATATCTTGAAAAAAATTAAGATAATGCTTGCATTTTTGGAAAAATTGGTATAGTATTTACAGAAAAGACAAATGTGTGCCGTAGAGGGACACAAGATGAGGAGAGTTTTATTATGAGTGAAAAGCTTAAAGTCGGTATTTTAGGTGCAACTGGAATGGTTGGTCAGAGATTCATTTCTCTTCTGGAGAATCACCCGTGGTTTGAGGTGGTTACTGTAGCAGCAAGCCCGAGAAGCGCAGGCAAGACCTACGAAGAGGCTGTAGGCGGCAGATGGAAAATGGATACTCCGATGCCGGAGGCAGTGAAGAAACTGGTCGTTATGGATATCCACGAGGTAGAGAAAGTTGCAGCTACTGTTGACTTTGTATTCTCCGCAGTTGATATGACCAAAGATGAGATCAAAGCGATCGAGGAAGAGTATGCCAAGACAGAGACACCGGTTGTTTCCAACAACAGCGCACACCGCTGGACACCGGATGTTCCGATGGTAGTTCCGGAAATCAACCCGGAGCACTTCGATGTTATCGAGTTCCAGAAGAAACGTCTCGGAACAAAACGCGGATTCGTAGCTGTTAAACCGAACTGCTCTATTCAGAGCTACGCTCCTGTACTTACCGCATGGAAAGAATTCGAGCCATACGAAGTAGTAGCTACTACATACCAGGCTATTTCCGGAGCAGGAAAAACATTCAAAGACTGGCCGGAGATGGAGCACAACATCATTCCGTACATCGGCGGTGAGGAAGAGAAGAGTGAAAAAGAGCCGTTAAGACTCTGGGGTAAAATCGAGGACGGCGTGATTGTTCCGGCTACCACACCGGTGATCACATGTCAGTGCGTACGTGTTCCGGTCCTCAACGGACATACAGCAGCTGTATTTGTTAAATTCCGCAAGAAACCGACCAAAGAGCAGCTGATCCAGAAATTGGTAGAGTTCAAGGGACTTCCGCAGGAGCTTGAGCTTCCAAGCGCTCCGAAGCAGTTCATCCAGTATCTTGAGGAGGACAACCGTCCGCAGGTACACATGGATGTAAACTATGAGAACGGAATGGGAGTATCCGTAGGACGTCTTCGTGAGGATACCGTTTACGATTACAAGTTCATCGGACTTTCCCACAACACAGTAAGAGGTGCAGCAGGCGGAGCTGTTCTCTGTGCAGAGACTCTGAAAGCAAAAGGATATATCCAGGCAAAATAATCTGGTAATTCTTCATAGAGATAAAAAATCAGCAGAAACGGGATATCGGGTTTTCCGGTGTCCTGTTTTTGCGTGTGTGGAAGGAACAAAAGACATGCGTAAAAAAGTGATCACCACAGTTGTAACATTCTCCACGACCACAGCTGCCATGAAAATGGAAAAAACGGCGAAGGAAGCAGAATTTCCGGGAAGACTGATTCCGATCCCGTCGGAGATCAGCGCCCAGTGCGGGCTGGCCTGGAGATGTGTGGAACAGTCCGAGGAAGAAGCGGAAGTTTTTCTGAAAGAAAAAGAATTGACCTGGGATGGCATCTATCGTGTTTTAGCATAAAGTGGATATTGTTTGTTGTATATAACAAAACAGAAATTTCTGGAAATTTTCGCATTTTTATTGTGAAATAAATGGTAAAGTGTTACAATATAACAAGCAGATTTCCGGAAAGCGTGTTACTGTGAACAAAGAAGCAGTAACAAAGTGCCACGCTTGCTAAAAAATATGTGGAGGTGCTATTTATGAACAGGGAGGATGTAGAGAAACTGTCAACCGCTGCGAAAGGTAAGATTAATTTACTGAACAGCAATTTCGGAAAATACTTTATGCGGGCGATCATGGCCGGATTTTTTATTGATGTGGCGATGATCTATAGTAATGTAGTAGGAAATGTATTTTCCAAAACATTCCCGGAATGGGGGAAATTCCTCGGAGCCCTGGTGTTCTCTATTGCGGTTCTTCTGATCGTAATGGTAGGAGGAGAGCTGTTTACCGGTAACAATCTGGTAATGGCATTTGGTGCGTATGACAAGAGCGTATCATGGAAAGACGTGGGCAAGGTCTGGGGAATCAGTTACATCGGCAACTTTGTGGGATGCCTGATCCTGGCTCTGATCTTTGTTGGTGCCGGAGCGTCCGGTACAGCAGATTACTTTGCGGGATTTATAAACGGAAAACTCAGTATTCCGGCAGGACAGATGTTTTTCCGTGCGGTGCTCTGTAATTTCTTTGTCTGTCTTGCAGTTCTCTGCGGCATTAAGCTGAAGAGTGAGTCAGGCAAATTCCTGATGATCACGATCTGTATTTCAGGTTTCGTTGTCAGCGGATTTGAGCACTGTATTGCAAATATGGGTATCTTTACAGTTGCATTCTGTATGGTGCCTGGGTTGTCTGTCGGTGCTATGCTTAAGAGCATGGTGATCGTAACATTGGGAAATATAGTTGGCGGAGGCGTGCTTCTGGCATGGCCGCTTAGAAAGATGAGTGCAGATAAATAGTATGGCAAAGGCTTTATACATAGCGGAGAAGCCCAGCGTGGCACAGGAATTTGCGAAGGCTTTGAAGATCAACGGTCAGAGAAAAGACGGATATCTGGAATCAGCAGATTCTGTGGTAACCTGGTGTGTAGGACACCTGGTTACCATGAGTTATCCCGAAAAATATGATATCAAGTATAAAAGGTGGAGTTTTGATACCCTGCCTTTTTTGCCGCGCGAATTTAAGTACGAAGTGATCCCCGGAGTCAAAAAGCAGTTCGAGATCGTAAAAGGACTGCTGAACCGACCGGATGTGGATACCATTTATGTGTGTACCGACTCCGGACGTGAGGGTGAATATATTTACCGTCTGGTAGCCCAGATGGCAGGAGTGAAGGGGAAAGTCCAGAAACGAGTGTGGATCGATTCCCAGACAGAAGAAGAAATTTTAAGAGGGATCCGGGAAGCAAAAGATATCTCGGAGTATGATAATCTGGCAGCGTCTGCCTATCTCCGCGCAAAGGAAGACTATCTTATGGGAATCAATTTTTCCAGGGTGCTGACCTTGCGTTACGGAAGCAGTGTGACCAATTATCTTCATTCCAAATATCAGGCCATTGCGGTGGGCCGTGTAATGACCTGTGTCCTTGGTATGGTGGTGCGTAGAGAGCGGGAGATCCGTGTCTTTGTGAAGACACCGTTTTACCGAGTCTTAAGCAGCATTGCCCTTGCAGGTGAAAGTTTTGACGGTGAGTGGAGGGCTGTGGAAGGCAGCCGGTATTTCCAGTCCCCGTATCTTTATAAAGAAAATGGTTTCAAGAAAAAAGAACATGCCCAGATGCTGATCGATCAGCTGATGGTGAACCAGCCCCTTTCCTGTACCGTGGAGAAAGTGGAGCGAAAAAAAGAAAACAAGAATCCGCCCCTTCTTTTTAACCTGGCGGAGCTTCAGAACGTCTGCTCCAAGCTCTTTAAGATCAGTCCGGATGAAACACTCCGGATCGTGCAGGAGCTTTATGAGAAGAAACTGGTGACGTATCCGAGAACGGATGCCAGAGTGTTGTCTACAGCAGTTGCCAAGGAGATATACAAGAATATTTCCGGCCTTCGAAATTATCAGCAGGCAGGAGCTGCGGCAGCAGAGGTTCTGGGAATGGAATCCTGGAAAAACATTGCGAAGACCAGGTATGTGAATGACAAGCAGATCACAGACCATTATGCCATTATTCCTACCGGCCAGGGGCTGAATGCACTGGGAAGTGTGTCTCTTACCGCACAGAGAGTGTATGAGACGATCGTGAGGAGGTTTTTATGTATTTTTTATCCTCCGGCTGTTTATCAGAAAGTGAGCCTTGTGACGAAACTGGACGGGGAATCATTCTTTTCCTCTTTTAAAGTTCTGAAAGAAGAAGGCTATCTGAAGATCGCCACGAACTCTTTTGCCCGGAAAAAAGCTTCCGACAGTGAGAAAGGCAGCAACGGGGAAGAGGAGGAAGTTTCCTGTGATACCGTGCTTCTGGAGGCGTTGCAGAAGCTGAAAAAGGGTGATATACTTCCTGTGAACGGTTTAAGTATCAAGGAAGGCGAGACTTCGCCGCCCAAACGATACAATTCTGGTTCCATGATCCTTGCCATGGAAAATGCGGGACAGCTGATCGAGGATGAAGAGCTCCGTGCCCAGATCAAGGGAAGCGGGATCGGCACCAGTGCCACCCGTGCGGAGATCCTGAAGAAACTTTTTAACATCAAGTATCTGGCGTTGAATAAGAAAACCCAGGTGATCACGCCCACACTTCTGGGGGAGATGATCTTTGATGTGGTAAACTGTTCTATCCGGCAGCTTCTGAACCCGGAGCTTACGGCAAGCTGGGAAAAAGGCCTCACCTACGTGGCAGAGGGCAGCATCACGGAACAGGAATATATGGACAAACTGGAACATTTTGTGCGGGTGCGGACCCAGCAGGTGGAAGCAAGCAATTATCAGTACAACCTGCGGCAGTTCTTTGACGCGGCCGCTGTAAATTACAGGAAGCCGGAGCGTGCTTCCAGACAGGGAGGAAAAAAATCATCATGATGAAAGATTTTACCATCAGCAATATGCTGGATCTGAATGAGACCATCGCAGCAGAGCTTTTTGAAGGAAAGACTTATCCGTGGGAGGTTCTTCCGGAGATCGGAGATTTTATCATTAAACTTGGAAAAACACTGGATCCTTCTGAATATGAGGAGAAAAGTGAAAATGTATGGATCGCAAAATCAGCCACTGTAGCTCCGACTGCAAGTATTACCGGACCGGCTATCATTGGTAAGGATGCAGAGGTACGTCACTGTGCCTTTATCCGTGGTAAGGCCATTGTTGGCGAGGGAGCAGTTGTGGGAAACTCCACAGAGCTTAAGAATGCGGTGCTCTTTAATAAAGTACAGGTTCCGCATTATAATTATGTTGGAGATGCGGTACTTGGATATAAATCCCATATGGGTGCCGGATCAATCTGTTCTAACGTGAAATCAGATAAGAAGCTGGTTGTTGTGAAAGATGGGGATGAAAAGATCGAGACTGGTCTTAAGAAGTTTGGAGCAATGCTGGGAGACCATGTTGAGGTTGGATGCGGTTCCGTGCTGAATCCTGGGACTGTGATTGGACGGAATTCTAATATTTATCCGTTGTCACCGGTAAGGGGATGCGTTCCGGCGGATTCCATTTATAAAAATGCGAAAGAAATTGTGAAGAAAAAATAGTTTTTTTGTTTTTTGAAATAAGTTCTGCTTGGTAAACAGCGGAAGGTTCGAGGAGGGGAAGCACTCACAGTTGCGAAGGCTTCGCAACTTTGAGTGCTTTCTCCCCTCAGAACTCCCCGTTGGAAAAGTGCAGAACTGAAATCCACAAAAACATCCACATGCAACACACCCATCCACATAAGACAATAAGAAAAATAAAACAATTAAGATAGAAACAAAATCTGTCGAAGTATCACCAGTCCCATAATATGGACTGGATAAAACCAGTAAAAGAAATATTTCGCCGCTTTTCCGCGGATAAATCCCCTCTCCCCATTGTACAGGTTAATGGACAGAAAGGCGAAACAGGCTCTCCATTCATAGTAAAGCCAGCAGCTTCCAAGGATCGCCTGTCCGGGCTTATCGTTTCGCATATAGTACATGATCAGGAGAAAAATATATCCCCGCCATCCGTAATCTGCTTTCAGAAAAATGGAAACAACAAGCAGTCCCAGGATACAGAGAAGCTGTGTCAAGCGCTTATTCTTAAAATATTCGATGGCACAAAACGCCAGGTATCCCAGGAAAAGCGTGAAAAACACATTCTGTCTTTCATAATGCAGTGTGTTTGTGAACATCAGGTTCCAGGGAATCTCTGAGATCAGAGCAAAAAGAAGGAGATTCCGTCCATAACGGAACCGGCTCCTGGTATGTCGGAAACCTTCCAACAGGAGAAAGCAGAAGATGGGAAAAGCCACTCTACCGATATCGCGGAAAATAAGATACACACTGTATTCTCTTCCAAGAAGCGTAAACAGGACTTTCTGTGCAGGCGGATACATGCTTAAAAGCACAGCTCCGGTATGATCGATCAGCATGGTGATGATGGCAATCATCTTCAGGGCGCTTCCGCTGAGAATACGGTATTTTTCTGGAAAAACAGAATCCACAGATGCATTCATGAAAAATATACCTCCAGGGTTAAACTTGATAATATATTATCATATACATCGGACAGTTGCCAGAAATATTTGACAGTTAGGCATGCAATACTGCCAGAATAACTTCCAATATTATGCGTTTTATGGCAAAAATTTATCAAATATGACTGGACGAAACAAAGGTTTTGTGAGAAAATAGCCGTAGGGTGTTATCGAACTTTTTTTCTCAATAACATCGGTCAATCTATACTTGAAAGGAGTTTTAAAATGATTTATTCACGCGAAGTAGAAGAAATGTGTCCAGTGGCACAGGGCGTACATCATGGTGCCGCTCCGATCCCGGAAGAAGCAAAATGGGTTCAGGCAAAAGAAGTAAAGGATATCTCCGGATTCACACACGGTGTAGGCTGGTGTGCTCCACAGCAGGGTGCCTGTAAGCTGTCCCTTAACGTAAAAGAGGGAATCATTCAGGAGGCACTTGTTGAGACAATCGGATGTTCAGGAATGACTCATTCTGCTGCTATGGCTGCTGAGATCCTTCCAGGACTTACTGTAATGGAGGCACTGAACACAGACCTTGTATGTGATGCAATCAATACAGCTATGAGAGAGCTTTTCCTTCAGATCGTTTACGGACGTTCCCAGTCTGCATTCTCCGAGGACGGACTTGCAGTAGGAGCTGGTCTTGAGGACCTTGGAAAAGGACTTCGTTCTCAGGTTGGTACAATGTATGGAACTCTGAAAAAAGGACCTCGTTACCTTGAGATGGCTGAGGGTTATGTTACAGGTATCGCTCTTGATGAGGACGATGAGATCATCGGATACCAGTTCGTAAGCCTTGGAAAAATGACTGACTTCATTAAGAAAGGTGATGACCCGAACACAGCATGGGAGAAAGCAAAAGGTCAGTACGGCCGTGTTGCAGATGCTGTTAAGATCATCGACCCAAGAAAAGAGTAATTACACTTCGTAAGGTAAAAATATCAGGAGGTTACAGGAAATGGCTTTATTTGAATCATATGAGAGACGAATTGACAAGATCAATTCTGTTTTAAACAGCTATGGAATCGCTTCTATCGAAGAAGCTGAGAAAATCACTAAAGACGCAGGTCTGAACGTTTACGATCAGATCAAAGGCATTCAGCCGATCTGCTTCGAGAACGCTTGTTGGGCTTACACAGTAGGTGCAGCAATCGCAATCAAAAAAGGCTGCAGAAGAGCCGCTGACGCAGCAGCAGCTATCGGAGAAGGCCTTCAGGCATTCTGTATCCCAGGATCCGTTGCAGACACACGTAAAGTAGGTCTTGGACATGGAAATCTTGGAAAAATGCTTCTTGAGGAAGAGACAGACTGCTTCTGCTTCCTTGCAGGACATGAGTCTTTCGCAGCAGCTGAGGGTGCTATCGGTATCGCCGAGAAAGCAAACAAAGTTCGTAAAAAACCTCTTCGTGTTATCCTGAACGGTCTTGGAAAAGACGCAGCTCAGATCATCTCCCGTATCAACGGCTTTACATACGTAGAGACAGAGTATGATCCATATAAGAACGAGGTTAAAGAAGTATTCCGTAAATCCTATTCAGAGGGACTTCGTGCAAAAGTTAACTGCTACGGCGCTAACAGCGTTCCGGAAGGTGTTGCTATCATGTGGAAAGAGGGTGTTGACGTTTCCATCACAGGAAACTCCACAAACCCAACTCGTTTCCAGCATCCAGTAGCAGGAACATATAAAAAAGAGTGCAACGAGAAAGGCAAAAAATACTTCTCCGTTGCTTCCGGCGGTGGTACAGGACGTACACTTCACCCGGATAACATGGCAGCAGGTCCTGCTTCCTACGGTATGACTGATACACTTGGACGTATGCATTCTGACGCTCAGTTCGCAGGATCTTCTTCCGTACCGGCTCACGTAGAGATGATGGGTCTCATCGGCGCTGGAAACAACCCGATGGTTGGTATGACAGTAGCAGTAGCTGTTTCCGTACAGGAAGCTGCTGACGCTGGCAAATTCTAATTTCGAATAACGAAAAATATTGGAAAAGGCTGTAAACTCAAGGGTTTGCAGTCTTTTTCTTTTTGAGTGGAAATAAAATGTTCTCAAAAAGTGCGAAAAAACAGGAATAGCTAACATATATCTAACACGTAGCGAACACTCGTAGTTAATACTTTTAAAATATAAAAAAGATACCGTAAGGTCATCAGTCTTGATGAGTTTACGGTATCCTTTTTGAAGTGTAAAGCGGAATGGGAAAGACCGCTTTGTATTACAATTATATTTAAAAAGGAAGGAGACCGGGAGTTTTAACACTCCCGGTTAAAAGTATGAAAAAGAAAAAGTTGTTTAGCAGTTGCATTTACTTGCTTGCTGTTTACAGGTAATAATATATCGAAAAAATGTGAGCAAATCGTGATGCAATTTTGAAGAATCTGTGAAACAAATTTCGGAGCAGTTCATAAAATAAAACAAAGCTGCAAGGGGGAGAAGGTTTATGGAAGCGCTTGTGAATTATATTAAACCGGAACTGCTGATCACAGCAGTTGCTTTGTATTTTATGGGAATTGCGCTGAAGGAAGCCCAGGCTGTGAAGGATAAATATATTCCACTGATACTGGGAGGTGTGGGGATCCTTGTATGCGGGATCTATGTTTTTGCAACCTGTTCCTGTAATACGGCACAGGATATCGCAATGGCTGTATTTACTTCCATGACACAGGGAGTTCTGGTGGCGGGGCTTTCTACATATGTAAATCAGCTGATCAAACAGCTGGAAAAAGATGAATAGCTGCATAGAATAAAGAGAAGACAAAAAACAGGAAATTTTTTATGAATATCATAAAATTGATCAGCAAAAAGAATTGTTATATCGGCCAGAACCGGCCGGCATATATTGTAATTCATGAAACGGATAACTGGAGTAAGGGGGCAGATGCCAAAGCTCATGCCAATGCAATGAAGAATGGCAATCTGGCTGGTACCGTGCATTATTATGTAGATTCAAAATCCGTATATCAGACGTTGGACCACAGCGACGGGGCCTGGGCAGTAGGGGACGGAAAAGGAAAGTATGGAATCACGAACCGGAATTCTATCAATATCGAAATCTGTGTGAATCCGGAAACAGATTATTATACGGCGGTAGACAAGACAGAACAGCTGGCGGCTCTTTTGCTGAAACAGTACGGATGGGGGACAGACCGGCTGAAAAGACATTACGATGCGTCAAGAAAACACTGCCCGAGACGCCTCATGGATGAAGAAAAGTGGCCGGAATTTGTGAAAAAAACAGAATTATATATGAAAAACAAAAACTCACAAAATAAAAATGAAACAGCAGAAAGTAAAAGTACGAAAAAACCAGATACAACAGAGAAGCTGAATGTACAGCTTCCGATCATCAGAAAAAACAGTACCGGGTCTGCTGTTTCCATGTTACAGGCAATGCTGCAGGTAAAAGTGGACGGAATCTTTGGAACACAGACAGAAACTTCACTGAAAGCATTTCAGAAAAATGTAAAGATCACAGTCGATGGAATCTGCGGAGCAGAAACCTGGAAGAAAGTGGCTGAACACATGAATGCAAACCGCTGAAGTATTATAAATGAACTCTGTTTTGGAAATATTGGGCAATGGATTTTAACCAACTAAAATAATTCCAAATAAATTTCCTGTGGGATTGCGAATATCCGCTTAACTCATTTTACAAAAAAATCAAAGGGAAAATCCATAGATTATTTCATGGATTTTCCCTTACTGATTTTTATCTACGCATTTTTCAGTGCCTGATCCAGATCTTTGATAATATCGTCCACGTTTTCAATACCAATGGAGAGACGGATCATTCCAGGAGAAACTCCTGCTTCAACCAGCTGTTCATCGTTCATCTGGCGGTGTGTATGGCTGGCCGGATGAAGAACCATGGTAATGGAAGCAGCAACGTGCGTGGCGATGGTTGCAAGTTTCAGACTGTCCATAAAGCGGACTGCCGCATCACGACCGCCGGTCAGTTCAAAGGAGATAACACCGCAGGTACGGCCGTCCTTCATATATTTCTGAGCCAGTGCATGATATTTATCATCCGGAAGTCCGGCATAATTTACGTGAGAAACTTTTTCGTGTGCATTCAGGTATTCGGCGATCTTCTGGGCGTTGGAGCAGTGGCGTTCAACACGCAGCGGAAGTGTCTCCAGTCCAAGATTCAGAAGAAAACAGTTCATTGGAGACGGAATAGAACCCAGATCACGCATCAGCTGAGATGTAGCCTTGGTGATGTAGGCTTTTTTGCCAAACTGTTTGGTGTAGATCACGCCGTGGTAGGATTCATCCGGCTCGGTCAGGCCGTGATACTTATGGCCGTAAGCATCCCAGTCAAAGTTGCCGCTGTCAACAATGGCGCCGCCTACCTGAACGGCATGTCCATCCATATATTTGGTGGTAGAGTGAGTGACGATATCTGCACCCCACTCGAACGGGCGGCAGTTTACCGGTGTGGCAAAGGTGTTATCCACAATAAGAGGCACGCCATTTTTGTGTGCAACCCGTGCAAATTTCTCAATGTCCAGGACAACCAGTGCTGGATTGGCGATGGTCTCCGCAAAGAGAACTTTTGTGTTCGGTTTAAATGCAGCAGCAATCTCTTCCTCTGTTGCGTCGGTATCAACAAAGGTACAGTCAATGCCAAGTTTTTTGAAAGTAACGGCAAGAAGATTAAAGGTTCCTCCGTAGATCGTAGAAGCAGCAACAACATGGTCCCCTGCTTCACAGATATTAAATACTGCATAGAAGTTGGCTGCCTGTCCGGAAGAAGTCAGGATTGCCGCAACACCGCCCTCCAGATCTGCAATTTTTGCTGCAACGGCATCATTGGTCGGGTTCTGGAGACGGGTGTAAAAATATCCATCTGCTTTCAGATCAAATAACTGGCCCATTTCATCGGTGGTGTCATATTTGTAAGTGGTGCTCTGGCAGATTGGAAGCGCACAGGGCTCGCCTTTGGAAGGAGTGTATCCGGAATGGATACATTTGGTTTCTAAGCTGTAATCGTTCATATTTAAAAATCCTTTCTGTTGTGTTTTTGTATAGAAGTTTTGGATACAGATAAGAGAATATATTTATATACTTTATATAAAACCATATGTAATTATAACTCTTTGTGTGTGAAAATACAACAATATTCTCCATAAACCTTACCGGAGTATACGGGAAATAAAACATTGCGTTCTGGTGCACACATAAAAATGTTAGAAAATTAACAGATTAAAAAACAGAAAATATACTGGAAATGCATAGCTGCGATAAAGAAAAACCACGCATAAACGCTGTAAAATCAATAAAAACTTGTGAATAAAGTAACAAATCGTGAAAAACGCATAAAAACAAAATGGAAAATTTGTATAAAAAAGATATTGCGTTCACGTGCACAAAATGATAATATAACATCATCAAAAAGAACACGAAAACAGAAAACAATAAAAGGAGTCAAGCGGATATTCGCAATCCGCTTCGCTACTTGCTCATAACCGAATAACTGCTTCACAGTTGATTCGGTTAAAAAATGAACGGAGGAATTTAAAATGTTAAGAGTAGGAATTATCGGATGCGGCGGAATGGGAAGAGATCATATCAGAAGACTGACCGAGAAGATCCAGGGAGCAGAAGTAGTAGCTGTTTCAGATGTATTTGAGGAAAGTGCAAAGAAAGCAGCCGAGATCTGCGGCGCAAAAGTTTACACAGACAGCAGGGAACTGATCAACGCAGAGGACGTAGATGCAGTATTTATCGTATCTCCGGGCTTCGCACATGTAGATTCCCTTCTCCAGGCAATTGAAGCCGGCAAGAGGATTTTCTGTGAGAAACCATTATGTACCACTGCTGAGGACTGCCTGAAAGTAGTGAAAGCAGAGGAAGCAGCAGGCAAACATCTCATCCAGCTTGGATTTATGAGACGTTATGACAAAGGCTACCAGCAGATCAAGGAAGCCCTTGCAACCGGAGAGTACGGCGAGCCGCTGATTCTTCACTGTACACATAGAAACCCGGAAGTAGGAACCAATTATAATACTCCAATGGCTGTGCACGATACCGCAATCCATGAGATCGATGTTCTTCACTGGCTGGTAGATGACGAGTATGAATCTGCACAGGTTGTAATGCCAAGAGTGACCAAATATTCTCATTCTGAGCTGAAAGATCCGCAGATCATGATGCTCCGCACCAAAAAAGGCGTGTGCATTGATGTGGAAGTATTTGTAAACTGCAAGTTCGGATATGACATCAACTGTGAAGTGGTATGTGAGGATGGTGCACTGAAAATGGCACAGCCGGCTTACCCGTCCATCCGCAAAAACGCAGCTGTATCCAGTGCCATTGACACAGACTGCTTCGTAAGATTTAAAGATGCTTACGATAAAGAGGTTCAGGACTGGGTTGACAACGCAGAAGCAGGCGTGATCACAGGACCGAACGCATGGGACGGATACCTGGCAGCGATCACAGCGGACGCTCTTGTAAAAGCACAGGAAACCGGACAGATCGAGAAAATCGTTACAGCAGTTGAGAAACCGGAATTCTATAAATAAGTATATTACAGATAAGTAAACCCCACCTTTAAACAGGATCAAGTAAGATCCCAGGCAGGGACATACAAAGAAATAAGCAGCGAATGCGATTGACTTTATCCGCTTGATCCAATAATTTTACAGAACTCCACCTCATCAAGTGTGAGTTATCATACCAGCTTATTGTCGCAGGCTTTCCCAATGAGCCTGTGGCGGCATTCACCGGCAGAGTCCGATTCCGATACGGTTTTATCGAAACTGCAGCGGGAAATCTGCCGGTGAGAGTAACCAGAAAGATCAGGCTGAAAAGAAATGCCTGCATGCTGGCAAATCGAAAATACGGATAACAAAAATACAAAATAGCACAAACACAAAGCAACAGAAAAATAAAAAAGAAAATAAGAACCGGTAAAGTCTGCATGATCCAACAGAAACAGCAGAAACAGGGGCGTTTCCCCTGTACGCAGAAAACAGGACATAGGGATTCAGACAGAGTACACCGGTTCCAGACATATGGAGGGTATCGAAGATGAAATTAGGATTTAATGAAGCAACTGCACTGGAATGTAAAGGACAGTCTCTTATGGCAGATCTGGAGATGTGCGAGAAATATGGATTTGATTACATTGAGATCCGTTTTGACTGCGTAAAAGACTATCTCAAAGAACATACACTGGAAGAACTGGCAGACTGGTTTAAGAATCATCACCTGAAACCGTGGGCATACAACACCCTAATCTTTTTCAACCAGAGAGATGAGGCAGGGGAAAAAGAAATCGATGAAGAAGTAGATTTTATCCTGAAAGTTTCCAAAGCGATCGGAATGAAAATGCTGATAACAGTTCCAAGTTTTGATGTAAAAGACAAATCTGTCAGCGAGATCAAAGAAGAAGCAGTTGCACGTCTTCGCTACCTTTCTGACAAAGTGGGCGCAGATATGAAGATCTCCCTGGAGTTCTGTGGTGCACCGAACTGCTCTATCAACCAGTTTGGAACAGCATACGATGTAGTAAAAGCAGTAGACAGAGACAATGTTGGCGTTACCGTGGACACTTTCCATTTCCATGAGATGTGTTCCCGTCTGGAAGACCTGAAAGCAGCAGACGGTAAGAAGATTTTTGCATACCACTTAAACGATTGTGAGGATCTTCCACTTGGCTCCTGCGGAGACGACAAGAGACTCTGGCCGGGAGAAGGCGTGGTAGATCATGCTGGAATCGCGGCAGCACTGAAAGAGATCGGATTTGACGGTGTATGCACCATCGAAGAGTTCCGTCCGGAGTACTATGCAATGAGCCACGAGGACAATGTGAAAAAAGCAGCAGAAGTTACCAGAGATTTTGTACAGAAATATTTCGGATAATTCATTCAGAAAGGTCCGACCTTAAACCGATAGGAGGTAGATACTATGGCTGGTAAGGGAATCCCCGAATTGTTGAATTATAAGCAGAAGGGTAAAGACTTGAATGAATTCATCAAGGTTCCGGTGTCAGAAAAACTTGCGTACTGTTTTGGCGATCCGGCGCTGACTCTGATGTATACCATGACAACAACTCTGCTGATCTATTTTTATACCAATGTTGTTGGAATTTCAGCAGGAGCTGTTGGAATGATCATGCTTTTGTCCCGCATTTTTGATGGATTTTCCGATGTGTTGATGGGAACCATTATCGACAGGACTCATTCCAAATATGGAAAAGCCAGGATCTGGATCTTAAGACTTGCGGTTCCCTATGCGCTGGCAGCGGTGCTTCTTTTTACCATGCCGCCGCTTGGAAACATGGGAAAGATCATCTATGCTTTTGTGACCTATAACATTATGAACACGGTTGTATACACTGCCATCAGCCAGCCGTTCCACGCACTGGGATCTCTGATGAGCCGTGACCGCCGTGAGCGTGATGTGATCTGTAACATCCGTATGGTATTGTCTATCACGGCAAGTATGATCATTACCGCGTTCACGCTGCCGCTGATCAATATCGTGGCAAATGTTACCGGCAACCAGCAGATGGCCTGGATCCTGGTAACAGCAGGTTATGCGATCATTTCCGTCGGCGTGCTTGTGAACACTTACATGGTCTGTACAGAGCGTGTTTCTGCGGCAAAACAGGAAAAAGAAGATATTCCTTTTGTGGAAGCTTTTAAAGCAACCGTTACCAACCGGTATTTCCTTATCGCCCTGGGGCTGATGATCTTTTATACTGCATATCAGATCATCATTGGAACGGACCTTACCTATTATTGTCAGTATGTACTTGGAAATGTAGACCTTGTTATGCCTCTTTCAGCAGCGGAGAAACTGGCAACTGTGGCAGGAATTGCCCTCCTGCCAAAAGTGCTTCCCCGCTATGGAAAAAGAAATCTCATCTGTGCAGGCTGCATCCTGGGTGTTGCGGGACAGCTTCTGTTCCTGATGAATATTACCAGTGTTTCTCTTGGCGTTGTGACCTGTATCATGAGAGGAATCGGAATCGCACCGTTCTATGGCGTGCAGTATTCTCTTCCAAGTGATGCCATTGAGTATGGCCAGTGGAAAACAGGCAAACGTGTGGAAGGTCTGATGTTCTCATCTATGAGCATGGGCCAGAAAGCCGGTTCCGGACTGACTTCCGCTATCATGGGTGGAATCCTTTCCGCTGCATATTTTGATGGCACCAAGGCAACCGCAGCAGAGCAGTCTGCAGAAGCTATCCGTGTGATCAAAGGTTTTTATCTGTATGTTCCGGTAGCAATCTGGGTAGTGATGTTTGTGATCGCGGCCTGCTATCAGCTGGATAAAGTCTATGACAAGATGATGCGGGAACTGATCCAGAGAGAATCCGGAGAAGGAAACGTTTCTGTACCGGGAGAGATCCAGTCCATGCCAGCACCGGCAGTTTCCGGAAACAGGATCAATGTAGCGATTGGAAGACTGTACGGCAGCAGCGGAAGAAAAATCGCGGAGGATGTTGCAAAAGCATTGGACTGCAGGGTTTATGACCGTCAGATCATCTGTCTCATGGCAGAAAAATTCGGCATGGAAAAAGCAGATCTGGAAAGTGTGAGACAGTATCTGGATTCCTACAATTACGAAGATTCCGAGCTTACGTTTTCCCCGTACGGACATTCATCGGCAGGTGCGGCAGCAGATTATACAGGTGCCCAGATGTTTGAGGTGCAGAGCCGGATCATCCGTGAACTTTCAGAAAGGCGTCCTGGTGTATTCCTGGGAAGATGTGCCAACTATGTGCTTCGTGGAGAACCGCATACATACAGCTTTTTCGTATATGCAGATGATGATTACCGGGAAAAAGAAGGCCGGGAATATTATAAAGGCCAGTCTCTTGACGAGCTGAAGAAGCGTGACCAGATCCGAAATGAATACTATGAAAAATTTACCGGAATCCGCAGAGACGATCCCCATTATTATGATATGGTGATCAATGTTTCCAAAACAGGTGCAGCCGGAGCGGCCGGTCTGATCCTGGATTATATCAAAAATAAAGAAGAAAAAGGAGGGAATGCGTCATGAAGATCGCATTTGATGTAGATGTGCTTGCAAAACAGATGGATATCAATCGTATGGTCCATCAGGTGGCAGACTGGGGATATAAATATATCGAGCAGTCCCCGCATCCGAGGATCAATCCGTTCTATAAACATCCGCTGTTTTCCAAAGAGTGTGAACAGGAATACAGACAGGCTTTGCGGGAAACCGGCGTGGAGATTTCTTCCTTTATCGTTGTATACCGCTGGTCCGGCCCGACAGAGGAACAGAGACAGTTTGCAGTTGCCAACTGGAAACGGATGATCCAGATCGCCGGGGATATGGGCGTGAAGGTTATCAATACGGAGCTTTCCGGGGATCCCAACCAGCAGGAAATCTGCAATGGAATGTGGTTCAAATCCATGGAGGAGCTGCTTCCGCTGATCGAGCGTGAAGGTATCCGTGTGGAAATTCAGTCTCATCCTTATGATTTCTGCGAGTTGAATAATGAGACCTGTGATATGGTAAAATCTTTCCGGTCTCCGAACCTTGGTTATGTGTATTCTTCTCCTCATGGTTTTTTCTATGATGAGGGCAAGGGAGATGTGCGGTCTATGTTGAAATATGCGGGGGATGAGCTGACTCATGTGTTGTTTGCAGATACTTTTAATCAGACTATGGATTGTCGGTATATTTTAAATCCGCCGTGGCTGAATGGTCGTGGAAAAGCGGATGTGACGGTGCATCAGCATCTTGCCATGGGTGAGGGTGATGTGGATTTTGATGGTATTTTTGAAACCTTAAGAGAAATGGATTTTGCGAATAAACAGCTGAGGGCGGATGCGCCGAAGGCTGGTGGTGATAATATTGCCTGTGTTTCGATGTTTGGTTTTCCGGAGAAGATGGATAAGCAAGCACCGGAGGCTCGGGAGAGGATTGAACGGGAATTATTAAAATAGTGGTGGGGAAAAATCTGTCGTGCTGGGTGCGGCGGATTTTTTCTTTTTTGATTAGTAAAACGGACGCCCCGGGCAGCGGAATGGATCTGCGGCTGTTTCGGAGTCTAGTGCTGCTAAGCGTCTGAAAGATTGCTAAAAGCATTCAGAAAAATGCAGAACTCGCTGCGCTCAGACAGCTGACATTTTTCTGAATAACGCAATCTTCCAGGCGCTAAGCAGTACTACGGCTCCTGCAAAGGCCAGCAGATCCATTCCGCTGCCCGGGGCTGTGTGTTCAAAGTGGGAAGTTGGATGGGGGTGTGCGTCCGTACAGATTTTGGGAGGGGTAGGGTGGCTGTGTGACGGTGTGGGCGGAGGTATAGGGTTGTTGAGGATGATAAGTTGAGTGGCTGCTCGGTGGGGGGGGTGGGCCGTCGGGCGCTTCGCTGGACGGCTGCAATGGCTTAGTTTGTATGTGAGATGATGTGTGGGGTATAATGATAACGATTGTTTATATGAAGAGGCGATGTCCGTCCCCCCTAACGTCAGCTACCCAGAATTAAGTCTTACATTGCGGAATTAAACTTTATATTTAACACAATATAATAACGATAATAACAATTAGATACTTGACCTAAAGTAAACTTTAGATGTTAAAATATAAAAAGTAACGTGTGAATGACAGGAATGTAGAGAGGATAGAAAATGAGTGTAGAGAATATAAAAACAGATAAAGAATTAAAGGGTGCGTATCTTACAGGGGAGCGGCCTTTGTTTCATGGGAAGAAGTTGCATATTGAACAGACGATTTTTAATGATGGGGAGTCTCCGCTTAAGGAGAGTCGGGATATTGTATTGGAGAACAGTTCGTTTCAATGGAAATATCCGCTCTGGTACAGCAAAAATATAGAGGCGAGGGATTGTACCTGGCTGGAGATGGCGCGTTCTGGGGTGTGGTATACGGATCATATCCGGATCGAGGATACGTTGATTGAGGCGCCGAAAAATTTCCGCCGCTGTCATGATGTGACTCTTGATAATGTGTATCTTGCCAATGCGGCAGAGACGTTCTGGAACTGTGAGGGTATAAAACTTGCACATGTACAGGCCAGGGGTGATTATTTTGGCATGAACAGCACAGATATCACTATCGATGATTTTAAACTTGTTGGTAATTATGCTTTTGATGGTGCAAAAAATATGGAAGTCCATAATGCCAGAATGTTGTCAAAAGATGCTTTCTGGAACAGCGAAAATGTTACGGTATATGATTCTGTGATTCATGGAGAGTATCTGGGCTGGAATTCAAAAAATCTCACATTTATCAACTGTACCATAGAAAGTCTGCAGGGACTGTGTTATATTGAAAATCTGAAAATGATCAATTGTACCCTTTTGAATACAACTCTGGCTTTTGAGTATTCGAAAGGGATCAATGCACAGATCAACGGCAGGATCAAAAGTGTCATGAATCCGTCAGAAGGCAGGATCCAGGCAGATGAGATTGAAACACTGATTCTGGATCCGGAAAAGATCGATCCGGCTGAAACCGAAATTATCTGTCCCACAGTTGGGGAAAAGCTGGATAAAGCACCGGAAGCATAAAAGCGCTGACAGATAAAGAAAGGAAAAAGAAATGAGCATATTTGACGAAAAAACAGACCGCCGGCATACTGGCTCCATGAAATGGGATGTAACAGAAAAAGAACTTCCTATGTGGGTGGCTGACATGGACTTTCAGACAGCTCCACAGATAACGGAAGCCATTGTAAAAAGAGCACAGCACGGAGTATTTGGATATACCCTGATTGAAGATGAATGGTATGACGCCTATCAGAACTGGTGGAAAACACGCCATGAGTGGTCTATCGAAAAGGAATGGCTGATTTTCTGCACAGGCGTTGTACCTGCAATCTCCAGCATTGTGCGTAAGATGACAACCACAGCAGAAAAAGTTGTGGTCATGACTCCGGTATACAATATTTTCTTTAATTCCATCATCAACAACGGCCGGTTCATCCTGGAAAGCCCGCTGCATTACGAAAATGGTGCCTATGAGATCGACATCACAGACCTTGAGGAAAAACTTTCAGATCCGCAGGCATCCTTACTGATCCTCTGCAACCCACACAATCCCATAGGAAAGATCTGGGACAAAGAAACACTGGCAAAGATTGGCGAATTGTGTGCAAAACATCACGTGCTGGTATTATCTGATGAGATCCATTGCGACCTGACAAAACCAGGCAAAGACTATGTACCTTTTGCCTCAGTATCAGAGACATGCAGAGAAAACAGTATCACCTGCGTGGCGCCTACAAAAACTTTTAATCTGGCAGGTTTACAGACCGCAGCAGTGATCGTCTCGAATCCTGTACTTCGGCATCGGGTCAACCGTGGATTAAATACAGACGAAGTGGCAGAACCAAACGTATTTGCAGCCATCGCACCGGTAGCTGCATTTAACCACGGAGCAGAATGGCTGGACAGCTTAAGAGAATATCTCTGGGAAAACAGACGATATGCAGAAGACTTTATCACAAAAGAAATAAAAGGAATCCATGCAGTCAGAGGAGAAGCCACATACCTGCTCTGGCTGGACTGCCGCGAAGTAACCGACGATGCAACCAGATTCTGCACCTTCATCCGTCAGCACAGCGGACTCTACGTATGCGACGGCAATGAATACAAAAACGGACAAAGCTTCTTACGCGTAAACCTCGCCTGCCCCAAAGAAACAGTAATAGACGGCCTCAACCGCCTGAAAGACAGCACCCAGGCATACTTGGAACAGAAAAACAAAGCTGAATAGATAACAAAACAGAAGCAAATTCCAATAACCCCATCTAACTGAAAAAATCAAGAGACCTGGAGTTTACAGTAATTTCCCGGAATATACATTCCTGGTAATTGTTGTAAACACCAGGCCTTTTTTATTCAAAAAAATGTTAATCACTAAATTTACCAGGTAAAAAAATATCAAGTAATTAATTAACCAAAAATAAATACACACACGAATTCATTTTATTTAAAATTTGAACACCCCTTCGCCATCCATCCCCGTCCGTCTGCAACCAATCCATCCATTCCTTAACAAAAACTTTACAACAAATCAAACAACTGTCTTGTCACATGTAAAGAACTATGGTATTATGTGTAAGATATTTTGAAAAAACCACAAAACAAAAGCAGGAATAAAAGAAAAACCCCCTGCAGGAAAGGTGAAAATAATGACAGTAGCAGAAGAAATCCAGAAATTAAAAAAAGAAAAAGACGCCATCATCCTGGCACACTACTACGTGCGCCCCGAAGTACAGGACGTAGCAGACTATATAGGAGATTCCTTTTACCTCAGCAAAATCGCAGCCAGCGCAAAAGAAAAAACCATCGTATTCTGCGGCGTAGGCTTCATGGGAGAAAGCGCCAAGATCTTAAGCCCCGACAAAACTGTACTCATGCCCGCAATGGACGCAGACTGCCCCATGGCACACATGGCAACTGAAGAAGGAATCCGAAAAGTAAGAGAAGAATACGACGACGTAGCAGTTGTCTGTTACATCAACTCCACAGCAGCCTTAAAAGAACTCTCCGATGTCTGCGTAACCTCCGCAAACGCCGTAAAGATCGTAAAAGCACTCCCAAATAAAAATATCTTCTTCATCCCGGACAGAAACCTGGCCCACTTTATCGCAGAACAGGTACCGGAAAAACACTTCATCTATAACGAAGGCTTCTGCATCGTTCACGAATTTATGGATCCCGAAGAAGTAAAAGAAGCAAAAGAAGCCCATCCGGAAGCGCTTGTGCTGGCCCATCCGGAATGTCCTCAGACAGTCCTGAAACAGGCAGATTATATCGGAAGCACATCCGGGATCATCAAATACGCTCAGGACAGCAACAACAAAGAATTCATCATCTGCACAGAATGTGGCGTACAGTACAAACTGGAAACCACCTGCCCGGACAAAAAATTCTACTTCACAGAAACCGTACCGGTCTGCAAAAACATGAAAAAAGTATTTCTGGAAAAAGTACTTCACGTTCTGAAAACCGGTGAAAATGAAGTTTATGTGACCGATGAAACAAGAGAAAAAGCAAAGAAACCGCTGGAACGGATGCTGGAGCTTGCAAAATAGAGACAGAGAGGCGAAAACAATGAAAATCAAGACAGACGTAGTAATCGTAGGAACAGGCGTTGCGGGAATGTTCAGCGCACTGAAACTTCCAAGAGACAAGAAAATCGTGATTATCACAAAAGAAGATATGCGAAGCAGCGATTCCTTCCTGGCACAGGGCGGGATCTGTGTACTCCGTGATGAAAATGATTATGACAGCTATTTTGAAGACACCATGAAAGCAGGACATTACGAAAACAGAAAAGAATCCGTAGACATTATGATCCGGGGATCCAGAGATGTGATCAATGACTTGGTAGGTTACGGCGTGGACTTCAAAATGGATGGAGATGATTTTGCCTACACAAGAGAAGGTGCACATTCCAAACCGAGGATCCTTTATCATGAAGATATCACAGGAAAGGAAATCTCCGAAAAACTTCTGGGACAGGTCCTGAAACTTGAAAATGTAACTGTTCTGGAATATACTTCCATGCAGGACATCCTTGTAAAAAACGGCAAATGTATCGGATTGAAGGCAGTTTCTGCAGAAGCAAACAAAACACGTCTGGAAGCAATGGAAGCAGGAGAAAACGTAAAAATTCAGGAAGAAATTCAGCCAGGCGGAGAGCTTCCGGTAGAAATCTATGCGGAGGATACCATCCTTGCAAGCGGCGGAATCGGCGGAAGATATCAGCATTCCACCAACTATCCACACCTTACCGGTGATGCCCTGGATATTGCGAAAAAACACAATGTACGTCTGGAACATCTGGACTATGTACAGATCCACCCCACAACACTGTATTCCAAGAAACCTGGCCGCAGATTTCTGATCTCCGAGTCCGTCCGCGGGGAGGGTGCAGTGCTTTATAACAGCAAAAAAGAACGCTTTGTCAACGAACTGCTCCCAAGAGATGTGGTAACAAAGGCAATCCAGGAAGAGATGAAAAAAGAAGGAACCGACCATGTATGGCTTTCTATGGAAAACATTGACAAAGATACCATCCTTCATCATTTTCCGCATATTTACGAAAGATGCCTGGAGGAAGGCTACGATGTAACAAAAGAATGTATCCCGGTAGTTCCTGCCCAGCATTATTTTATGGGCGGTATCTGGGTTGATTCTGACAGCAAGACCAGTATGGACCAGCTGTATGCAGTAGGCGAAACCAGTTGCAATGGGGTACATGGAGCCAACCGCCTGGCAAGCAATTCCCTGCTGGAAAGTCTTGTATTTGCCAAACGTGCCGCAAAAGCAATCTCCACTGAAAAGAAAAGTGCTGCAGGAGCAGCGTGAAAGAAAGAGAAGGTACTGTATAATGAATAAGATCACAATGACACTCCAGGTAGACCACCTGATCCTGGAGGCTTTAAAAGAAGATATTTCAAGTGAAGACGTTACCACCAATTCCGTTATGAAAGAGGCGGTTCCGGGAGAAGTAGATCTGATCTGCAAAGAGGACGGAATCATTGCCGGACTGGAAATTTTCAGCCGTGTATTTACACTTCTGGATGCTGACACAAAAGTAGAATTATTCTGCAAGGATGGCGACGAAGTAAAAAAAGGCCAGAAGATGGGAAAAGTTACCGGTGATATCCGTGTACTTCTCTCCGGTGAGCGTGTAGCCCTCAATTATCTTCAGAGAATGAGCGGAATTGCAACTTATACCCATTCCGTTGCATCCCTTCTTGAAGGAACCGGCATCACCCTTCTGGATACAAGAAAAACCACACCGAACATGCGTATTTTTGAAAAATATGCAGTACGTGTAGGCGGCGGCCAGAACCACAGATATAATCTTTCTGACGGAGTCCTTCTGAAAGACAACCACATCGGAGCAGCAGGAAGCGTTGCGAAAGCTGTAAAAATGGCACAGGAGTATGCTCCTTTTGTCCGTAAGATCGAAGTGGAAGTAGAGAGCCTTGCCCAGGTAAAAGAGGCAGTTGAAGCAGGCGCAGATATCATCATGCTTGATAATATGACTCCGGAAATGATGAAAGAAGCCGTACAGCTGATCGACGGAAAAGCCAAAACCGAGTGTTCCGGAAATGTTACAAAAGAAAATATTGCAAAGATCAGGGATGTTGGTGTAGACTATGTATCAAGTGGTGCATTAACACATTCTGCACCGATCCTTGATATTTCCCTGAAGAACCTTCATCCGCTTTCCTGAAGATCACGGAATTTTACAGAATACCGAGTGCTGTGACAGAAAAATATCCGGAACATCAGAAAAGCAGAAGGATGTATTGCCGGAAGCAGATATCAGGACCAAAAGTACAGGCACAGCCAGGAAAGGGGAAGCTTAAATGACTGGTTCAGAACGCAGGACAGCGATCATGGATCAAATTAAAAACAGTGACCGGCCGGTCTCGGGAAGCGCTCTGGCCAAAACATTTCAGGTCAGCAGACAGGTGATCGTGCAGGATATTGCACTGATACGTGCAGAGGGGAATAATGTGATCTCCACCAACCGGGGATATATCCTCAACGCCCCGCATACAGTGAGCCGGATCTTTAAGGTGCATCATACAGATGCGGATCTGGAGAATGAACTCTGCGGAATTGTGGATCTTGGCGGAAAAGTGATCAACGTAATGGTCAATCACAGAGTTTACGGACACATCGAGGCAGAACTGAATATCGGTTCCAGGCGCCAGGTGGAGAATTTTATGGAGGACATTCGAAACGGTAAGTCCAGTCCTCTGAAGAATATTACATCGGATTACCATTACCATAAAGTAGAGGCAGAATCAGAAGAAATTCTGGATATGATCCAGGATATGCTGAAAAGACGAGGCTTTCTGATCGAAGCAGAATAATAGAAATCGGATACAAAAAGAAAAGATGTACAGAATAGGGAAATTCTGTTAGAATAAGAAAAGTGAAATGAAAGATAAGAGAAGGAATCCTGTATGAACAGGGTTCCTTCTTGCACCCTGTAAAAAATGCACAGGTGGGGGAAAACAGGCTGCAAATATGGGACGAGAAAGAACAGCAGCCGGATATGTATGGAGGGGAAATGGATTCTCAGAGTTTATTTACATTTATTCTGGAAATGGCGGGAACGATTGCATTCGCTGCTTCTGGAGCAATGGTAGGAGCACAGAGAGGAATGGATATTTTCGGGATCTGTGTTCTGGGCGTGGTGACAGCCGTGGGAGGTGGAGCGACCAGAGATATCATTCTGGGAATCGTGCCGCCGGGAATGTTTCAGAATCCCATATATACCATTGTGGCAACTGTGACATCCTGTATTGTGTTCGCCATAATGTACTGGAAACAGGAACTGCTGGAAGGAGAGAACCGGCTGGTCTATGATAAGATAATGCTGGTGATGGACTCTGTGGGCCTGGGTGTGTTTACAGTTATGGGAGTGGATAAAGGGATCACGGAAGGATATATGGGAAGGACGTTTTTTCTTGTATTCCTTGGAACGGTTACAGGCGTTGGCGGCGGACTGATCCGTGATATGATGGCAGGCGTGCCGCCGTATATTTTTGTGCGCCATATCTATGCCTGCGCTTCCATTGTAGGTGCCATTGTCTACGTGTGGATATACCGGTTGTGGGGCAGCGTTCCTGCCATGGTGATCGGAACTGTGGTGGTGATACTGATCCGGTATCTGGCAGCCCATTACCGGTGGAACTTGCCGAGGCTTCGGAGAGAATAAGAGTAGTAATACAGGAAAAGATCCGGAACATTTGAAAGATAATGTTCCGGATCTTTTCTGGCTTTCATTTGGTTTATATTGCGTAGAAAGATTTTTATATGTTTTTCTTATAAAAGGATCATGCGTCTGTATCCTGCAGAGCCAGGAAGCCTTCTTCACCGGTACGGATCTTGACAACGTTTTCGATGTCGTAAACGAAGACTTTACCATCACCGATCTGGCCGGTATGAAGAACTGCTTTTGCAGTGTCAATAACTTTCTGAACCGGTACAAGGCTTACAACGATCTCGATCTTAACCTTCGGGCGGAGGTTCATGTCTACTTCAACACCACGATAGTAGGTTGGAGCACCTTTCTGAACACCACATCCCATAACATTTGTAATAGTGATACCAGTTACCCCGATCTCGTTCATGGCCTGCATAAATTCGTCCAGCTTGTTCTGACGTGTGATGATAACAACTTTTGTCAGTTTGTGTACGCCGTCAGCAGGAATCTCAGGAACAGATTCAGCAGGAGCGGAAGGTGCGTGTTTGATAACCGGATCTTTTACGGAAGTTCCCATTGGAGCCGGAGCTTTTGTCATGGTATCCTGTACAAAGAATCCGTCGTATGCACTTGCAAGACCGTGCTCTTTCATATCCAGACCTGCGATCTCTTCCTCAGCGGAAACACGAAGGCCGATGGTGTGTTTGATCACCTGGAAGATGATTGTCATCGTAACAGCTACCCATGCGATGGTGATGGCCATACCAATGAACTGAACACCGAAGCCGTGGAAACCGCCGCCTGTGAGAAGACCTTTCCATTCTGTGCCAGCACCGTCTGAGAAAAGTCCTACAGCCAGTGTTCCGAAAGCACCGTTAAGGCCATGTACACCGACAGCACCAACCGGGTCATCAATTTTGAGAAATTTGTCAATAAACTCAATACCAAATACTACGATAAATCCGGAAATGATTCCGATGATAGCTGCAGAGGTAGGAGATACGGTATCGCAGCCTGCTGTGATCGCTACCAGTCCTGCAAGGGAACCATTGAGTGACATGGAAACATCTGGTTTTTTGTAGCGGATCCAGGTGATCAGCATAACGGTTACAGTTGCAACAGCAGCAGCAAGGTTGGTTGTCACGAAGATTTTTCCTGCGCTTACGATGGCATCGCCTTCCATGCTGACGGTAGATGCACCGTTGAAACCGAACCAGCAGAACCAGAGGATAAATACACCAAGTGCGCCGACAGTAAGGTTGTGGCCAGGAATGGCTCTGGATTTACCGGATTTGGAATACTTTCCGATACGAGGTCCAAGTATGATGGCACCGATCAGCGCGGCAACACCACCGACCATATGAACGGCACAGGAACCTGCGAAATCATGAAATCCCATCTGGCTGATAAAGCCGCCGCCCCAGATCCAGTGACCGGATACCGGATAAACAACAAGACTGATCAGAAGACTGTAGATACAGTAGGAGATGAACTTGGTACGTTCTGCCATGGCACCGGAGACGATGGTAGCAGAGGTAGCACAGAATACAGTCTGGAAGATGAGAAATGCCCAGAAAGGAACGCCATCCGGAAGCATTGCATTTCCATAGTTTGCCTCTGAGGCGATTCCTCCGATCTTACCGAAGAACCCGTTTCCTGCACCGAACATGATACCGAAACCAACCAGCCAGAAGACCGGGGTACCGATACAGAAGTCCATCAGGTTTTTCATAATGATGTTACCTGCGTTTTTTGCTCTTGTGAATCCTGTTTCGACCATTGCGAATCCGGCCTGCATGAAGAAGACCAGTGCCGCACCGACGAGGACCCAGATTGTGTTTACTGAAGAATACATAGTAACACTCCCTTTCCCAATTTTTTTCTTCCTATTATATAAGGCATATACAGGAAGGATTTTTACAATACCGGATCATAAAACAGATAGAATTTATCCAGTATCAGTATAACGAAAAAGCGCGGGAGAGAGGAAATTCCCTTCCGCGCCTTTACGAAACAAAATTAATATATGTAAAACAGGGGATATCTGTATCGTGTGATTAATGGATGAGGAAATCGATAATGAATTATGAAGTAGAGTTCATAAGGGATATCCCCTGTATTTACTGTATGAAATTGTTTATCTGATCAAGTATCAGATGGAGAATAACAGCTCGTCGTATGTCGGATATGGAAGTAACTCATCCGGGATCAGAGCTTCTGCCTCATCTGCAGATTTTCTTAAAGTATCCATGTCTTCAAGAACAGTTTCCTGATAAGCTTTTGCGCAGGCAAGTACATCGTCGGAAGCGGCGAGAGCTTTTGCTGTGTCAGCTTTTAGTGTCTCCAGATCTTTAGTCATGGTGTCAGCAAGTGTGCTCAATTTGGAGATCAGAGCAGCTTCGCTTGCTACAGAAACATCAGCTACTACGGATTTCTTTACAGCAGCAGTGTCAGCAAGTTTTTCAACATATGTAAATACGGAAGGAATTACCTGCTTCTGGATCATCTCAGCCAGAGTGTTGGACTCAATGTTGATGGTCTTGTAATAGTTCTCAAGCCAGATCTCATAACGGGAGAACAGTTCTTCCTTTGTAAAGATGCCATGTTTTGTGAACAGCTCGATGTTTTTCTCATCAACGAAGTGAGGAAGAGCATCCGGAGTTGTCTTCAGGTTGTAGAGACCGCGTTTTTCAGCTTCCTCAACCCACTCGTCTGTATAACCGTTGCCGTTGAAGATGATTCGTTTATGATCTTCGATGGTTTTCTTGAGAAGTGCATGTACTGCGCTTTCCATCTCTTCTTCCGGAACATCTTTAAGAGCTGCGCTGAACTCGGAGAGAACTTCTGCAACAGCAGTGTTCAGTACGATGTTCGGGTTTGCAACGGATGCTGCGGAACCAAGCATACGGAATTCGAATTTGTTTCCGGTGAATGCAAACGGTGAAGTACGGTTTCTGTCGGTGGTATCTTTTGTGAAGTGTGGAAGTACTTTTGCACCGATATCCATCTGTACGGCATGTTTGTTGTTAAAGAAGGTATCATTCTCAATGGATTTGAGGATATCTGTCAGCTCATCTCCAAGGAAGATGGATACGATTGCTGGCGGTGCCTCGTTTGCTCCAAGACGGTGATCGTTTCCTGCACTTGCAACAGATACACGGAGAAGATCTGCGTAATCGTCAACGGCTTTGATAACAGCTACCAAAAATACCAGGAACTGTGTATTCTCTGCCGGTGTTTTTCCAGGGTCAAGAAGGTTTACACCTGTGTCTGTGCTCATGGACCAGTTGTTGTGTTTACCGCTTCCGTTGATTCCCTCAAATGGTTTCTCATGAAGGAGGCAAACCATGTTGTGCTTGTCGGCAACTTTCTTCATGATCTCCATGGTCAGCTGGTTGTGGTCAACTGCAACGTTTGTGGTATCAAATACAGGAGCCAGCTCGTGCTGTGCAGGAGCAACCTCATTATGTTTTGTTTTGGCCGGAATACCAAGTTTCCAGAGCTCTTCGTCAAGTTCGTGCATGTAAGCGGCAACACGTGGTTTCAGGGCTCCGAAGTAATGATCTTCCATTTCCTGTCCTTTTGGTGCGGAAGCTCCCAGAAGTGTACGTCCGCAGAAGATCAGGTCTTTTCTCTTCTTATAGAGATCTTTGTCAACCAGGAAGTATTCCTGCTCAGGTCCTACCGTTGTATTGATGTGACGGACCTCTTTGTTTCCCAGGATGTGAAGAATACGAACCGCTTCTTTATTCAGAACATCCATGGAACGGAGAAGAGGAGTTTTCTTATCCAGTGCCTCTCCGCTGTAGGAACAGAATGCGGTAGGAATGTAAAGAGTTTTATCTTTGATGAATGCCGGTGAAGTAGGATCCCATGCTGTATATCCTCTTGCTTCGAAAGTAGCACGAAGTCCGCCTGACGGGAAGCTGGATGCATCCGGCTCACCTTTTACCAGTTCTTTACCGGAGAAATCCATGATCACCTGTCCGTCGCCGGTCGGGGAGATGAAACTGTCATGTTTCTCGGCGGTTACGTTTGTCATTGGCTGGAACCAGTGTGTGTAATGTGTCGCACCGTTTTCAGTAGCCCATTCTTTCATTGCAACTGCTACGGAATTTGCAACATCCAGTTCCAGATGTGTTCCGTTTTCAATTGTTTTCTTTAATGCTTTGTACATGTCCTTTGGCAGTTTGCTACGCATCACTTTATCGTTGAATACAAGGCTGCCATACATTTCCGGGATACTCTGTGCCATATAGGTACACTCCTTTCGATTTCACTCATTCATTATAATTTTTAATTATCTTATAAGGACCGTCCTGTTTCTCTTATAAGAAAAACAGACCGGAAAAACAAAAAAAGCGCTTCAGATACTTGTCGTATCCAAAGCGCCTTTGCTTTATGTGATGCAGTATACACCAAAATAAAATATTGTCAAGAGCTTTTTTGAAAAAATCTAAAAAATCGACCCGGGAGAGGGGAGTGTCGGAAAATGGGCAGGGTTGACAAATCTTGTCCTTTTATTATAATCTGATATCATAGTTAATGATTAATTTGACAATGGAAAAAACAGATGGAGGGAAATATGTCAGGAGTAAAGGAAGAATGTGGCGTATTCGGGATTTATGATCTGGATGGAGGAAATATTGCACCATCTATTTATTATGGTCTTACCTCGCTGCAGCACAGGGGACAGGAGTCCTGCGGAATGGCCGTTTCAAGGACGGACGGAGAGAGAGGAAACGTACAGTTTCATAAAGATCTCGGACTGGTAAGCGAAGTTTTGCGAAAAGATGTTGTACATAATATGAATGGTGACATCGGAATCGGACATGTTCGCTATTCCACCACCGGAGAATCTGTTGCGGAGAATGCACAGCCGCTGGTACTTTCTTATATCAAGGGAAGTCTGGCACTTGCACATAACGGAAACCTGGTCAATACAGAAGCCCTGAAATGGGAACTGATCCAGACCGGAGCGATCTTCCATACAACTACCGACTCTGAGGTTATTGCGTTCCATATCGCAAGGGAGCGCGTGCATTCTGCTACTGTAGAAGAAGCCGTACATAAAACCGTAGAGAAGATTCGCGGAGGATATGCCCTTGTGATCATGAGTCCCCGGAAACTGATCGGTGCCCGTGACCCTTACGGACTGAAACCCCTTTGTCTTGGAAAAAGAGACAATGCCTATGTTCTGGCGTCCGAGAGCTGTGCGCTCACATCTGTAGGTGCAGAATTCATCCGTGATATTGAGCCTGGTGAGATCGTCACCATCACCAAAGATGGCCTGAAATCCAGCAAACTGGACGTTCAGAAAAAACATGCCCATTGTGTCTTTGAATATATCTATTTTGCCAGACTGGACAGCACCATGGATGGAGTAAAGATCTATGATGCAAGAATCCGTGGGGGAAAATCTCTCGCAAAATCCTATCCGGTAGAAGCAGATCTGGTAACCGGTGTACCGGAATCCGGACTTCCGGCAGCCAAAGGTTATTCTGAGGAATCCGGAATCCCGTTTGGTTTTGCGTTCTATAAAAACAGTTACATTGGAAGAACTTTTATCAAACCGACCCAGCAGGAAAGAGAGTCCAGTGTTCATCTGAAGCTGAGCGTTCTGGAATCTGTAGTGAAGGGTAAGAGAATCGTTCTGGTAGATGACTCCATTGTCCGCGGAACTACTATTGCAAACCTGATTCATATGCTGAAAGAGGCTGGAGCAAAAGAAGTCCATGTACGTATCAGTTCCCCGCCATTTTTACATCCCTGCTATTTCGGTACCGATGTGCCGTCTAATGACCAGCTCATTGCTGCTCAGCACAGCACAGAGGAGATCCGTAAGATGATCGGTGCAGACTCTTTAGGTTACATGCAGATCGACTATCTGGAAGGCATGGCAGGCGGACTTCCGCTTTGCAAAGCATGTTTTGACGGCAATTATCCCATGGAGATACCGGAAGAAATCAAGCAGGATTAAATGATTATGTGGAATTAATCTCACAGTAAATGCTGGTAACTTTGAAATTTAAAATATGAAAAATAGACAATAAACAAGCGTAACCCCCCAATTTTGTTATATAAAATTCTGGTTTTTATAGGATAACCTTTAAAAATGATAAAAAACATCAACTTGACAAATTCGACAACATGAGACATAATGTGGGACAACCAGATGAGAAGTGACGAAAGCGTACGATAGAGATCTGACGTCACCAGTTTGCCGGCCTTTTTAAGACCGAGAGAAGAGAGGATGAAATTTATGTCTCAGAAAATCAGGTTAAATGCAACAGAAGATGTGAAAGAGTTTGTACAGGCTGCAAGCAAATGCGACTTTGATGTAGATATTTCATATAACAGAGTTATTATTGATGCGAAATCTATTCTTGGGATCCTCAGCATGGATCTGACCAGGGTTCTTACTGTAACCTGTCATGGAGAAGATCACGAGTTCAACCGTTTCCTTCAGAAGTTTGCGGTAGCGTGACGGGCAGGAAGTACAGAGGGAGATAAAGCGTAAAAGACATAAAAAGAAAAGATATAAAAAAAGACAGACGTGACTGCAGAGAGAGGACATCATATGGGAGTCCCTGGCAGGCGTCTGTTTTTTGTATCTACAGCACTATTTGCATCCGTATCACTATATCATAGGAAGAAATCCATCAGATTATATAGAAAAAATCTGTTATTGACAAATAAAAAAAAATAGTTTATAGTAAACCATATTTTATAAGAAAGATAACTGACAAAGGCGTCAGGAACGGATACCAGAGGGGCATTCTCACCTCTGAACACCGTTCCCGGCGCCTTTTCTTTTGCAGCACAACATGGAGGAGGAAATCGAAGATGGCAGTAAAGTATGTTTTTGTAACAGGCGGAGTTGTTTCCGGACTGGGAAAAGGAATTACCGCAGCGTCCCTGGGACGCCTTCTGAAAGCAAGAGGGTATCAGGTGACCATGCAGAAGTTTGATCCTTACATTAATATTGACCCGGGAACTATGAACCCCATTCAGCATGGAGAGGTTTTTGTAACCGATGACGGTACAGAGACAGACCTTGACCTTGGACATTATGAGCGTTTCATTGATGAAAGCCTTGACAAGAATTCCAATGTGACAACCGGTAAGATTTACTGGTCTGTTCTTCAGAAAGAGCGTCACGGTGATTTTGGCGGAGGTACTGTACAGGTAATCCCGCATATCACCAACGAGATCAAGAGCCGTTTTTACAGAGCAAAAACAGCGGATGAGGACAGAATTGCCATCATCGAGGTAGGCGGTACAGTTGGTGATATTGAGAGTCAGCCGTTCCTGGAATCCATCCGTCAGTTCCAGCATGATGTGGGACATGACAATGCCATTCTTATTCATGTTACCCTGATCCCGTACCTTCGTGCTTCCGGAGAGATGAAGACCAAACCGACCCAGGCCAGCGTAAAAGAACTCCAGGGAATGGGAATCCAGCCGGATGTTCTGGTATGCAGAAGCGAGTATCCTCTGACTGATGATATCCGTGGAAAGATCGCCCTGTTCTGTAACGTACCGGTAAGCCACGTACTTCAGAACCTGGATGTAGAATATTTATATGAAGCTCCTCTTGCAATGGAAAGAGAAAAACTGGCAGATGTAGTACTGCAGAGCTTAAGACTTGAGAACCGTAAACCGGATCTTACAGACTGGGAGAATATGGTAGAAAATCTCCGCCACCCGGACAAAACCGTGAAGATCGCCATGGTTGGTAAGTACACACAGCTTCATGATGCATACTTAAGTGTTGTGGAAGCCCTGAAACATGGTGGAATCTCCTGCCGTGCAAAAGTTGATATCGTCTGGGTAGACTCTGAAGAGCTCAATGAGAAAAACCTGGATCAGACCCTTCATTCTGTAGATGGAATTCTGGTTCCGGGAGGATTCGGAAACCGTGGTACTGAAGGAATGATCCTTGCAGCACAGTATGCGAGAGTTCATAAGATCCCGTACCTTGGCATCTGCCTTGGAATGCAGATGGCTATTGTAGAATTTGCCCGCCACGTACTTGGATATGAAGATGCCAACAGCATTGAGCTGGCACCGGAGACCACGCATCCGGTCATTGCTCTGATGCCGGATCAGGAAGATGTGGAAGACCTTGGCGGAACCCTTCGTCTTGGAAGCTATCCGTGTGTGCTGGCCGAAGGCTCCAAATCCTATGAGCTTTTTGGAAAGAAAGAGATCCAGGAGCGTCACAGACATCGTTATGAGGTAAACAATGCATTCCGTAAAGAATTAAGTGAAAAAGGAATGTCCATCGTAGGAACTTCCCCGGATGCACATATCGTTGAGATGATTGAAATTGCCGGACATCCGTTCTTTGTAGGAACACAGGGACATCCGGAATTCAAGTCCAGACCGAACCATGCACATCCGCTGTTCCGTGGATTTGTGCAGGCGGCAGTTGACAAAAAGACGGCAGAAGAAGCTGCAATGAAAGGATGAGAAAAATGAGAGAAGTAGGAAATCAGCAGCAGGGCCTCTACCGCCCTGAATTCGAACATGATAACTGCGGTATCGGAGCCGTTGTTAATATAAAAGGAAAGAAAACACATGATACTGTTGCAAATGCTCTTAAGATCGTAGAGAATCTGGAGCATCGTGCAGGTAAAGATGCAGAAGGAAAAACCGGCGATGGCGTCGGTATCCTTCTCCAGATCTCCCATAAATTCTTCAAAAAAGTCTGTAAGAAAGAGGGCTTTGAGATCGGCGGCGAGAGAGAATATGGTGTAGCCCAGCTCTTTTTCCCACAGCATGAGATCAAACGTGCCCAGGCAAAGAAGATGTTCGAGATCATCGTGGAAAAAGAAGGCCTGGAGCTTCTTGGATGGCGTACAGTGCCGGTATTCCCGGAGGTTCTTGGACATAAGGCAAGAGAGTGTATGCCATGCATCATGCAGGCATTCATCAAGAAACCGGAAGACGTGGAAAAAGGCCTTGCCTTTGACCGTATGCTTTACATTGCCCGCCGTGAGTTTGAACAGAGTAATGATAATACTTACGTAGTTTCCATGAGCAGCCGTACCATTGTATACAAAGGTATGTTCCTGGTAGGACAGCTCCGTACTTTCTTCGGAGATCTTCAGAGCCAGGATTACGAATCTGCCATTGCAGTGGTACATTCCCGTTTCAGTACCAACACAAACCCGAGCTGGGAGAGAGCACATCCGAACCGTTTCATCGTACATAACGGTGAGATCAACACCATCCGCGGCAACGCAGATAAGATGCTTGCCCGTGAGGAAAATATGGAGTCTCCATATCTGAAAGACGAGCTCCACAAAGTTCTTCCTGTAGTCAACCGCAATGGTTCTGACTCTGCAATGCTTGACAATACCTTGGAATTCCTGGTTATGAGTGGAATGGATCTTCCGCTTGCAGTGATGATCACAATTCCGGAGCCATGGGCAAACAATGATACCATTTCCCAGGAGAAACGTGATTTCTATCAGTACTATGCAACCATGATGGAGCCATGGGACGGACCTGCGTCCATTCTGTTCTCAGATGGTGATGTGATGGGAGCTGTTCTTGACAGAAACGGCCTTCGTCCATCCAGATATTATATTACCTCTGACGGATACATGATTCTTTCCTCTGAGGTTGGTGTCCTTCCGGTAGATGAGGAGAAGATCGTATTAAAAGAGCGTCTCCATCCTGGAAAAATGCTCCTGGTTGATACGGTTCAGGGCCGTGTCATCGATGACGATGAACTGAAAGAGAAATATGCGAAAAAACAGCCCTACGGCGAATGGCTGGACAGCAATCTGGTACAGCTCCGTGATATCAAGATCCCGAATCAGAGAGTTATCGAGTATACACCGGAGGAGAGAGCACGTCTCCAGAAAGCATTCGGATATACTTATGAGCAGTACCGTACTTCTATCCGAAACATGGCATTAAACGGCTCAGAGAGCATTGGAGCTATGGGACATGATACTCCTCTTGCAGTATTTTCCAAGGAACATTATCCGCTGTTCGATTACTTCAAACAGCTTTTTGCACAGGTAACAAACCCGCCGATCGATGCAATCCGTGAGGAGATCGTTACTTCCACAAGTGTATACGTAGGAAAAGACGGAAACCTTCTTGTTCAGAATCCGGAGAACTGCCAGGTTCTTAAAATCAACAACCCGATCCTGACAAACACCGATATGCTGAAGATCAAGAACATGAAAAAGGACGGCTTCAAGGTTGTGACCATTTCTACTTTGTATTATAAGAGTACAAAACTGGAACGTGCCATTGACCGCCTGTTCGTAGAGGTTGATAAGGCTTTCCGTGAGGGCGCAAATATCCTGGTCCTTTCTGACCGTGGCGTAGATGAGAACCATATGCCGATCCCGTCTCTTCTTGCTGTTTCCGCAGTGCATCAGCACCTTGTAAAAACAAAGAAGAGTACATCCCTTGCGCTGATCCTGGAGTCCGGTGAACCGAGAGAAGTACATCATTTCGCAACACTTCTTGGTTATGGCGCAAGTGCTGTCAATCCATACCTGGCACTGGATACCATCCATGAACTCATCGATACCCATATGTTGGACAAAGATTACTATGCAGCGGTTGATGATTACAATCATGCGGTTATCAGCGGTATCGTAAAGATCGCTTCCAAGATGGGCATTTCCACCATCCAGTCCTATCAGGGATCTCAGATCTTTGAGGCAATCGGAATTTCCCAGGATGTGATCGACCGCTACTTTACAGGAACAGTAAGCCGTGTAGGCGGAATCACACTGGAAGATATCGAGGATAACGTAGAAAAACTCCACTCTGAGGCATTTGACCCGCTGGGACTTGCCACAGACCTTACTTTAGACAGCGTAGGTGCTCACAAGATGAGAAGTCAGGGCGAGGAGCACAGATACAATCCACGTACCATCCATCTTCTTCAGCAGTCCACAAAGCAGGGCAGCTATGAGATGTTCAAAGAGTATACAAAACTGGTAGACGAAGAAGGCCATGGAAACCTAAGAGGACTTCTGGACTTCAAGTTTGCAAAAGAACCTCTTCCCATCGATCAGGTTGAGAGTGTTGACGACATTGTAAAACGATTTAAGACAGGTGCCATGTCCTACGGTTCCATTTCCCAGGAAGCACATGAGACACTGGCCATCGCCATGAACCATCTCCATGGAAAATCCAATACCGGTGAGGGTGGAGAGAGTGATGAGCGTCTGGATTCCGCAGGAACAGACAATGACCGTTGCTCCGCTATCAAACAGGTAGCCAGCGGACGTTTCGGTGTTACCAGCCGTTATCTGGTATCTGCAAGAGAAATTCAGATCAAGATGGCACAGGGTGCAAAACCTGGTGAAGGTGGACATCTTCCTGCAAAGAAAGTATATCCGTGGATCGCAAAGACCCGTCATTCCACACCAGGAGTCAGCCTGATCTCTCCGCCACCACACCACGATATCTACTCCATCGAGGACCTGGCAGAGCTGATCTATGACCTGAAAAATGCAAACAAATATGCAGATATTTCCGTAAAACTGGTTTCCGAGGCTGGTGTTGGTACGGTCGCTGCCGGTGTTGCAAAAGCCGGAGCACAGACTGTTCTGATCTCCGGATACGACGGAGGTACCGGAGCGGCACCGAGAAGTTCCATCCACAATGCAGGACTTCCGTGGGAGCTTGGACTTGCAGAGACACATCAGACACTGATCATGAACGGACTTCGTAACCGTGTACGTATCGAGACAGACGGTAAGCTGATGAGCGGCCGTGACGTTGCTATCGCAGCGCTTCTCGGTGCAGAGGAATTCGGTTTTGCAACTGCTCCCCTTGTAACTATGGGCTGCGTGATGATGAGAGTCTGCAACCTGGATACCTGCCCGGTTGGCGTTGCTACCCAGAATCCGGAACTCCGTAAGAGATTCCGTGGAAAACCGGAGTATGTGGAGAACTTCATGAGATTTATCGCACAGGAACTGAGAGAGTACATGGCACGTCTTGGCGTTGCAACCATCGACGAGATGGTAGGCTGTACAGATCTTCTTACCGTTTCTGACAGCGTACAGGAGCCACATAAGGGCAAAGTTGACTTAAGTGCGATCCTGAATAACCCATATGCAGGAAAAGGCAAAGTTACTTTTGATCCGAAAGCGGTATACAACTTCAACCTTGAGAAAACTCTGGATGAAAAAGTTCTGGTTAAGAAATGTGCGCCGGCGATCCAGAAAGGTGAGAAAGTTTCTGTAGATGTAAATGTTACCAACACAGACCGTGCATTCGGTACCATCCTTGGATCTGAGATCACGAGAAACCATAAAGAGGGCCTTCCGGAAGATACCGTAACTGTAAACTGTACAGGTGCAGGCGGACAGAGCTTCGGTGCATTTATCCCGAAAGGACTGACACTGAAATTGACCGGTGACAGCAATGACTACTTTGGAAAAGGCCTTTCCGGTGGTAAACTGATCGTCAAAGTTCCGGAAAAAGCCGGATACAAAGCAGAAGAGAACATCATTGTCGGAAACGTAGCACTCTATGGTGCCACAAGCGGAACTGCATTTATCAACGGTGTTGCAGGTGAACGTTTTGCAGTCCGTAACTCCGGTGCAGTGGCAGTAGTTGAGGGTGTTGGTGAGCATGGATGCGAGTACATGACCGGTGGCCGTGTGGTAGTTCTCGGAAAAACCGGAAAGAACTTCGCGGCAGGTATGAGTGGCGGTATCGCTTATGTTCTTGATGTGGACAACGTTCTTTACAAGAACCTTAACAAAGCAATGATCTCCATTGAAAAAGTGGATAATAAATATGATAAAAAAGAGCTTCGTGATCTCATCGAGGCTCATGTAGAAGCAACAGGCTCCGAGATCGGTAAGAAGGTGCTGGCTGATTTTGATTCCTATCTGCCTCACTTCAAAAAACTCATTCCGGATGAGTACAAGAGAATGATCACATTAAGTGCAAAGCTGGAAGAAAAAGGTCTGACCAGCCAGCAGGCACAGATGGAAGCATTCTATGAGAGCATCGGCGTGAAACATTAAGGAGGATGAGGAAATGGGAAAGCCAACTGGATTTTTAGATTATGAAAGAGAAACGGCAAAAGTTCTGCCGCCAAAAGAACGTATTCAGAATTTCAACGAATTTCGTATTCCGTTAAATAAAGAAAAACAGAAACTTCAGGGAGCACGCTGCATGGCCTGCGGCGTTCCCTTCTGCCAGGCAGGTATGATGATCGGCGGAATGGCTTCCGGCTGCCCGCTTCACAACCTGGTTCCTGAGACAAACGATCTTGTATACACAGGAAACTGGAAACAGGCATTTCTTCGTCTGAACAAGACCCACAGTTTTCCGGAGTTTACTTCAAGAGTATGCCCGGCACTCTGTGAAGCTGCCTGTACCTGCAACCTGAACGGAGATCCGGTCAGCACAAAGGAAAATGAGAAAGCCATTATCGAGACTGCCTATGCAGAAGGCTGGGTAAAACCACAGATCCCGCCTGTCCGCACAGGAAAGACAATCGCAGTCATCGGAAGCGGCCCTTCTGGACTGGCAGCAGCACAGCAGCTGAACCGCCGTGGTCACAGCGTAACCGTATTTGAAAGAAACGACCGTATCGGAGGACTTCTCCGCTATGGTATCCCGAATATGAAACTGGAGAAAAAAGTCATCGACCGCAGACTGAAACTGATGGAAGAGGAAGGCGTGAAGTTTGTCACCAACATCAACGTTGGTGTGGACATTACCGCGGAGCAGCTTCTGAAAGATTATGACCGTGTCCTTCTCTGCTGCGGAGCTTCCCATCCGAGAGATATCAAGGTTCCGGGAAGAGATGCAAAAGGAATCTACTTTGCAGTGGATTTCCTGAAACAGGTAACAAAAAGCCTTCTGGATACCGATTTTGCAAAATTCCCATATGAGCTTGCAAAAGGCAAACATGTTCTGGTCATCGGCGGTGGTGATACCGGAAATGACTGTGTGGGAACTTCCATCCGTCTTGGTGCAAAATCCGTAACACAGCTTGAGATGATGCCAAAGCCTCCGGTAACAAGAACACCGTCCAACCCGTGGCCGGAGTGGCCGAAGGTTTTGAAAACCGATTACGGCCAGGAAGAGGCTATTGCAGTATTTGGTCATGACCCGCGAATCTATCAGACAACCGTTACCGAATTTATCAAAGATAAAAAAGGAAATGTCTGCAAGGCAAAGATTGTCAAACTGAAAAGCGTAAAAGACGAAAAGACCGGAAGATTCAACATGGTTCCTATCGAAGGCAGCGAGGAAGTGATTCCTGCAGATGTGGTACTGATTGCAGCAGGTTTCCTCGGAAGCGAGAAATATGTAACCGATGCTTTCCATGTAGCACTGACACCAAGAACCAACGTGGAGACAAAACCGGAGCAGTACGCAACAAGCGTAGACCGTGTATTCACAGCAGGCGATATGCACCGTGGACAGTCACTTGTCGTATGGGCGATCCACGAGGGACGTGAGGCTGCGAAGGCAGTGGATGAATCTCTGATGAGTTATTCATATTTACAGTAAAAAAGTTAAAAATACCAGGGGCAAAGTTCTTTTTGCCCCTAATTTCCTTTAAAAAAAAGTTGACAAAGAATTGACCGATTGCTATAATTACGTCCATGAACAAGGGTGTTCTTCAGGAGCGAAAGCTCTCTGAAGTGCACCCTTTTTCTATTTTTTAGGGTAATTATTTTGTGTGATGAGGAAATAAAGGAGAGAATACTATGGGGAATTATACCAGAGAAGAGATTCTTGCAATGGCAGAGGAGGAAGACGTAGAGTTCATCCGCCTCCAGTTTACAGATATGTTTGGAACTCTGAAAAATATTGCGATCACAGCAAGAGAGCTTCCAAGAGCCCTGGATAACCAGTGCGTTGTATATGGCTCTCATATTGCGGGCATTGTGGGAGAAAAGGAGCCGGATCTGATCCTGTATCCGGATTACGATACTTTTTCAATTCTCCCATGGCGTCCTCAGCAGGGAAAGGTTGCAAGACTGATCTGTGATATGCGCCGTGCAGACGGATCTGAACATGAGATGAGCTCCAGATACATTCTGAAAAAAACAGCGCAGGCAGCAGAAGAGGCAGGATACACCTGCTATGTTGACCCGGAATGCGAGTTTTTCCTGTTTCATATTGATGACAACGGAATGCCTACAACGGTTTCTCACGAAAAAGCCGGATATCTGGATGTAAGTCCGGTGGACTTGGGTGAAAATGCAAGACGTGACATGGTACTGACTCTTGAGGATATGGGATTTGAGGTGGAATCCTCTCATCATGAGACAGCACCTGCACAGCATGAGATTGCCCTTCATTACGGGGAAGCACGTGAGATGGCAGACGCAGTTATGACCTTTAAGATGGCAGTAAGGACCGTAGCCAAACGCCATGGACTTCATGCAACCTTTATGCCGAAGCCAAGACGGGAAGTAAACGGCTCAGCCATGCATATCCATTTTTCGCTGTTTAAAAATGGAAGAAATATTTTTGTGGATCCGGATGATCCGTCCAAATTAAGTAATGAGGCATGCTATTTTATCGGAGGTCTTCTGGCACACAGCCGGGAGATGGCACTTATCACAAATCCGCTGGTAAACTCTTACAAGCGCCTTGTGCCTGGATTCGATGCACCGACAGAACTGACCTGGACGAGAAACAACCAGAATTCACTGGTAAGGATCCCGAGAGTCAATGGTAATGATACCAGAATCGAGCTTCGAAGCCCGGATGCTGCATCCAACCCATACCTTGTTTTTGCGGTATGCCTGGCAGCGGGCCTGGATGGAATCCAGAAGAAGATCTATCCGACAAAAGCTTCTGACCGTTCTCTTTCCGAGTCGGACCAGAAGGAACAGGGTATCGAGAATTTACCGGAGAATTTACGGGAAGCGATCACACTGTTTGAGGAAAGTGACTGGATGAAAGAGATCCTTGGAGAAGATTTCTGCAAACAGTACGCGCAGGCCAAGAGAAAAGAATGGCTGCGTTATTCCCAGGAGATTTCCGACTGGGAGATCGAGGAGTATCTGTATCGAATCTGATGATTGAGGCATAATGGGACGAAAGAGAGTGGCGGCTTATGAACACGAGTATCGTGATTGCATTACCGAAAATAGAAGATGCAAAAAAGATCCGCACAGTCCTTAACCGATATGGATTCACGGTGGCGGCGGTATGCAATTCAGGTGCAAATGCCCTTGCCAGTATCTCGGAACTTGATGGTGGCGTCCTGCTTTGCGGCTATCATCTTCAGGATATGTATTACCGTGATCTTCTGGACTATATGCCGGATTATTTTGAAATGCTGCTTATGGCTTCGCAGGGAGTGATCAGTGAAGCACCACCTTCTGTTTTGTGTGTGGGAATGCCTCTGAAAGCCGGAGATCTGGTAAATACAGTAAGCATGATCCTTTCCCAGATCGAAAGGCGCTGGAAAAAAGATAAGAAAAAACCGAAGCAGCGTTCATGGAAAGAGCAGAATTATATTTCAAATGCAAAGATGCTTTTAATGGAAAGAAATCATCTGAGTGAGGAAGACGCATACCGTTATATTCAGAAATGCAGTATGGATTCCGGGACCAATATGGTGGAGACAGCTCAGATGGTTCTGATGCTTTTATATGATTCTGTATAAACGAAAAATATAAACGAAAAATATAAACGAAAAATATAAAAGAAAAAGCAGAATTTGACAGAAAAAAGTGGCAGAGCGGGTTCGTAAGACCCGCTTATCAAAATACAGGCGCAAAGAAAAAAGGCTGAATGCCGAATGTTTTTTGCACCGGAATTGGAGGATGAGGGAATGGAATTTATGGATGGAATCTGTAAGACTAGAGAATGTGCCTGGGATGTGCTTCTTTCTGAAAGCATGAAAGACCAGGAAGCAACAGTGGAAGGAGCAATACACAGCATCCGTAATATGGGTGATGTGGCATTTGTGATACTTCGAAAAAAAGAGGGACTTTTTCAGACAGTATATGAGAACGACAAGACAAATGTTTCCATTCATGATCTGAAAGAGGCAATGTGTGTCCGCCTCACAGGAACTCTTCACGAGGAAGAAAGAGCACCTCACGGAAGAGAGCTTCGCATCAGCCATGTGGAGATCCTTTCCTCACCGGCAGAGCCACTTCCCCTGGCAATCGACAAATGGAAACTGAACACTTCTCTGGAGGCAAAACTGAACTATCGTCCCATCGCTCTGCGTAACGTGCAGGAGCGTGCAAAATTCAAGATCCAGGAAGCGCTGGTGCGTGCATTCCGTGATTATCTTTATGAAAAAGGATTCACTGAGATCCACACACCGAAGATCGGAGCTAGAGGTGCAGAGGGTGGCGCAAACCTGTTCAAACTGAGCTACTTCCACAAACCGGCTGTCCTGGCACAGAGCCCGCAGTTTTACAAACAGATGATGGTAGGCGTTTTTGACCGTGTATTTGAGACCGGCCCTGTATTCCGTGCAGAGAAACACAACACCAAACGTCATCTGAATGAATATACAAGCCTTGACTTTGAGATGGGCTACATCAACGGATTTGAGGATATCATGGAGATGGAAACCGGATTCCTTCAGTATGCGGTGGAGCTTCTGAAGAAAGACTACGCTCATGAACTTTCCATTCTGAAAGTGGAACTTCCGAAAGTAGACAAGATCCCGGCTGTACGTTTTGACAAAGCAAAAGAGCTGGTGGCTGAGAAATATAAACGTAAGATCCGCAACCCGTACGATCTGGAGCCGGAAGAAGAGGCGCTGATCGGAAGATATTTTAAAGAAGAATACGATGCGGATTTTGTTTTTGTCACACATTATCCGTCCAAGAAACGTCCGTTCTACGCAATGGATGATCCGGCAGATGAGAAATTTACATTAAGCTTTGACCTTCTGTTCAAAGGACTTGAGGTCACCACAGGCGGACAGCGTATCCATGATTATCAGATGCTGAAAGACAAGATCGCAGCCCGTGGCATGGACGAGGAAGGTATGGAACAGTACCTGGATACGTTCAAACATGGAATGCCGCCTCACGGAGGACTTGGAATCGGACTGGAACGTCTTACCATGCAGATCCTGGGAGAGGAAAATGTTCGTGAGACCTGCCTGTTCCCACGTGATATGAACAGACTTGAGCCGTAATAAGGAGAAAAAAGATGGCAAAGATAATCGATGATGAAACAATGGAAAATGTCTGCATCCTGGCGAAGCTTTCTCTGACAGAGGACGAGAAGGAAAAGGCAAAAGAGGATATGCAGAAGATGCTGGACTATGTAGATAAGTTAGACGAGCTTGACACTTCTTCCGTAGAGCCTATGTCCCATATTTTTGAGGACGAAAACGTATTCCGTGAAGACGTTGTGACAAACGGCGACAACCATGAGGCAATGCTTGCCAACGCGCCGAAGCAGAAAGAAGATCAGTATCAGGTTCCGAAAACAATTGGATAAGACAGGAGACAGGACATGGATTTGGGAAAATTAACCGCATTACAGCTTGCGGAAAAGATCAAACAGCATCAGATAAGCGTCCTGGACGGTGTGAAATACGTATTTGATCAGATCGAGGCAAAAGAGGACAAAGTCCACGCTTATCTTGATACCTATAAAAAAGAAGCCTATGCAAGAGCAAAAGAAGTACAGAAAGGCATTGAGGACGGAACTTATACCGGACCTCTTGCCGGTGTACCCATCGCTATCAAGGATAATATCTGCATCAAGGGAAAAACAACCACCTGTGCATCAAAGATCCTTGAAAACTTCGTTCCACAGTACAATGCAGAAGTCATTGACCGTCTGGAAGAAGCAGGACTTGTAATTATCGGAAAAACAAATATGGATGAGTTTGCCATGGGAAGTACTACAGAGACTTCTGCCTATGGCGTGACCAGAAACCCGTGGGATCTGGAACACGTTCCGGGAGGATCTTCCGGTGGTTCCTGTGCGGCAGTGGCAGCAGGGGAAACTTACCTGGCACTTGGTTCTGATACCGGCGGTTCTATCCGTCAGCCAAGTTCCTACTGTGGTGTTACCGGAATCAAGCCAACCTACGGTACCGTATCTCGTTACGGACTGGTTGCCTATGCATCCTCTCTGGACCAGATTGGACCGGTTGGAAAAGACGTTGCGGACTGTGCGGCACTTCTTGAGATCATTGCCGGACACGATGCAAAAGACAGCACTTCCATGAAGAGAGAGGATCTTGATTTCTCCTCTTCCATGACAGATAAGATCGTGGGAATGAAATTCGGTGTGCCCAAGGAATATCTTTCCGAAGGCCTGAACCCTGAGGTAAAAGAGGCATTTATGAATACACTGAAAAGCCTTACCGAGATGGGTGCAGTGGTAGAATTTTTCTCCATGAAGACAACAGAATATATGATCCCTGCCTACTACATCATCGCCAGCGCAGAGGCCAGCTCCAACCTGGAGCGTTTTGACGGCGTGAAGTACGGTTTCCGTGCAAAAGAGTACGAGGGACTTCATGATATGTACAAAAAGACAAGAACCGAAGGTTTCGGCGAGGAAGTAAAACGTCGTATCATGCTGGGATCTTTCGTATTAAGCTCCGGTTACTACGATGCTTACTACCTGAAAGCACTTCGCACAAAAGCCCTCATCAAAAAAGAATTCGACGAGGCCTTTTCCAAATATGATGTCCTTCTTGCTCCGGCATCTCCGTTTACCGCACCGAAGCTGGGAGAGAGCCTGAAAGACCCGCTTGCCATGTATCTTGGCGATATTTATACGGTAGCAGTAAACCTGTGCGGACTTCCCGGAATCACAGTTCCGTGTGGAAAAGACGCAGCAGGACTTCCGATCGGAATCCAGATGATTGGTGACTGCTTCAAAGAAAATAATCTGTTCCGCGCGGCACACGCATATGAGAAAAAACGCGGTGATTTCGGAACAGCAATGGAAGGGGGAGAAAAGGCATGAAACAGTATGAGACAGTCATAGGACTTGAGGTGCACGTGGAGCTTGCCACAAAAACAAAGATCTTCTGCGGATGCTCCACAGAATTCGGAGGTGCACCAAATACACATACCTGCCCGGTCTGCACCGGTATGCCGGGATCTCTTCCGGTCCTCAATAAAAAAGTGGTAGAGTTTGCCATCAAGGCAGGTCTTGCGGCAAACTGCCATATCCATCAGTACTGCAAGTTTGACCGTAAGAACTATTTTTACCCGGATAATCCCCAGAACTACCAGATCTCTCAGCTGTATCTGCCAATCTGCTACGACGGAGCCGTTGAGATCGAGACTTCCGCAGGCAAAAAGACCGTACGTATCCACGAGATGCACATGGAGGAAGATGCCGGTAAGCTGATCCATGATGAGTGGGAAGACTGCTCCCTGGTTGACTACAACCGAAGTGGCGTGCCACTTATCGAGATCGTATCCGAGCCGGATATGAGAAGCTCCGAGGAGGTTATCGCATATCTGGAAAAGCTCCGCTGCACCATGCAGTATCTTGGAGTTTCTGACTGCAAACTTCAGGAAGGTTCCATGCGTGCCGACGTCAACCTTTCTGTCCGTGAGGTGGGAAGCGAGACCTTCGGAACAAGAACCGAGATGAAGAACCTGAACTCCTTCAAGGCCATTGCGAGAGCAATCGAAGGAGAGAGAGAACGTCAGATCGAGCTTCTGGAAGAAGGAAGAGCCGTTGTACAGGAGACAAGAAGATGGGACGATAACAAAGAGTCTTCCCATGCTATGCGTTCCAAGGAGGATGCAAAGGATTACCGTTACTTCCCGGATCCGGATCTTCCGCCGATCCACATTTCCGATGCATGGATCGAAGAGCTGCGTACTTCCATTCCGGAGCTTCGTGAAGCCAAGATGGAGCGTTATCAGAAGGAGTATGAGCTTCCGGCTTATGATGCAGGGATCCTGACCGAATCCAGACATCTGGCAGGACTTTTTGAGGAGACAGCAGTTCTTCTCGGAAACCCGAAAAAGGTGGCAAACTGGTTTATGGTGGAGGTTCTCCGCCTGACAAAGGACAAGGGCCTTGATCCGGAAAGGGTAAGCTTTACCCCGAAGCATCTGGCAGACCTTCTTTCCATGGTGGAGAAAAAAGAGGTCAGCGCACAGAATGCCAAGAAAGTATTTGAAAAAGTGTTTGACGAGGATATTGATCCGGTTGTATATATAGAAGAGAATGGCCTTAAGATCGTAGAAGATACAGGCCTTCTCACCGAAACTGTGAAAAAGATCGTAGATGCAAACCCCGGACCGCTGGCAGAGCTTCTGGGCGGCAAGGATAAGGTTATGGGATTTTTTGTAGGACAGCTGATGAGAGAACTGAAAGGCAAGGCAAATCCTGACAGCGTCAGAAAAGCACTGGCAGAGGAAATTGAGAGAAGGAGATAAAATATTATGGTGACAGTAAATCAGAATTATTTAAAACTTCCGGGAAGCTATCTGTTTTCCAATATCGCAAAGAAGGTAAGCGCATATAAGGAGGCCAATCCGGAATTTAAGGATTCTGTGATCAGTCTTGGAATCGGTGATGTGACACAGCCTCTTGCACCGGCGATCATCGATGCCCTTCATAAATCCGTAGACGAGATGGCACACGCAGAAACCTTCCACGGATATGCTCCGGATCTCGGATATGAATTCTTAAGAAGTGCCATTGCAAAAAATGATTATCAGTCCAGAGGCTGCGACATCAGCGCAGACGAGATCTTTGTTTCCGATGGAGCAAAAAGTGATTCCGGAAACATCCAGGAGATCTTCGGACTGGATAACAAGGTTGCAGTTTGTGACCCGGTTTATCCTGTATACGTAGATACCAACGTTATGGCCGGACGTACAGGTCTTTATAACAAAGAGCGTGAGAACTTTGACGGTGTGATCTACATGCCATGTAAAGAGGATAACGGTTTCCTTCCGGAGATCCCGGCAGATGAAGTACCGGATCTTATTTATCTCTGCTTCCCGAACAACCCGACCGGTGGTGCCATCACAAAGGCTGCTCTTCAGGAGTGGGTTGATTACGCAAACAAAAACGGTTGCGTGATCATCTATGACGCAGCATATGAGGCATATATTTCCGAGGAAGATGTTCCGCACAGCATTTATGAGTGTGAGGGTGCGAGAACCTGTGCTATCGAGCTTCGAAGCTTTTCCAAGAATGCAGGTTTCACAGGCGTTCGTCTTGGTTTTACTGTAGTTCCGAAGGAACTGGTACGTGACGGCGTAGAGCTTCACAGCCTCTGGGCAAGACGTCACGGAACCAAGTTCAATGGTGCTCCGTATATCGTGCAGAGAGCAGGCGAGGCTGTTTACTCTCCGGAGGGAAAAGCACAGCTGAAAGAACAGATCGCTTACTACATGCGTAATGCAAAGACAATCCTCGACGGACTTTCCGCAGCAGGATTTTCCGTATCCGGTGGAAAAAATGCGCCATACATCTGGCTGAAAACACCGGATCAGATGACTTCCTGGGAGTTCTTCGACTATCTCCTTGAGAAAGCACACATCGTAGGAACACCAGGTTCAGGCTTTGGTGCACATGGTGAGGGATACTTCCGTCTGACTGCATTCGGAAGCTATGAGAATACACTGGAAGCGATTGAGAGAATTAAAAATCTGTAATACAGGTGTAAGTTGCGAGGCAGGTCTTTGTAAAAGGTCTGCTTCGTTTTCGTTTATAAGAAATTTTTTGAGCAAATTCAGGAAATTGGCAATGAGGATTGCGAAAATTTATCATATCGTTTATAATTGTACAGGAAGTGAAACGCAGAACACAAAGAGGCTGTGTTTATGAAATTCACAAATTTACGCAATCACGAAAGGGGATTTTATCATGGGTATCAGAAGAGTAGAAAATATGTGCGGCGGTAAAGGCCATGTGATCATCAAAGACATTCTTGAGGGAGACGAGCTGAAAGGAAAATGCGGACTTTACGCACAGGTTACCATCGAGAAGGGCTGTTCCCTCGGATACCATGAGCATCATGGTGAGACAGAAACCTACTATATCTTAAGCGGTGAAGGCGAGTACGACGATAACGGTGTGAAACGCCCGGTAAAAGCCGGTGATATCACCATCACTCCAGATGGAAAAGGACACGGCCTTACAAATACAGGAGAAACAGATCTTGTATTTATGGCACTGATCATTTTTGACTGATCCATATAGACGAAATAGAGAAAACAGAAGTATGACAGGGGCGGCTTTTTTTGGAAAGGCTGCCTCTTTTAATTGAACGAAATGTGCCAATTGTATAAATAAAAAATATTTTTCATTTTTTTTAGAAAAAAGTGTTGACAGATAGAGACGGCTTTGCTATACTATCATTTGTCGCGAGGGAGAAAATAAAAAATCCCGAAGAAATGCGATATGCGGAAGTGTCGGAACTGGCAGACGAGCAAGACTAAGGATCTTGTGAGCATTGCGCTCGTGTGGGTTCAAGTCCCATCTTCCGCATGACTTTAAGACGGAACTGTGAATTACAGTTCCGTCTTTTTTGTGATTTTATAAGCAAAAATCAGTCAGATTTTGCCGGCGAAAAAAAGAAAAAACTTTTGAAAAAAAGTGTTGACAGATAGAGACGGCTTTGCTATACTATCACTTGTCGCGAGGGAGAAAATAAAAAATCCCAAGGAAATGCGGTCATGCGGAAGTGTCGGAACTGGCAGACGAGCAAGACTAAGGATCTTGTGAGCATTGCGCTCGTGTGGGTTCAAGTCCCATCTTCCGCATGACTTTAAGGCAGAGCTGTGAATAGCAGCTCTGTTTTTGGCTATATGAAAGTAAATCGAAGAGCGGTTTGTATATTTGTTCTCGTTTCATATACAATATGAGAATTTTGGACACCTTCAGGTCGGAACAGACGATAAAATCAATATTTTTTGAATTTTTTTTTCAGAAAAGAGGAATTTGCGGTTTTGTGTAGAATATAATTAACAGAGGGTATTTTATCGCCGCTGTTTGTCAGACTGTGGAGGAAGTGCTTATGAACATCAGAGAGAATATGGAACAGAGAGAACGGGAACTGTTAAGTCCCTATGCGTCTCACAGCGCAGATACCAGAGGCAGAGACCGGCCGGAAGAGGAATGCGATGTGCGTACCGCATATCAGCGGGACAGGGACAGGATCCTTCACTGCAAGGCTTTTCGGCGCATGAAAGATAAAACGCAGGTGTTTCTGGCACCGCAGGGAGATCATTACCGTACCAGGCTGACGCATACACTGGAGGTATCACAGATCGCCCGTACCATTGCCAAGGCACTCCGGCTTAATGAAGATCTGGTGGAAGCCATTGCGCTGGGACATGATCTGGGGCACACGCCTTTCGGACATGCCGGGGAAAGAGCGCTGGATCAGATACATCCTGGGGGTTTTGCCCACTATAAACAGAGCGTCCGGGTTGTGGAAGTACTGGAGAAGAACGGGAACGGACTGAATCTTACCTGGGAAGTCCGTAACGGGATCATGAATCACCGTACCAGTGGAAATCCTTCTACTCTGGAAGGCCAGGTCGTGCGTTTTTCTGACAAGATCGCCTATATCCATCACGATATGGACGATGCTCAGCGTGCGGGAATCATCACAGAAGATGATATTCCTGTTACGATGAGAACTTTTCTCGGATATACCACGAGAGAAAGGCTGAATACTTTCGTACATAATATTATAGAGAACAGTATGGAGAAAGACAGCATCTCCATGTCGCCGGATGTTTTTGAGGCGATGATGGAACTTCGGGTCCTGATGTTCCGGAATGTCTATGAGAATCCGGTTGCCAAGAAGGAAGAAGATAAAGCCATCAAGATGCTGAGTGAACTATACGAATATTATACAGATCATCCGGAGGTAATGTCCAGAGAATACAGAGAACTGGTGGAATACCGGGGCGTACCGAAGGAACAGGCAGTATGTGACTACATTTCGGGGATGACAGATCAGTATTCCATGGAGAAATTCAGGGAGATCTACATACCGAAGTCCTGGGAGGTCTATTAAATGGAAAAGAGGGATAAACATGCGCTATTCAGATGACATCATAGAAGAAGTCCGAATGAAAAATGACATTGTAGACGTGATATCCCAGTATGTGAAACTGACACGGAAGGGAAGTTCCTATTTCGGACTGTGTCCCTTCCATAATGAGAAAACACCTTCCTTTTCCGTGACGCCGTCCAAGCAGATGTATTACTGCTTTGGCTGCGGGGCAGGAGGAAACGTATACAATTTTATCATGGAATATGAGAATTATTCTTTTGGCGAGGCATTATCCCATCTTGCTGACCGGGCAGGGGTGGAGCTTCCGAAGATCGAATATTCCAGAGAAGCAAGAGAAAAAGCAGAAGAGAGGGCCACGCTCCTTGAGATCAACAAGCTGGCGGCTCAGTATTTTTACTATCAGCTCCGGCGAGAAGGCGGAAAAACTGCCTACGGGTATCTGACAGGCAGAGGACTTTCTGAGGAAACCATCCGGAAATTCGGCCTTGGATATTCGGACAAGTACAGCGATGACCTGTACAAATATCTTAAGAGTAAAGGATACAGTGATGAACTTCTCCGGGAATCCGGGCTGTTCAATGTGGATGAACGGCGGGGAATGTATGACAAGTTCTGGAACCGTGTGATCTTCCCGATCATGGATGTAAATAACCGGGTCATTGGTTTCGGAGGCCGTGTCATGGGAGATGGCAAGCCCAAGTACCTGAACTCACCGGAGACGAAGATCTTTGACAAGAGCCGGAATCTTTACGGACTGAACGTGGCCAGGACCACCAGGAAGAATTATCTGATCCTCTGCGAGGGATATATGGATGTGATTGCCATGCATCAGGCAGGTTTTACCAATGCGGTGGCATCTCTTGGAACTGCGCTGACATCCGGACACGCGAGCCTTGTGAAACGTTACACCAAGGAAGTCCTGCTTCTTTATGACAGTGACGGCGCAGGTATCCGGGCGGCCCTCCGTGCAATCCCGATCCTTCGGGAGGCAGGGGTTACATCCAGGGTGGTAAGCCTGAAACCATGGAAGGATCCGGATGAGTTTATTAAAAATGAGGGTGCGGAGGCTTTTGAAGAGCGTCTGAACCAGGCGATGGACAGTTTTATGTTCCGTGTGCATATTGCAGAACAGGAATTTGCGATGGATGCGCCCCAGGGACAGAATCAGTTTTTTGAGCGGTGTGCCGAAATGCTGCTGGAACTTTCCGACGAACTGGAGAGGAATCTTTATATAGAAGCAATTGTGAAGGAATATGGCCGTTACGGAGTGGGCACGGAGGATATCCGAAAAAGAGTCAACACACTGGCTCTGAAAGGAACGCCTGCAGAGAAACGGATCCAGCCGAAATCCGGGACTCCAGAAACAAAGAAAAAAGAATCCGCCGCAGATAAGGCCCAGAAGCTGATGCTTACCTGGCTTGTGAATTATCCGGGGATCTTTGAACAGGTGGAGAAATATATTTCACCGTCAGATTTTGTGGTGCCGCTGTATAAAGAAGTGGCCCAGATGCTGTTTGACCAGCATAAGGAGGGAGAGACCAATCCGGGAAAACTTCTCAATGTATTTACAGACAGCGAGGAACAGAGAGAAGTGGCATCACTTTTTAATGCCACCATCCATCTGGAAAACGAAGGAGAACAGCAGAGAGCCTTTTCTGATACGCTGCTGCGGATCAAGGAAGAGAGCCTCAAAGAAAAAAACCGTACCTGGGACCCGTCAGACATGGCAGGGCTTCAGGAACTGATAAAAGCAAAAAAAGAACTGGAAGACCTTGGAAGAAAGAGGCAGCAGCTGCATATTTCTTTCAATTAAGGATAAAATATAAACACTATATGGAGGTATAGAGCACCTATGGAAATGAATATGGCAAAATTCAGCGAGAAACTTGTAGAGCTTCTTGAACTTGCGAAAAAGAAAAAGAATGTGCTGGAATATCAGGAGATCAGTGACTTCTTCAAGGACTCTCCACTGGAAGTAGATCAGATGGAGAAAGTCTTTGATTTCCTGGAGGCCAGCGGTGTGGACGTTCTCCGTATCACAGACAACAGCGGTGACGAACTCCTCCTTGATAATGATATGGATATGGATGGAATCGAAGATGAAGAAGAGGTAGAGCTTGACAAGATCGATCTCTCTGTGCCGGAAGGTGTCAGCATCGAAGATCCGGTTCGTATGTACCTGAAAGAAATCGGTAAAGTCAGTCTGTTAAGTGCGGATGAGGAGATCGAGCTTGCAAAAAGAATGGAGAAAGGTGATGAAGCTGCCAAGAAGCGTCTGGCAGAAGCGAACCTCCGTCTTGTTGTCAGCATCGCGAAGCGTTATGTGGGACGTGGAATGCTGTTCCTTGATCTGATCCAGGAAGGTAACCTTGGTCTTATCAAAGCCGTTGAGAAATTTGATTACAGAAAAGGCTACAAGTTCAGTACCTATGCAACCTGGTGGATCCGTCAGGCCATCACAAGAGCCATTGCGGATCAGGCGCGTACTATCCGTATCCCGGTGCATATGGTTGAGACGATCAACAAGCTGATCCGTGTTTCCCGTCAGCTGCTTCAGGAGCTTGGACGTGAACCTACGCCGGAAGAGATCGCTGAGGAGATGGACATGCCGGTAGACCGTGTACGTGAGATCCTTAAGATCTCCCAGGAACCGGTATCTCTGGAAACTCCGATCGGTGAGGAGGAAGACAGCCATCTTGGGGATTTTATCCAGGATGATAATGTTCCGGTACCTGCAGATGCAGCTGCATTTACACTTCTGAAAGAGCAGCTGGTAGAGGTTTTGAGTACTCTTACTGACCGTGAGCAGAAAGTTCTCCGCCTCCGTTTCGGTCTGGACGACGGACGTGCCAGAACTCTGGAGGAAGTTGGTAAAGAGTTTAACGTTACAAGAGAGCGTATCCGTCAGATCGAAGCGAAAGCTCTGCGTAAACTGCGTCATCCCAGCCGCAGCCGCAAGCTGAAGGATTACCTTGACTGATAAAAATATATCCGTACAGCTTTCCATGCGTCTTCGTGCCATTGCCGGTATGGTAACAAAAGGAAACCGGCTGGCAGACGTAGGATGTGACCATGGCTATCTGTCTATCTATCTTGTTGGTGAAAGAATAGTTCCGTCAGCCATTGCCATGGATGTACGTCCGGGACCGCTTTCAAGAGCCAGGGAGAATATTTCCCGCTATGGCCTTGAAGATTACATAGAGACCCGTTTAAGTGATGGTCTTACAAAGCTTGAGCCGGGGGAAGGTGATACCCTGGTGATCGCGGGAATGGGCGGTCCTCTGATGGAAAGGATATTAAATGAGGGAGCGAAGGTCCGGGAGGGGTTTCAGGAACTGATCCTGCAGCCTCAGTCGGACCTTCCTCATTTCCGGCATTTTCTCTCTGAGATCGGCTGGGAGATCGTAAGAGAGGAAATGATAAAAGAAGACGGAAAGTTTTATCCTATGATGAAAGCGGTACGAAATAAAACCGGTAAAAAGATCATGTATACAGAGGCAGAAGCCTGGTTCGGGCCTCTCCTTCTGGAAAAATGCCATCCGGTTCTGAAGGAATATCTTCTCCGGGAGGCATCCATCCGTAAAAAAATACTGGCAGATCTTTTTTCCGGGGCAGGGACTTCATCTGCCTCTGCAAAAGACCGTCTTGCAGAAGTAAAGGAGGAAATGGAGCTGATAAAGTTAGCTCTTGGACGATATGAAAGCATATGAACTGATCGAATGGCTGAATGAACATCATCCGCAGAAATTTGCGGAGGAATGGGATAATGTGGGACTTCTGGTGGGAGATGATCAGAAAGAAATCTCCCATGTATTTCTTGCACTGGACCTCACAGAACCGGTGCTGGATGAGGCAGTGACAGCTGGTGCGGATATGATCCTTACCCATCATCCCATGATCTTTTCCGGGATCAAGAAGATCAACAATCATACCTTTACCGGAAGGAAGATCTTACGTCTGATCCGGGAGGATATCCCGTACTTTGCCATGCATACCAATTATGATGTGATCGGTATGGCAGATTTAAGCGCAGATTATCTGAAACTTCAGGATACAAAGGTGCTTACAGTTACCGATGAGTCCGGGGAGCAGCCGGAGGGATTCGGCCGCGTGGGAAAACTTCCCCGTGCCATGACTCTTGGCGAGTTTGGAAAATATGTAAAAGAATGCAATTGCCTTCCAGATGTGCGGGTTTACGGCGATCTGGATCAGAGGATCGAGACTGTGGCAATCTGTACAGGAAGCGGAAAGAGCATGATCCGTGATGTGATGGCAGCCGGTGCGGATGTGTATGTGACCGGAGATATTGATTATCATACTGCCATTGATACCATGGCGGATGGACTGGCGATCGTAGATGCGGGACATTATGGCACGGAGTATATTTTTGCGGAAGCCATGGAGAGGGAACTGAATGAAGCGTTCCCGGATCTTAAGACGACCTGCGCCAGTGTGAAAAATCCATATATTGTTTTATAAGTATAAGCCTGTGGAGGTGAGTGTTATGGAACAGACGATGATAAAAGTGACCATAAACGGAGAAACAAGGGAATACCCCAAGATGACCCCATATTCCGAGATTGTAAAGGATTATGAGGGAGAAACAGAGTATCCGGTGATTCTTGTAACTGAGAACGGAAAACTCCGAGAACTTCACAAGAAGCTGCGGCATGACTGTACCCTGGGATTTATAACCACAAAGGACAGTGCCGGCCGTAAAACCTACCGGCGAAGTGCGATCTTTATCCTTCTGAAAGCAATTTTTGATGTGGCCGGAAAGGAAAATGTGGATCATGTGGTAATCCATTATTCTCTGGGGAATGGTCTTTATTTTACCATGAAAGGCAGTGCAACCCTGGATCAGGAGCTTCTTGACCAGGTGAAAGTGCGGATGCGGGAGCTGGTAGATCAGAAAATTCCGATCTACAAACGCAGTGTCAGCACGGATGATGCCATTTCCATGTTTCGCAGGCATCATATGTATGACAAAGAAAAACTGTTCCGTTACCGCCGTGTTTCCAGGGTAAATATTTACAGTCTGGAGAATTTTGAGGATTATTTTTACGGTTTTATGGCACCGGATACCAGTTATGTGCAGTATTTTGACCTGCAGCTTTATGACGAAGGTTTTGTACTGATCCTTCCGCGTCAGAAAACACCGGATGTTCTGGAGGATTTTGAGCCGCAGGATAAGATCTTTCATGTGCAGAAGGAATCGGAAGAATGGGGCGACAAGCTGGATGTTGCCACTGTGGGGGACCTCAATGACCGGATCACCAGAGAGGGTGTTCAGAGCCTGATGCTGATCCAGGAGGCGCTTCACGAGGCGAAGATTTCTTCCATTGCCGAGGAGATCCAGAGAAGAGGAAATGTGAAGTTTGTAATGATCGCAGGTCCTTCTTCTTCAGGAAAGACCAGTTTTTCCCACAGGTTGTCCATTCAGCTTGCAGCTCATGGCCTGAAGCCTCACCCCATCGGTGTGGATAATTATTTCGTGAACCGGGAGCATACCCCGCTTGATGAATTCGGGGAAAAGAATTTTGAGTGCCTGGAAGCCATTGATATCAAGCAGTTTAATGAGGATATGCTGAATCTTCTTGCTGGAAAGAAAGTGGATCTTCCTACTTTTAATTTTAAGACCGGATACAGGGAATACCGGGGAGATCAACTTCAGCTTGGAAAAGATGATATCCTGGTGATCGAGGGAATCCACGGGCTTAATGACAAACTGAGCTATGCCCTTCCAAAAGAGAGCAAGTTTAAGATTTATATCAGTGCTCTGACACAGCTGAATATTGATGAACATAACCGGATCCCGACTACAGATGGCAGGCTGATCCGCCGGATTGTCCGTGATGCGCGTACACGAGGAACTTCTGCAAAGGATACCATTGCAAGATGGCCGTCTGTACGGCGTGGTGAGGAGCAGAATATTTTTCCATTCCAGGAGGAGGCGGATGTGATGTTTAATTCCGCTCTTGTGTATGAGCTTGCCTGCCTGAAGGTTTATGCGGAGCCACTGCTTTTTGGAATTGATAAGAGTGAGCCGGAGTATCAGGAGGCGAAGAGGCTTCTGAAGTTCCTGGATTATTTTGTGCCGGTGCCCTGTGAGGGGGTTCCGTTTAACTCGCTTCTGAGGGAGTTTATCGGTGGCAGCTGTTTTAATGTATAATAAATAAAGATATGTGTAGATAGAAGGCTCTGTGCAGTGCAGATATCGGTTGGCGCAAAGATGGGATTGTTCTGATTTTCTCTGTGCGTAGGATCTGTGGTGTATGGAGTCTTTTGGGTGTGGATCAAAAAAAGTTAAAGTTCTTTGCGGCGTATAGATGTCGGCTAGAGTTTACAGGACTTAAAGGAAAGGGAAAATGATCATGAGAGAGAAAGTGCAACTGACAAAATTGGCTCCAAACTGTGGCTGTGCGGCAAAAGTGGGACCGGGAACCCTAGCAGGGGTTCTTGGCGGACTGCCGAAGTTCTGCGATCCGGATCTTCTGGTGGGGACGGATACTTCGGATGATGCGGCGGTTTACCGGGTGTCCTCTGATCTGGCGCTGATTCAGACACTGGATTTTTTTACGCCTGTGGCGGATGATCCTTATGATTTCGGTCAGATCGCGGCGGCGAATGCGTTGAGTGATGTGTATGCCATGGGTGGAACTCCGAAGACGGCTTTGAATATTGTGGCGTTTCCCAAACATATGGATGTGGAGATCCTGGGGGAGATTTTGCGTGGTGGTGCGGATAAGGTGATGGAGGCTGGCGCGGTTCTTGCCGGTGGCCATACGATCCAGGATGATACGCCGAAGTATGGGCTTAGTGTGACGGGTTTTGTGGATCCGAGGAAGTTTTGGAAGAATTTTGGGGCGCAGACGGGGGATAAGCTGATTTTGACGAAGCCGCTGGGTGCGGGGATCGTGAATACGGCGATCAAGGCAGATCTGGTGACGGAAGGTGCCCGTAGGGCGGTGTTGGATTCCATGAAGAGGTTGAACCGGGATGCCTGTGAGATTTTGAAAGAGTTTGAGGTTCATGCCTGTACGGATGTGACGGGGTTTGGTCTTGGAGGGCATGCCACGGAGATGGCTGTGGCCAGTGAGCGGACGATCGTGATTGATACGGAGAAGTTGCCGGTGCTTCCGGATGTGGAGAAGTTTGCTTCTATGGGCCTGATCCCGGGTGGGGCTTACCGGAATCGGGAGTTTGCTGAAAAAACTGGTGTGAAAAGCCAGGCGGTGCTCTGGAGGGAGGATGTGGTGTTTGATCCGCAGACTTCCGGGGGACTGTTGGCGGCGGTGCCGGAGAGAGAGGCAGCGGAGATTATGAAAAGAATGGGTGAGGCTGGATTGGAGGCTGGAATGATCGGTGAGGTTGTGGATAGACGGGAGTGGACGTTGGAGATTTGGTAGGTGGCCGGACGCCAGAGGGAGCTGGCATCGATCCGGATAGGGATTTTGTGAGATGGCTAAAAGTGTTGGTGGGCAGAGGGACGCCAGAGGGAGAGGATATCGGCCCGGGCAGGGACTCCATCGGGAGATGCTGCTGGTTTCGTGAGAGGGATGGAAAACCTAACGCCAGAGGGAGAGGATATCGTTCCGGGCAAGGACTCCGTCGGGGGATACAACTAAGATTCCGGAAGGTGGCTAAAACCATTGCGGCAGGGCCAGAACTCGCCGTTGGCTCAAACAGCTGACCCTGCCGCAATAACGCCCCCTCCCGCAACCTAAGTTGTATCCCCCCTCCTCCGCAACAGCCCGAACCGATATCCTCTCCCTCAGGCTGGCATTTCCGGCCGGTAGGAAAAAACATAAAATACGTGGCGGGGACGGAAGCGGACGCGGGGCGTCCTGTCCTGGGAGTGTGAAAGTGTGGCTGTATCGGCACAGCCTCCCAGCATAAATATCGAAGAATCCAGGAACTAGTTCGGCACAGCGTTCCACTTTGAATTCCGTAGCATACAGACAAAAGTCAGCAACTATACACTTGCAACAACGAAGAACTCCTTCCGTGCCCAACGGGGTGGGAGCGCGAGGGAGGGCGTTCGGGCCAATGCCATTTAGTTAGAACATTTTGTATATGAACCTTTATATTACATTCTTTAATGTTTTGAATTTTAAATCCTTTAAGGTAAAAAATGCACAGACTCTCCCCCTGGGCAGAAACCTTCTTTTTATCCTTTAAATATCTTGTGTTTTTATTCAAAAAAAGTTATAGTATTTTTATATTAAAACACCCGGTATACAAAGCTTACAAAACCTTTCCTCTTTTTGGTGCGGGGGAACTTCCGGCTGGGCTTGACCGGAACCAGGTAATGTAACAGGAGTGTCTCGATATGAGGCGGAATGGTAGGACTGCTTTTTTGAAGGAAAGCTTTACAGATATGTACAGCCATGGTGAAATTCACCTGGTAAGTGTATTTTGTTTTTTTTTCTGATGGGTGCTTACATGTGGGGTAATGGATTCACAGAAATTATACATGATAACACGTGCGTATATCTCCTGTTCTACATATTCCGCCTTTTTTGAATGAAAGCAGGAGAGTCCAACGCTGTATTTCAGTTTTCGGAACGATGTTTCGATCCCCCATCTCAAATGGTATAATTCCTTAATCCTCCACGGAGGAAATGCATCTCTTTTAAGATTCGTAACGATACATTCGTATTCACCGGTATCCAATAAAAACCGTACTATTCTTAATTTCATAGGATAAACTGCCTGTTTTCCATCTTTTTCCAGATCCAGGAAATCAAACACGGATCTTGGGGAAAGCTTTTTATATCGGACAGGATCTTTTTTCGAATGCACCGTACTCCGCGTGATAAAGAATTATATCCCCGGTCAGCCAGTATGATCGTTTTCGCAGGGGAGTCGATATTTCCCAGCATCTGGACCAGGGCACGTGATTCATTGCTGACCATTGTTTTTTCAATCCGTATATCTGTATACTTTTTATTGCAAAGATCATACAGTGCATGGAGATGGAGCTGATTGGAACCTCTCTTTCCATAGAGAGAGGATCGTATCCTGAAAGGATATCTTACGTTTTCTTGAAAAATCAATACCAGGGCGAAGGACAAAAGAATCCTTCTGAAGTTCTAATTCAGAAATAGAAGATAGAAGTAATTTATAACTGGAAGCAAAAGCAGAATTCATAAGCGGACCTCCTTTTGTATAGTCAAGACCACCCGCTTAGCGGGTGGCTTGCTCTGTCCCTATAAGGGACTATTCCCTGCTTGCGCCCGGAAGGC
>NZ_WQQE01000028.1:0-369 GCF_018785655.1 Blautia sp. MCC269 | reverse complement strand
CATTCTGAAAAGCCACCGGTTGACAGTTTGGTTGACGCTTTGGTTGACAGCCGGTTGACGGGGAAAAGCCTGATATTTGGGGCATTTCTCTCCTTTGTCAACCATGTCAACCAAGAACTCAAAGAAAAAGTAAAAAGTAATAATAGAGCGCCTATGGATTGTTTTCAAAGTCTTTTCTGCCGGTTGACACGGTTTGGTTGACACGGAGACAGTCTGCGGCTGTACACCTGTCTGACATTCCCTTGTCGGGCATATTTCATTTATGGAGGTAACTGCCTATGGCAAAAAGCAAAAACGAGAGCAATAACAAAAACAGCGGCACCCTGCTTACCGAAAAAGACGGCACCCAGTATTTTGTCATGGGGAAAG
>NZ_WQQE01000027.1:0-27630 GCF_018785655.1 Blautia sp. MCC269 | reverse complement strand
TGAGATATCCCATTCTTATGAAGTAAACCCCCTTGAAGACGACGAGGTAGATAGGGCAGAGGTGGAAGTGTGGTAACACACGGAGCTGACTGTTACTAATCGGGTGAGGGCTTGACCAACCAGCCGAGGAAGCGGGCAGGAAGCAGCAGGAATGAATCGGAACAAGCTTGCTTGTGGAGAGGCATTCATGATGATTCCTGAACATTTGCGAAGCAAATGACATCGAACGACGGAGTCGTGAGATGACCCCCGCTGGAGTAGCCTACTAAACAGGCGATGCAGCTTTAGCTGCGAGCCCGTGAAAAAAGCTACAAATCGGCACGCAGGTAAAACTTGATTCAAAAACGATTAACAATCATCAATAACCACATGTATGTAGTTTTCAAGCTACAAGGGAAAGAGTAAAACAGGAGAGAAATCCACACACAGATTTCTTTCCTGTTTTTTCGTATACACAATTCCCACACACCCCCATTTACATCCCCCTCCCCATATGCTACAATAGGTAAGACCAAGGGAGCCTGACCAGGCTGAGAGGAGGCGCAAGCTTCGACCTTTGAACTTGATTTGGGTAATCCCAACGTAAGGAGGAGAGAAAGAGTATGTTTAATTTTCTTGTGACTGCCGAAGGCGGTCTCACAACGGCAGGATATGTCGTATCTGTGATTGCAGTTCTGATTCTGGTAATCCTGGTAGCAGCATTGCTTCAGAAAAACACATCCGCATTGAAACTCACCACACAGCAGCTGGTTACCTGTGCAGTAGCACTGGCACTTGCATATGTAACTTCCTACATTAAATTATTTAAACTGCCATTTGGTGGATCTGTAACTTTATTCAGTATGTTGTTTATTGTTCTGATCGGTTACTGGTACGGTGTTAAAGTAGGAATTCTCACAGGCCTTGTATATGGAATTTTCCAGTTTCTTCAGGAACCATATGTCCTTTCCTTTTTCCAGGTATGCTGTGACTATATCCTGGCATTTGGCGCAATGGGGCTTTCTGGGTTATTTACAAAAACCAAGAAACATGGACTTCTGAAGGCTTACGTTGTAGCAATCCTGGCAAGAGGTGCGTTCCATGCACTTGGTGGATACCTCTACTGGATGGATTATATGCCGGATAATTTCCCGAAATCCCTGACAGCATTATATCCGATCATCTACAACTACAGCTATATCCTTCTGGAAGGTGTACTGACCATCGTAGTGATTTCTATCCCGGCAGTATCCGGTGCACTTGGAAGAATGCGTGTGATGGCAACCGGCGGAAACCGGCAGACTGCAGCCACTGAAAAATAAAAAATGCATAAATAAAAAGGGATCATTTAAAATGTTGCGGTTCCTTTTTTATTGGGAAATTATAAAAAGTTAAATAAACATCGGTGTACAAGGGGTACAAACAAGATAAAATAGAAATGAGGGGCGATAGAGCGGAAATGTCAGATTTTCCACTCTATCTGAACATGGTCGCTGGTGGCCTTGATTGTAGAGATCAAGCCATCGGCGGCTTTTCTTTTGTCGTCAAAATCTATGCTCTCCCAGTTGTCGAGATAATAGGACAACTTCTTTATCTGCTGGGGAGATATGGTTTCAACGCTCAATTCGGCGATTGCCTTTGAAATGGTCTGGCGTCGGGTGTCCAGTTCTTCAATTTTTTTGTTAGCGTAGGCAAGCAAGGTCGCATTGGCTCCGGTCAGCGTATCCAGCAGCTTTTCAATTTCTGCCTCCACCTGTGCCAGCTCCACTTGATAGGCGGTCAGTTTCGGATTGACTTTTTCCTCTCTGCCGTGGAGTATCTGAAAGTCTTTGAATTTCTCCTGCATGGCCGAGAAAATGAATTGCTCAAATTCTTCTTTGCGGATTTTCCCGCAGCCCGGACAGCCTTTATTTTCCGTCCGTTTGGTACAGCGGAAATACCCGGTGCTGTTTGGCACATGGGTGGCTTTCAGCGCATACCCACAATGACCGCATTTGATTTTTCCGGCCAGCCAAGTGTTCTTCGGTTTCCGTCCCTGCTGGAAGGTGGTATTTGCCATAAGTTTTTTCCGGCATTTCAGCCATGTGTCAGAGGAAATGAGTGCTTTATGGGGAGCGATAACAAGTATCTGGTCTTTTAAGCACCTGTCCTTGTCCTCCTTCACATCCCGCCCCTGATAGAGATAGCAGCCGTTTGTTCCGGCAAAGTCAGAAGCGTCATTGACAATCGCTGCGCCCTGGCTCTTGAAAAATTCGTACAGCTCCAAATCGGCCTGTGCGTAAACCGGGTTTCTTAAAAGCTGGGAAAGAAATGTACGGAACATGGATTTGCCATAAATTTTTATATCATGTTCCTCGAAGTATCGGGTAATATCTCCGAAGGAGGTTTCCGGTTCAGCGTACATTTCAAACATCAGCCGTACATGGTCGGCGGCTATGGGGTCGGCAACCATTTTCTTTGTGCGAATACCCTCTACCACAGTAGGCTCTAACTGATAACCGTATGGTGCCTGTCCGCTCATGTGGAAGCCTTTCAGACACCGGGAATAGTAGGCGTCTGTGACACGCTTCTGAATTGTCTCACGTTCAAGCTGGGCGAATACAATGCAGATATTCAGCATGGCCCGGCCCATCGGGGTCGAAGTATCAAACTTTTCTGTGGATGATACAAACTCCACATCATACTCTTGAAACAGCTCCATCATCGTTGCAAAGTCCAGAATAGAGCGGCTTATACGGTCCAGTTTGTACACGATGACCCGCCGGACCTTTCCCTTGCGGATCTCGCTCAGCAGCTTTTGAAACTCCGGCCTGTCCGTATTCTTACCGGAATAGCCTTTGTCCTTGAATACCCGGCAGCTCCCACCTTTCAATTCATACTTGCAAAAGTCGATCTGACTTTCAATGCTGATACTGTCCTTGCGGTCTACTGACTGTCTTGCGTAAATACAATCTTCTCTGATAAATTCCATATTGGGCTCCTTTCCTTGTTGGAATGGAGCTACCAACCTTACAACTATATTATACCATCAGCAGCCCCGGACAACAATGTTGCGAATGATTAGGGAAATCTGTCCCCATATTTGCTGAACACATCATAAAGACAACGCTCAATTTCTTTTTTGCGCTGTGCTTTCTCCTTCGGGGGAAGTACCGGCGTGAGGCTTTCCAGCACAATGATTTTCCCTTGAAATGCGACAGACTTTGTTTCTCGTTCATAAGTGACAGCTTGCGTCATTGAAAACCTCCTTTGCGAAAGTGCGTGTATATGCCTGCCTTTCCCGCTTGTCCTGTGGGGAAATGTCAAAAGACGGCACCCAGCAGGTGCCGCCCTTTGAGCTTTCTCCACTTCGGGGCGATATGGCCCGAGGTCAGTAAGGACTGGAATGGTACTTTTCTTTGGCGTCCTCCACGCTGTTGAGGTCAAATACTTCATAAAGTTGCCCCACAACACGCCGTATATCCTTCTTTGAAAATCCGCAGTCCTCCATTGCCATAATGACATAGCCGCGGCAGGCGTCATTGCTCCATTCGTCCGTTTCCAAGCCGGGGATCATTCCAAACGCATTTCCCATAAAATGCTCCTTTTTTGAAAAGATGGGGAGCCACGCCGAATCGGTTGGCCTATCATCAGACAGCATTGCCGGGGACTCCCCATAGGTTTTCACTTCATTTCAGACACATCGGACGGACATAGGCTTCATGCCCCATAGTATTTCAACTCTCCCCATTCTGATGGCAAGGCGTTCTCATTGCCTGCGACGGCTCACGGCTTGCAAGGCCGCTTCAACGCTCGGACTGTGACTAAACGCAAGTATCCGGGTTCTGCGCCTGTTCCGGTGGAGCCAGCCTTGCCCCACCTATGGCATGGACCTGTTCGCTCGCTCAGTTTTACAAAGACTGTCTTCTCTGAAATCCGAGGTCATGGCGGGTCTGTCACACAGCGCGTTCCCCTTCGTATCCGGGTGTCTTTTTATTCAATTTTCAATCTGCATGAGGCTTGTCTGAACCTCGGGTCATTGTGATCCGAAGTGTTTTGCCTCTCATAAACCATTTCATTTTCCGGTCTAAATCGGTACGCCTTACAAAGAATTTTTCAAAATTTTTTCTAAGCGCCGCAGACCTCGCTCGATTGCGACACGAACCACTTTTTCATGGACGCCCTCTGCCCGGGCAATGTCCTGTTTGGTCATGCCGAGAATGAAATGAGCATAAATCCGTTTTGCCTGTTTGTTCGGCAGACTGGCAATCGCCGCATGAAGCTCCTGCATGGTCACTTTCCGCTCATACAGTTCATGGGGAGATAAGGCGACAAAGAGAGCTTCATGCTCCAGCCCGTCATCCCGATCAAGGGAATAGTAGGCTTTGTGGCGGTATGTACGCAGCCGGTAGGCAGCCTCTTTACGATCAAACTCTTTGAACATTTCTGCAACTTCTTCCGATACTTCCATGAAGCAATCCGATGTATAGAATGGGTAATAGTCCCGCAAATTGATAATAGCCATATTGACCTCCGTTTCGGTTGTTGGTTGACGAGTGACCGAAACGAAGGCGGCGGGGAGCGGCACCGGGGAATGACTTCGGGCCAACCTGACCCGAAGCAGCCCCATAAGAACACAAAAGCGCCCGGGCGGCATGAAGCCACACGGACGCATGAAATTACACATTCATTTATGTATTGTCTGATTTCACATTCATAACCAGACTGTCCCGGAGGGGGAGCTACGCTTTTTTTAGCTGGTGCAGATCATGGGTACTGTGAAAAAAGACAAAAATAGACACGGCGGCAATCCTCCTTATATGCCGCCGTGGATTTACACGGTATTAGGTCGTCGTTGGTTTAAGGTAGACGAAAAGAAACGGCGGCTCTGAAAATCAAAGCCGCCGTTTCAAATGGGCGTGTCAAATTGTCTGCTCTACGACGGCTTTTTTCTTTTGCCGTCGTGCGGCAGATCATTTCAATATTCGGTTGAAGTATCGTTATTCGGTGTTAAGTTCTACTAATACAACCTCTGGACGATTATTAAATCGGAATGGAATAATACTATTTCCAAGGCCGCGGCTAACAACCATATTTGTCTTTCCGTCTGTATAAAGGCCGGAATCATATTTAGGAAACAGCCCTTGATTGGGGGCAACGAGCCCCCCAATAAAAGGTAATCGAAACTGCCCTCCGTGTGCATGACCACATAAAACCAAATCAACACCACAGCATACATAGGTTTCAAATAACTCTGGCCGATGTGATAGCAGTATAGTGTAACTGTTTTCGTCATCAATAAGGCTATTCAATTTTGTGTTGACCATGGCTGGCGCTTCATTAAACATATCGCCCTTAATCGTAAAGTCAGAATCAGAAAGCCCGATAAGGGTAATCATTTCGTTGTTATGCACTAACTGTATTGCTTCATCTTCAAGGACAGTTACGCCAGACGCTTCAAGCCCTGTTTTGAATTGATCATAATGTGAGAAGTTAGCTTCGTGGTTTCCAGTTACAAAGTAGACAGGGGCTATTTGAACAGCTTGTTTTATAAAATCAAACGCAATCTCAATGTCTGTATGTCCAGCATCGATTAAATCTCCAGTTATCACAATAATATCCGGTTCGTGTTCAGACAGCAATTCTATCAATTCTGTATTGCTTTCTCCAAATTCAGCATTATGCAAGTCGGACACTTGTGCAATCCGAAAATTAGAAAAGGCAGATGCTATGCGATCGCTGGAGATATTAACCATACTTACCATCAATGCTGAATTGCCCCATATAGTATAGATTATCAAAACCAGCAGTATAGTTGTTAATACACAAATCTTCACCAATACTCTGGTGGAAAGGATTTTTTTCATTTTTTCCTCTCTTTCATCAACTTAATTATAAAAAAATCAGCTTACAAACAGGTGAATTTCAACTTACGAATTTGTAAGACAAAAGTGGGCGGCTTCTAAAGCCACCCGCTTCAAAAGTAGAATTACTGTGCGCTGATTGTATCAACAATGGACATATTGCGTATTCTCTTGATTGGCCCATGCACAGCCAGAATTACAGAGCTTACGACAATCAACAGAATAACAGCTACCTCTGGTAATGGAGGAGTCCAAGCATCCCCCCATCTATAACTTATCAACATTCCAAACAATAGCTTGTTACAAAACAGTCCCAACACCGTACCAACTACACCGCCGATTATGGTATAGGTGAAGGCTTCTGCAACAATCATTTTACTTAGCTGTCCCATGCTAACGCCGATAGCACGGAAAGCGCCATACTGTTTCAACCGTGCAGACACACTCATGGAAATACTATTGATTATGTTAAAAATTGTAATCATTGCAATTAGGACGAGGAATCCATAGATGAACAGCCAAAAACAATAGTAAGTTCCCATGGTACTGCTGTTACCCATGCGTTCATCAGCGAAAGTAAATGAGGAATCTACCATTTGGCGGATCACATAAACATCTTCGTCTGTTGTGCCTTTCACTAACTGCACATCAATAACCGTATATTTCGACTCGCCAGTAATTTGTTCAAATGTATCCTCTGAACAAATAATTGTTCCAACACCGGCGGCACTGTAAAACGGACAGTCGGACAACATTCCCACGATTTGGATTTCTTTACTTTGTCCGTTTGTATTCAACGATACAGTATCGCCTATTTGTATTGTGTTCTGCGAATTATAAACAATTAAGCCCGTCCCTAAATCAGTTTGCACAGATTCCAGAGAACCCTCTAATAAATAGTCCTTTGCCCAATCAAATTGATACTGCTCATAAGAGATTAAATCCATCTTTTTTTCAATACCGTTTGTGACAGACGGAACCTCGTATGCAAATTTTCTTCCATACGCTAAATCCACAACAGGATTTTCCTTTAGATCATCAAGTAATGCTTTGTCAATAGCACAGGCGTTATCAGGGCTTATGATAGATAAATCTGCTGTCCAAGGTTGGAGCGGTGTTAAGGTATGCTGCATGAACTCAACTGTTACAGAGAATGAAAGGAAAAGGATAATACTGAGAGCAAATGAGCTTGTCATCAAAAACAGATTTTTCCGATTTGCTTTTGCATGATAAATTCCAAGTGCTGTATCAATCTTAAGCAGTTGTGTATTAGCAGCATTTCTTGCAGGCTCCAAGTCGTTTGCATTACCGGAAACCGCTGCCAACGGAGATACTTTTGCTGCTTTCTTTGCCGGAGAATAGGCAGCGAACAAAACCGTTACCAAGCCCACAACGATTCCTGCAAGAATACTTGGTACGCTAAATCCGAATGTAGACATCGCTTTGAAAAATTCCGGACTTAGGAAACGCAAAATCGCACATAAGACCCAAATGACAACTATACCGATGGAAATACCCACAGGGATTGCCAAACGGCACCAACTAAGCGCCTCTTTCCGTACTAAGCGCATAATCTGTTTTGGTGTTGCACCGATACAGCGCATAAGGCCGAAAAATTCGGTACGCTGGGCTACATTGCTGTTCAGGCTGCTTGCAATCATCATAATACCAGCTAACATTACCAGTACAAACAATACAGCCGCAGCCAAGTAAACCTGTAACAAAAAGGGAACGCGGCTTTGTCCAAGCAATCCAAGCAGATTGTTGTTGGAAGATATTTGTTCATTCGATAAATTGCATTGTTCTTTCAAATCTGCAATTTTCCCTTGTATATTTCTTGTGTTTGCAAATTGAGTAAAAAACATAATGCCGTAATCATTCGGCTCCCCGTCTGATACATTCGGATAAATCGCGCAGTAATCCTCTGTGTTCAAAATGATGCCGTAGGAGTCGCCACTCATGATCGAGGCGGTATTATTCATAAATCCTGATATGGTAAAATTCAGTTTATCGCCATCAGGAGTTTCTACGGCAATGGGATCACCAATCGCAACACCCATTATCTGCTTTGCATTTTCAGTCACCAACGCTTCATTACTTGTCTGTGGAAAAACACCTTCTTCAAGTTGGTCAGTCCAGATTTCAGTTATATAGCTTTCATCACAACCGCATATCGCTACATCTTTTCCACCCAAAGTGTAGCCTAAATCTCCACGATAATTGAGTACGCCATACGGTGAAAATACTTCAATATCAGGGCGTGAAGCAATAATTGCTGCTTCTTCATTGCTGATATTCTTAATGGCAATATGCCAATTCCCAGACTCCTGCTGTGCCTGCAAAATCTGGCTGCGGATGAACATATCTGCCATTCCAAAAATAGTTGTAACCAGAAATACCGCCAGCACAATGCAGAAAATAGACATTCTGCTTTGCTTCTTGTGGATTTTTGCGGATATGGGAACAAGGTCAAGATAATGCTTCATTTGTTTTTCCTCCCAAATCCGTCAAAACGCCATCTGATACCCGGAACACCCGATCAACGGATGCAGTCAAATCCTTATTGTGGGTAATCATCAGGATTGTTTGCTGATAGCGACGGGACGCCTGCGTAAGCAGGGCGATAACATCCTGACTATTCTTGCTGTCCAGATTGCCAGTAGGTTCATCTGCCAGAATCAGTTTGGGCTTTGTGATTAACGCCCGGCCAATGGCAACACGCTGCTGCTGTCCGCCGGATAGTTGGCTCGGCAGGTGATGTCGACGCTCGGTAAGTCCCAAGAGTTCCAAAATTTCTTCTACTGCTGCCGGGTCTGGTTTGCGATAGTCCAAAAGAAGCGGAAACATGATATTCTGCTCCACATTCAGCTCGGAAACCAACTGAAAGGATTGGAAGATAAAGCCGATATTACGACGGCGGAAAATCGTGCGCTGTTCCTCTTTCATGGAAAACAGGTCTTGTTCATCAATCCAAATGTGGCCGGAAGTAGGGGTATCCAAAGCTCCAATACAGTTCAGTAATGTGCTTTTGCCAGAACCGGATTCACCCACAACGGCAGCAAATTCGCCTTTATCCAGGGAGAAGGAAACCTTCTTCAACGCTTCGACTTTCGCCTCACCCTTGCCATAAGTTTTACATAAATCTTGTACTTTTAATATTTCCATAGTCATCAGTACCTCCTTTCTCAAAAGGATAGCAAAAACAGCTTACAAGCAGGTGAATTTGACCTTACAGATCCGTAAGGAAAGATAGTGTAAACAGCGTACCTTTTCCGACTTCACTTTGTACGGAGATAACACCGTTTTGACCCTCAATAATGGACTTGGCAAGGGGAAGCCCCAGCCCGATTCCTTGTGTATCAAGGGAATGTTTGCTGCGATAAAAGCGTTTAAAGATATGGTAAATATCTTCCGGGACTATGCCGTTACCATTATCAGAAATAAAAATCCGAAACATAGCAGGAGTGCGCTCCCATGTAATACGGACAATACCGCCAGCTTGCGTGTGATCCAGTGCATTTTTTACAATGTTTCCAATCGCTTCACCTGTCCATTCCATGTCACAAATAAGCTGCTGTTCACCATCGCCATCTATCTGAATCTGCTTGCTTTCGCTTTTAGCCCTGGTGGTTAGGTCATTGACTGAATGAGCTATCAGCTCGGACACACGGCAACTTTTTTTCTCAAAAATGATGTTTCCCGTATCCAGTCGGGTTATCTTCAACATGGATAAGATTAACTGCTCCATACGCTTTAGAGAAATACCCATCTTCGCCGCAAACTGTTTGACCGTTTCTGCATTTTCTGGCTCACTTTCAATGATCTCCTGATACATAGTGAGGGCTGCCAGAGGCGTTTTGAGCTGGTGAGATATATCGGATATGGTGTCTTTCAAAAACTCTTTTGCTTTACGTTCTGTTTCATTTTTGGATTGGAGCATAGTTGCAAGCTGTTCTATCGAAGAAAACACTTGGTAGATAGCCCCCTCATAATTCTGCGGTAAATGACAAGAGTAATCCCCGTTGATGTAATTTAGCAATATTCTGTCGACCTGTTGATACAATCGCTTCCTTTTCCAGAAAAAAATAAATATTCCTATGGCAAGCACAAAGAGAAAAAATAGCACAGTGCATAGCATGGCGCAGAAAGCGGAACGCTGAAATTGATTGAAATAAGGCCGCATACTGCTTTCTGACTGTTTTCCCAAACCCGCAGCCGCTAATAATGACCTACCATCGTCGCTGATGTCTGTGTTCGTAAAGGCAACTGCAACCACTTCTTTCGGAACACCCTGTTCCAAAAGTGAGGATGAAACCGCTTCATCATGTTTGAGCCATAGGACTTCCGCATCGTTCACCTGATAAATAGTCAAAACGGTTGCTGTACCTACAAACAGCAGAGCAAACAAAGTCAAAAATAGCAGGAACCCTTTAATCTGTCTATCTTGGTACAAACTCATATAGACACCTCTTTCCATTGGTAGCCGAACCCACGAATGGTTATAAGGTGTTCTGGATGGGACGGATTGGTTTCCACTTTTTCACGAAGCCGCCGTACATAGACGGACAGGGTATTATCATCAACAAAATTTCCTGTATCATCCCACAGCTCATTTAGAATGATGTCCCTTGTCACAACGCGATTTGCGTTTCTTACCAGCAGACAAAGCAAACGATATTCGGCGCTTGTCAAATCCAATGCTTTTCCCTTTAAGGTTGCACGGCTACCCAACAGATCAATGGTAATGTCGCCACATTCCATAGAAGTGTTTTTTTCGCTTTTGGAAACTCCGGCCCGACGCAACAGCGCCCGGATGCGGGAACACAATTCCCCCAGTTTGAAAGGCTTGGTGATATAATCGTCCCCACCGCTATCTAATCCACGAATTATGCTGACTTCTTCATCCGATGCAGTCAGGAATATAATCGGTATCTGCTGATTTTCTTTTCTTACTCTTTCGCATACGTCAAATCCTGTTCCATCTGGCAGAGTAACATCCAAAATCAATAAATCGTATCGGTCGAGTTCGGATAAGTATTGTTTTGCTTCACATACTGTACGGGCAACTTCAACATCAAATTCATTCTTTTTCAAAGAGTAGACCAAGCCATCTATTAGACTGACATCATCCTCCAATAGCAATATTCTATTCATGTTTTAATTCCTTTCCTTGTTTTGTCCTCATATCCACAGGTTTCTCCGCGTCTTTCGGGATCAACCAGATTGTAGCCATCTTCACAGCGCCGGGAATACGGCCACCGGCGCAATAATAGTTTATCCGTCGAGGGGTCACGCCCCACTTTTCGGCAGCCTCTTTCAATGTCATATAGTCCATTTCGCACCTCCACAGGATATATTATTAGGGTTGAGCAAAACGCGCGTTTTGCAAAGTTGAGTCACAATATATAGAGCTCAAATGAGCTGGATAGTACTATTTAATGTATAGCCTTATGAGCAAATCGGAGTTTTGCTCAACCCTATATATTATAGTTCTCTGCCTCGAATAATACAAGTTAGAGCCTACACGGACACGAAATAAAATACTACTTAATGTAAAATTTCATTACATTCTCATAATCCAACCCGAAATGTAGAATGATATAGGGTGATATGAAAATGAACCAAGATGAAAGAAGGTTTGACTTCCACGGCCTCGGGGCGGCTCTCAAACGAGCCAGAGAAGAAAAGGGATGGACACAAGCCTATGTTGCGGAATTAGTAGACCGTGACTCCCGTACCATTATGAATATTGAGAACAAAGGTCAGTATCCCAGCTTCGACCTTTTTGTTAAACTCATTACTATGTTTGACGTTTCAGTTGACCAGTTTATTCATGCGGACGGAGGGGCAAGGTCAAGCTCTTGCAGAAAGCACATTGATGTTCTTCTAAACTCCATGAATGAAAAAGAGCTTGTCGTGATAGAAGCCACAGCCGAAGGCATTAAGAAAGCCAGAGAAACGGAGGTTCCAGAATAAGGGCCTCTGTTTTTTTGCGCCATTTTAGGGGCTGCCGCTAAGTGGCAAGCAATGCCTCTGTGGCCACAAGTGGCACAAAGGCGGCTTGTTGGGGCTCGCCCCAAACCCGTATCTTCGGGCCAACATGGCCCGAAGTGTCAGCGTCGCTTTGCTCCTTGTTTTCATAACCTTAACGCTCCTTTTCCTGCTTTCTTCCCGGTTCGGTGTAGCCCATCAGAGTGTCAATGTTCGCTTTGATCGTGACGATCTCCTGCATATCCCGTCGTGCCTTTTGATATTCTCCATAGAGCTGTTTTTTCTTTGCTGTGAGCTTACAGCCTTCTTCCTTCAGCACATCCATTTTGGGGAGCTTCGCCCCGCCCAGCAGAGAGCGCATTTCCGCTTGTGCAGCCCGGTACAGTTCAAGGTCGGCCTCATGCTCCGCAAGGAATTTCCGGCTGTACTTCGTCGCCTTATACTGCTCAAAGACTGGGCGGGTTTTGGCATACTGAACCGTTGCGGCCTTTAGCCCGGCATTGGTTTTCATGGCCTGTTCCGTCTGCTTGACCTGTTCGGAAATAACATGGAAACGGTCTGCCGCCTCGGTGGCTTTCTTCGCCAACTGCTCATAATCGGTCAGGTTATTGTCCTGTATATAGGCAAGAGCGGCGGCCATCTGCTTAATGTTAAATACCTTCGCCCAGCGTTCATATCCCGGCCCCTTACCGGCAGCCAGCTTTGCTTGAATATCCACCGCCAGACTGATTTTCCGCTCCGAGCGCCCGGGGCGTTTTTCTTTGCCCTCAATGGCGGACAGAACATCTTGCAAGTCGTAGCCGTCCCCCAGCGTGGAGGCACGCAGACGGGTGAAGCGTTCCTGTCCCTGCCCGGTCAGCCGGAAGCTGATACCGCCGCCCCGAACCGTCTTGACCTCATACCCGGCCCGCTTCATCAAATTGAGAAATTCGTCCAGATCAGCGGGGCGTTCCGCCAGCGCAGTATCAATGGCAAGGCGCAGCCTGTCCTGATAGGAAAGCGGCCCTTTCCGGTCTTTCTGCCACTCCCCATAGTTCCGATACTTGCTCTTGCTCCGGGGCTTCGGGTTCTCCACGATGGACAGCCCGTTTTCAAGGCACAGCCTGTCAGAGAGCCGCCGAAGGGCGAAGCTGGAGCCCCAAAAATTTCGGAATTTCCGGGTGCAGTCAAGGGTGGTGGAGTTGTAATAAATGTGACAATGGATGTGCTGCTTATCGGTGTGCGTGGTAACGATAAAAGCGTGCCGCCCCTTTGTCCAGCGCATAGCCAGCTCATAGCCGATACGGTTCGCCTCCTTCGGGGTGATCTCGCCCGGATAGAAGGATTGTCGTATCTGATAGCACAGCACATTATTTTCTTTCTTCTGTTCCCGGCCCGTCATAGCGGCATAGCTGGCCTTTGCCAAAAGGAACTCGTCCGCCACGGTGGCCGGATCACATTCATAAGCGGAGATATACTTTCCGCTTTCTGTTTTCTCCGGGTCCTTGCCATAGTCCAGACAATCCCGGATAGCCTCAGCAATCGTTTCGCCTTCGCCCGCATGGCGCTGTAACAAAGTTGTGGTAGCCAAAAATCATTCCTCCTTTCCATGAGAAAGGGGCGGCCCATTCCGACCGCCCCGACTTCGGGCCAGTATGGCCCGAGGCTGCTTAACTTGCCAGAAACCGGTACAGAGCGGATTTGCCTCCGTCCAGCGCCCAAAGAAGGGAGCCCGCCGCCGCTTGCAGTCCATACGGCGAAAGAAGGAAGGCAAGAAACAGAAATACAATCCCGCCTATGGGCGTCGGCGTGAAAAAGAGAGCGACACCCAGCACCGTCAGGATCACAGAGGCAATCGTCAGCAGGACGGCACAAATATCAAATAGGAACACCAGCAGAGCCGCCAGAAGGGACAACGCCAAAGCAAAGGGAGCAACCAATATTTTCAGCAGTATCTTCATCTTCAAAACCTCCTTTATCTATCCTTCCTACCTCTATTTTATCATGCTTGCCCGGAGACATAAATGTTGCGAAAGATTAGTAAATCCTGTCCCAAACTTTTGGGTCATACTGGCCCGAAGTGGTAAAAAAAGAGCAGGGCGGCAAGCCCCGCAACGGAAGCCTGCCGCCCTCGTCTTACTTTGCCACCAGCTCGGAAAGCTCCCGCAGCACCTTTGACACCTCGCCCCACAGCTTTTCATAGTCCCGCTTCAATCCGTCGATTTCCTCCGGGTACACGCCATAGGTGTGTGCGTGTACGGCGACCTGATTGAGATTGTTGGAACAGCGCCGTTGCAGAGAGATCAGCTCTTTTACGGGCGTAAGGTCGATGTGCAGGATATACCCGTTCAGAGCCATTTTCCGTACATAAGCCCCGGTGTTGGAAATGCCCGCCTCGGCCATCCGCTCATGGATGGCCGCCAGCTCGTCCGGTGTTACCATGACGTGCAGATGGACATTCCGCTTGCGGTTCTCCATCAGCGTTCCAGCTCCCGGCCTTTCCGGCGTTCTTTGGGCTCCTTTACCTTATCCAGCGGTTTTGCGTCCAACTCCGGGGGCGTGGGCGGGATGGGCGTGTTGTTGGGTACGCCGTCGATCATGTTGCAGTTCTGCTCTGTGGAGAGCTCGGCGGTTTTCAGATAGTTGTCTTTTTCGTGCATGGCGATCCTCCTTTATCGTTCCTCATGGTTTTTATGGTTTCGCTTCTGGCCGGGTTCCTTCGGGGGTTCCTGCCCTCTGGTTTCATCTTTGAGCCGGGCAGTAATGGATGGGCGCACCCGGTCAGGATTGCCCGGTGCTGGTTTCAGCTCATAATCCTCCATCTGCTTTTCGGTCAGCGGCTTTGCGTAGGTCAGTTCGCCCCATGCCATCAGCCTGCCGTCTGCCACAGGACGCCGCCTGTCATCATCGTAGTTGACGATGGAAAGAGGCTGGTTATCCGGCGGCTTCGGGTAAGTTCCTATGTCCACGGGCCGCTGGGTGGAATAATAGCGGTAAACGCCCTCCGGTCCCAGCTCGGTATGCTTGACCGCCGCATGGTAAAACTGCTGATAGTCGTCCACCCGGCGGTCAAAGTCCCTCTGCGCCCACGCCTGACTGGTTCCATAGCGGCCCCAGTAGTAATCCCGATGGCCGTTTTCCCCCTCGGTAAACTGCCAGGTCACAAAGGGGCTCGGCGCTCCCGGATTATGCCCCAGCGCAAAGCCGTGTCCGGTTTCAAAGGTGGCAGCTTTCAAAATCACATATCCTTGTACTGTCTCCAAGAGATCCCTCCTTTCTGTGCCTCGGGTCAACATGACCCGAAGTGCTGGATGTTACGAAATAAGAGGGCAGACCGGGGAGAAATGTAATAAGATATTCCCACCCCGGAAACACCCTCAAAAAAGCCCGGAATGTCAAGCCTTTGGAGGCGGCAAATCGTAACAGCCGCCCGGCCTTTTCTCCCGCATTTTCCTCATGCGTTCCCGGCTTTTCCGGCGGTTCCCTTCGGCCTTGCAGGCGTCGGAGCAGTAGGCTTGACGCCCCTCGGGCAAAAATGCCTTTCCGCAGACCGCACAGGCCCGCAGCTCCGGGGAGATGCCTTCCGTTGTCAGCGACGCTTGAAGCTCCGGGTTAAGAGGTAGGACAGCCTCACGGAAATAACGGCAGTACGCCCCTGTCCAGCACTTGTGCAGCATATAGCAGGCACAGTCAAGAGGAAGGCACAGGCCGCTTTCCCGGTCATAGTTGGCGCACATCCCCATGACAAGAGAACGGATTTTCTTCTTCTCGTCACGGGTCAGCTCCCGGGCGTCCATTTAAGACTTCGGGCCACGATGGCCCGAAGGGCGGGGCTCCACGATCAGCGCCCGGAACTTCTTCCGGCACTGTTTTTTCTTTCCTTTGCACTCCTTGTAGTAACGGCATCCCTTACAAGGGTCGTCATTGTCCCAGCCGGGGTGCGGTACTTCCTTCATCATTCGTTCAAAAGGGCTGCTTGTAAAATTCATTCTCATTCCTCCGTATCTTCCTCCCACGGCGGGGTATCTTCGTCCTCGGGTTCCTCTGCGATCTCCTCCAGCTCCCCGTCCTCATATTCGCAGTAATCATCTTCCAAATCCGGGGCTTCATGCTTCGGCTTGTAAATCTTGAAATAGTAACCAATCCCACCGCCGGCCAGCACCACCGCACCGATCAGGAGCAGAGAGAGAAGGGGGCTGTCCTTTTTCTCCGGCTCGGATTCCGGTACTTCCTCCACCGGTTCGGTGGGCTTTGGCTCTGGCTCCGGGGTCACTTCTTTGGGCGGTTCCTTACCCTGTTCGGCAAGAGGCAGAAGGTCGTCTGTGGTAACGGTATTGAGGAAATAGACGTTCTCGCTGGTTTTCTGTTTGTCGATCACCAGATAAAACACGCTCTCGTCTGCTGTGGTAATGGTGTAAAACTCTTTACCGTCCTCGTCGGTGGCGTTGTCCACCACGGTTCCCGTCCCGTCCGGGGTAAAGGGGTTCTGTGTTTCCGGCTCCGCTTCGGTTTCCGCCGGGGCGGGAGCTGTCTCCGGCTGTGGCTCGCTGCTCTGGGCGTAGGCCGGGACCGTAAAGATCAGGCAACACAAAAGGCTGGCAGCCATCGCAGCCAGCCTGCGGTATTTAGTTTTCTTCATGGGCTGTGTCCTCCTTTTCGGGTGCCTCCGGCTTCGGGTCAGTATGGCCCGAAGCGGTAAGGCTGTTTTTGGGGTCATTCAGAAATGCCATCAGCTGGGCGGGCGTCAGTTTAAGGGAGCGCACTGCCTGCACGATCTGGCTGTTTTCTTCCTCCTGTTTCTGCTTTTCCAGCTCCCGGATTTTGGCCTGCCACTCGGCAGCCTTCTCCCGGGCTTTTTCCAGTTCCTTATCGAGCTTGTCGATCTTGTTCATGCAAGGACTCCTTTCCTCTGGCTCACAAACGCCCGAAGGCATAGAAATGTGTCTGCCAGTAGCTTGAATTGATGTTTGCGTATTGGATGGGCGAACCACAATGGAGCATCATCCCGTCGCCCACATAAATCCCGACATGGGACACAGGGCCGGGGCTGTCATAGGTTCCCGTGAAAAAGATAATATCGCCGGGCTTTGCCTCGGAGGGAGAAATGATGGCACACTGGTTATAAATGCCCTGCGCCGTGGTACGGGGCAGGTTGTGGACGCCGCTGGCCGTGTACACCCAGCAGACAAAGCCCGAACAGTCAAAGGAGGTGGACGGGCTGGAGCCGCCCCACACATAGGGCCAGCCGATGTATTTTGTGGCTTCTTCCATGAGCGCCGCAAAAGCCGGGTCATCCAGCGCCTCACCGGGTATCTCATAGCTGGGGCCGGTATCTTCGCCGCCGTTGTAAATCCCTTCCCACAGATAGGGTTTGTTGCCTTTGAGCTGCTGCATAACGATGTAGATTTCCCGCTGCTGTTCGTTAAGCCTCGGCAGGATCACGGCGGGCAGCGTTTTGTTTGTGAGGGTCACATTGAGAATGTAATACTCATAGGGGACTTCCTCGGTGGTGGTTTCCCCGGTCTCCGGGTCAGTGCTGGTTTCGGTGCGGTAGCGTATCTCGACTTCCTCCGTCAAGGTCAGCTCATACTGTGCCTCGAAGATTTCCCGCAGTTCGTCCTGCACCTGTTCCCGGAAATACACATGGTACTTTGCCGAGAGATAGGACGCCAGCTCATAGGGGTTATGGCCGATCTCGTCCACGGAATAGCGGTACTCGTCATAGCCGGGATGGGTGCTTTCGATGTTCGCTACCGTCTGCGCCAGCTCGTTTTCCAGTGCCGTGTAGTCCTCGTCCACCCCCAGCAGGTCCGTATCCTCCGAGGCGTAGGAGGTGCCGGATAACGCATTGGCAAGGCCGCTGCCAAGCGTGGGAAAGATAGAGCTTACCGCCGACACAAGAAAACAGAGCAGCAACAGCAGGAGCAGGACCAGCACCGCCACGGGATGACGGGTCACAAACTGCGCCGCCCGACGGGTCGCAGTTCCCGAAGCGGCAGCGGTTTTCTTTGCGGCCTTTGCGCCCTGTTTTGCAGCCGCCTTTGCTTCTTTGGAATACCGGCGTTTCAGTTTCCATTTCTGCTGCACACGGGAAAGCGGATTGCTGGCAAGTTCCGGGTGCTCGGAGGCCATCTTTTGAAAATCCACATTGGCCCGGGCTTTTATGTCCTTCCGTTCCCACTTTGCCACCTTCCGGGCTGGGTGTTCCCGCCAGCGGCGTTTGGCATAGCGGGTCAGTTTCCGGGCTCCGGCCTCTGCGGCCAGCTCGGATTTATGGGCTCCTTCCACACCCACATTTTCATGCTCAACCTCGTGTATCTTGTTGTGGACATAGAACCACGCTTCTGTACGGGCTCCCCGGACTGCCTTTTTTGCAAGCCCCGGCGGCTTCTTCGCTGCCCGTTTTGCCTCGGTCTTGTCCAGTTTCTCCCGGGCCTTTCCCAGCTTTTCCCCGGCGTGTTCCGCTTTTGCCTGTGCTTTCTGGTACTTGTCCTTTTTGCTCCCGGCCTTCTCGGCGGAGCCCTCCGGCTCCTGTGCCTTGCCGGTATCCTGCGGCCCGCCCGCTTCATCTTCCTGCCTCATGCGGTCAGAGGGACGGCTTTTCCGGCTGTCCTCTTGAAACTTACCGCTTTTGGACTTCGGGCCATTGTGGCCCGAAGAACTGTCCTGCCCGGTATCCTCGTCCTTAAACCGCAGGCGTCGGGATGGTGCGGGGGAAGGCCCTTCCCGTTCAGCCGGTCCGGGGCGATTGCTCCCGGTATCCTCCGTCGGCCCCGGCCTTTGAAAATTCCGTTTATCCGGTTTCTTTCCGATGATGTATCCCTCCTTTCCAAACTTCGGGCCATCATGGCCCGAAGTGCGTTATGCCCGGTTCATTTCCTGTTTTTTGTCCTCCGGGCGGGTGGTCATAATGGCGTACAGCTCGGTATTCTGCGGGAAGCGGTCAACAAACGGGATGGTGGTATTCCCGAAGAACAGCAGCCCTTCGCCGGAATTGGTATGGGTCACATAGGAAAGCTGGTGGGGGCTGATCCCAAGCTGTTTGGCTAAAATCTGCCGGTCCCCCTGTGCCTGCGAGAGCAGCACAAGGAAGTCCGAGTTTTCAAAGATGTTCTCGATCTCCGGGCTTGCCAGAAAATCCTTCACGTTCTGCGTTAAAGCACTGGGAACGCACCCTTTTTTTCGCAGCATTTTCCAGATCGCCACACAATAGCTTGCCGTCAGCCGGTCACGGAGCAGCACATGGAACTCGTCGAAGTAGCACCATGTAGCGATACCGCGGAGGAAATTCATGGACACCTGCGAGTTTACCAAGTCCTGCATAATGAGCATGGCAATCGTCCGAAGACCGGCCCCCAGCTTTTTTAAGTCAAGGCATACCAGACGGCGGTTCAAGTCCACATTGGTTTCATGGTTGAATACGTTAAGGGAACCTGACACATAGATTTCAAGGGCCGTTGCCAGCCGTACCGCCTCGCCCTCCGGCTGGGAACAGAGCAGGTCATACAGGGTTTGGAGGGTCGGCATTTTGCTTGTTTCCGGGTCCTGCAAGTGTTCCCGGTACATCTGGCGTACACAGCGGTCAATGACGGTCCGCTCCACCGGCTGCAAGCCATCCTTGCCGCCGACGATCAGCTCCATCAGCGACAGGATAAAGTCGGCTTTCAGCGCCATCGGGTTTTCCTCGTCAAAGCTCAGGTCAATGTCCATCGGGTTGATGTGGTGGGGGCTGTCCGGGGCGATCTCGATGACCTGTCCGCCCAGCCGCTTGATAAGGGGCGAGTATTCGCCCATCGGGTCCACCACAATGATCCGGTCACGGGTGGCAAGGAACACGTTCACAAGCTCCCGCTTTGCGGCGAAGGATTTACCGGAGCCCGGCACACCGAGGAACAGGCCGTTGGGGTTTTTGAGCTTTTTCCGGTTTGCCATGATGACGTTATGGGAAAGGGCGTTGAGCCCGTAATAGACGGCTTCGCCATCCATGCGGAGCTCCTGCGTCATAAAGGGAACGAAAATGGCCGTGGAGCTGGTCGTCATGCCGCGCTTGATCTCAATGCCGTTATGACCCAGCGGAAGGCTGGAAAGAAAACCGTCCTCCTGCTGGAAGTCCAGCCGCTTCAAGGTGCAGTTGTATTTCTGGACGATACCCGACACTGTGAACAGGTCGTTGTCCAGCTCCCGGCGGGTTGGGGCCATGTTTACCACAAGGAAGGTCAGAAGGAACATTCTTTCATTCCGGCTCTGTAAATCTTCCAGAAGGGTCTTTGCGTCGTTGCTGTACGTTACAAGGTCGGGCGGAAGTATGTCCATGTCGTACCCGGACCGGGCTGCCTTCTTTTGTTCCTCCACCTTCATCTTGTCAATGTCGGAGACTTTGGCCTTGATAGATTTTACGGCGGCGGCCTGATCGACGGTTTGGATATGGAGAGTGATGGTCATTTCCGCATCCATTTCCAAAAGCTCCGCCAGCAGCTTGTCCGAGAGCTCTGAGGCCAAAATCTGTAAGTAGGAGGCAGCGCCCCAAGTCGTCCCCACCCGGAACAGACGGCTGAAACGAAAATCGAAACTGTCCGGGGCGATAAAGTCTTTGGTGGAAAGCCCGGTTTTGGGGATCATATCCCATGAAAACCGGAAGGGGGAGCCGCTGCCGGGGTGGAGCTGTCCGTGAAGGAGTTCCAGCCGTTCCAGCCCCGAAAGGGAGCGGCACTTGACGCCCAGCTTTTTGAAGTTCCCGCAAATGTCCGCCTCTACACGTTCCAGCCTTGCCCTGGCGGTGGGAAGGTCGTCCACGTTCACGCCGAAGGTCAGGAGCTTTGTGCGGACAATGCCGTTGTTGCTTTTGGCGATCTGGTTTTCCAGCATTTCCACATACTCACACCGGACGCTGTTGTAATCATCGTCCTGCATGGGGATGTTCACGCTGTACCGGCTGCCCGGGCGGCTCCGGTGGTTGAGGAAGGAAAGCTGGAACGGAAGGCTGCTGTCAAAGTAGTTGAGGCAGGCGCTCCACCCGTCAAAGATGGCCGCCTGATCTTCGGACTGTGCGAGCTGGTAGTTGATGTCCTCGTATTCAATGGTTTTGGTGTAATAGCGGTCCGCTACCCGGCACACCCCGTCCCGGTACATTTCCCGGTAAGGGAGGGTCTGCTGGGCGGTGGTGGGAATGTTCTTTCCTTTCGTGAACAGGCCGGTAAGGCCCTGCTTTTCAGGCTTTCTGCCTGCGGGCTTTCCGGCCCTTCTGTTGTTTCGCAATCGGCTGCGCCTCCTTTCTGGCGCTAAGCAGCGCATAGAAGTTTTCGGTTTTGTAAGGCCGCACCCGGGGATAGAGGAACCGGGTGCGGATGATGTTTTTCAGCACTTTTTCCAGCGGAAGGCCATCCCGTTCATACATAGCCAGAAAGAAGAACGGGAGCATGAGGCCGATCATCAGGAACATGGCGGCGCTGTTCCCGATACTGCCACGGGAAAACAGGTAAGCCGGGAGGCCCACCGCCGCCGCGCTGGAAAAACAAACAAGCTGGCGCTTCGTCAGATTGAAGGCCAGCTTTGTCTTGATTTTGGAAAGGTCTTTTGGTACTGGTACATAGGCCATTTTGGTACACCTCCTTTATTGCTTCGGGCCAGCATGACCCGAGGTTATCTTGCGGCCTCTTTGGCCGGGGCTGTGCTGCGGGCAGCTTCGGCGGCCTCTCGTCCGCTCTGCCTTGCCCGCCAGTATTCGGGGTGATACTGCCGGATGGACTGATTGAGTTTTTCTTCAAACTGTCCTTTGTCCTTAATGCGGTCAGGGATTTTCCTCAGCTTTTTGTCCAGCAGCTCCCGGAGCACTACGCTTTCCTGTGCGTCCTCCTCATAGCAGATATAGCCCTTGTCCTTGAAGCCGCATTTTTTGGCCGCTGGGGAGAGAACGGCGGCTACCTCGTTTGCCACCATCGTTCCGCCGTGGCTGGCGGTAGATACCAGAAACACCCCCGGACAGAGGGTTTCACAATTCTGCACCTCGCCCCACGGGGAGCTTTTCGGCGCATGGAACATTCCGCCCGTCCGGCTCCGGTCCGCCTGCATGAGCGCCGCCTTTTCCAAGATGGCTTTCAGTTCTGGGGAAAAATAGGCATATTCCCGAAGAACACGGGCAGCCTCCCCGCCGCAGGCGTTCATCAACAGGGTATAGGCGTCGCTGTCCGCTTTGGTACAGCGGCCCAGCAGTTTTCCGTCGTAATAGCAGGCCGCGTCATAGCCCGTCCGTTTGCGTGGCATGGTTCCCGCCTCCTTTCTGCTTCGTGCCAGCATGGCCCGAGGTCAACGCTCTGCACTGCGGCTGGGCTTTTCCTTCGGAGGCCGCTCTGCCTTTGCCTGTTCGGCAGCCGCTTTTCCGGCTTTGAGCTGGTCGCTGATGGACGCACGCCCCACAGAGCCGCGCTCCGCCATCTGTTCCAGCTTTGCCTCATAGGCTTGCAGAACAGCAGTATTGAGCTGTTCCCGGAACTCCTTTGTGACAGGGTAGGCCATATCCCGATAGCCGCCTTTGCCGTCTGGCTGGCTGGGCATCCCAAGAAAGAGCCCCTTGCTGCCCTGTACGATTTTCAGATTTTCCACCACAAAGCAGTCATTGAATTTCACGCTGGCAAAGCCCATGAGGTTTTTCACAGGTTCGATGACCCGCACGCTTACATCCAGCTTTATAGGGGCGGCTGGTGTTCCGCCCGCAGTTTTTTCCTGCATGGATTTCTCCTTTCCGCTTCGGGTCAGCATGGCCCGAAGTCTCTTAATGGCAGCCGAAGATGGATTTTGCAAGACTGCCTGTTTTGAATAAGGTAAAACACAGCAGCACCGTATATCCCACGCAGCCCCAGATCGCCCCGATGGGGTCGCCGTCGGTGGCGATACTCTGGATCAGCACCGCATAGATGGCGACACAGACCAAGATCAACAGACCTTGAAAGCCCACCGCAAAGAGGGAGCGGAAATAGTTCTGCCCCATGTGTCCGGTTTCCCTGTTGGGGACGGTGGCAAACGGGATAGGCGCTAAACTTGTGAGTAGTAGGGTAAGAACCCGGCGCCTTACCATATCACTATGGCAGGTTTCCGAGAACTCCCCTCCGAACCGGACTTACACCTCTCAGCGTATCCGGCTCTCCAGATGTCAGTCTAATTTCCCCGCGTGTAACTTGTCGTGACAGTAGACGCAGAGTGCCATTGTCTTGCGCTTACGCCCAATCATGGCGATTTCCCATTGTTTTCTGCCACTTAAATCTTTGAGTTTTCGTATATGGTGTATTTCAAGCGGCACATTCTCTGCGCCACACCACTCACACCTGTTTGCTTGCAGTCTTTTTATAAGACTATTACGCCCATAATTCTCAAAAATTCTTGCTACTATATCAGGATTTCCGCTTTCTACTTTAGTGTCCCGGCGGAACCCATTATTGTAAAACAATACCTTTCCGACCTTGCCGTTTTTCTTCGGATATTCCACAACAAAATCTTTTCCTTGACGGTACTTGCGGATAATTCTGCTGATTCGTGTCCGATATTTTCCAGCAAAGGTTTTGAGCATACTGTATCTCATTACATAGTAGAAGTTATTGAGTACAGACACGTTGTTTGCAAGTCGGTAGTAGTTATACAATCCACGGATTTCTGCGTTGTATTGGTTTAGGATTTCCAAATCGTCCAAGTGCAACAGGCGAGTGCGCCGGACAGGTTCCCAAACCTCTTTGTTTCCATTTTGTTTGTCGTATTTAATCTTGAGGGCATTGTAGGAGAACAGTCGTTTTACCCACTTATCATGGGGAACATAAAGTAAGACTTTTCCATTGTTTACCCGTCTGGTAGCCCCGGTTTTGGTCTTTTTGTTGTGTTCGCCTTTGGCGATTGTGACCTCATATCCCAAGAACTTCGCAGCGTCGTGTCCATGAGTAATCAATGTCTTTTCCTCGGACATTTCCAGATGGAGTTTGTCCCGGATAAAGCAGCCTACATCTTGTTTAATCTGTTCTGCGTCCTCTTTGCTGCCGATAACTCCAATTAAGAAATCATCGGCATATCGGATATAGCAAATCCGTTTATAGCTATCGTCCATCTGGTCGCTATACGGCATAGATTTCAGACTACGCCGCAGTTCCCGGATTTCTGCAATTAAGCCCTCTTTTTCTTCCTCGCTCATTTTAGAGAGATTTCTTTTAAGCCTTTGTTCTTTCCCCCGGCAGACATCCAGCTTCTTCTTGAACGCAGGATTGATTTTACGGCGGTTTCCGCAGTTGAATTTCTCTGCATACTCTGCCATATAGCTATCCAGTTCGTTCATGTAGATGTTTGCAAGGATAGGGCTGATGATGGAGCCTTGCGGAGTGCCGGAATAAGTATTGTGATAATTCCAATCCTCCATATATCCAGCTTTCAAGAACTTCCAGAGCAGACCGATGAAATGTTCATCTGCAATCCGCTTTCGCAAAATAGCAATCAACACATGATGGTCTACGTTGTCAAAACAGCCCTTTATATCTCCCTCAACGAACCACTTTGTCCCCGTAAAATATTTCTGCACATATTTGAGTGCCGTATGACAGCTTCTGTTTATACGGAAACCGTGGGAATAGTCGCTAAAGGTTGGCTCATAAATACTCTCTAAGATGAGCCGCACCACCTCCTGTATCAGTTTATCGTCGAATGACGGTATCCCCAGAGGACGCATTTTCCCATTGGATTTCGGGATATACGTTCTCCTTGCCGGGTTAGGCTGATAACTAAAATCCCGCATCTTTTCAATGAGGGCGTTTATCCTTGCCATTCCCATTCCGTCAATGGTTTTGCCGTCTGTTCCGGCTGTCATGTTGCCTGGTTTCGCCTGTATCCGCTGATATGCCAGCAGATAGAATTGTGGATTGTACAGGTTGCGGTATAACCGCTCGTACTTGTAGCTCTTGTTACACGCCTTGGATTTTAGGCTTTCCAACACATTTTCAGGACTTCTCATAATGCCTCACGCACCTTTCCTTTTTATGAATTGGTTGACATCCTGCCTCCCTTCGCCATGTAGACGGCTTTCCCGCCCTCGGACTACTACGGAGGCTCCGTTGCCATGCCGGATATTCAGCGTCATCTTTCTTGGGTTTTTACCCCTTGAAATTTATCGCCTTGCGGCATTACGCATAGCCGGATAGTTCCGGCGTTCCGGTTTAGGCAATCTCCAGTTAGACACTTTGGGAAAAGCGTATTGTGATGTCGGTAGTGGGTTTTCGTCCTTTTCCGCTTACTGCGGCTGGCTGTCATAAGTATCGTGCGGTCTGTGTTTACCTGTCACATTCCGCTATGACATACGGCGAATACAACCATCCTGCGCCGCCGGGTCGAGTATCCCGCCTCGGACTGCCCTTAAAGCAGTTTAGCCTTGCTCCTCATTCACAATGTTGCGTCTTGCCGCTCAGTCGTGGGTAGATGGTTTTCCCAACTTGCGATTTTTCCGATACGCTATTGTCCCCCTTGTGGTTTCCCTCCGGGGTAAATCGGATGACGCTAAAGTGACGCTTTTCACGTCTTTGATACTTTTCTTTACCGGCTTGCTAAAGCCGGGTTCCCAAAATGCCCGCACACCGCCTTTGGATGAAAAGCGGCGCTTCTGGACGCGCAATAAATTTCAATCATACGGCCATATACGATAACGAAGATCACGATGTTTAAGGCAATCATGGTAAGCTGGATCAGGAAGGACTGGAGCCAGAGTCCGAACAGAGGGCCTAACTCCATCGCCTCAAGCTCTGTCCGCAAACTGTCCAGCACATCCGGCGTGATCTCTGTCCCGTTCTGGATAATGCCCGCTGACTGCTGTATCACATGCTGGCTCACATCAAAGACCGCCAGCACGATATTGAAGGTGTTCGTCAGGATCATCACAGCCACAAAGGTTTTGAACACCCACTTAAAAAACATCCATGTGTCAACTTCATGGAGGTTGTTGCGTTCTATGAGCATCTGTATCAGCTCATAAGTCATTACAAAAGTGAGGATGACCCCGGCGATTGGCAGGATGGCAGTTTCAGAGATCTGTCGTATCATGGAAAAGACCCCGGCGTTCCAGTCCGCCGGGGTCGTGCCTACCTGTGTGGCGATCTCGCCAACGCTCTGATTGACGTTATCGAAAAGACCATCCAGATTTCCCATGATACCATCGACGAGCAGACCTTTCAGCCATTCAACGATTGCGTCGATGATAAAGTCCATACATCAGCTCCTTTTCTGGAAAAAGGGACAACGGGTGACATTTAGCTGAACAGCCCGGACAGCAGAGGGATAAGCTGAAGACCGATCAGAACGACACCGCCGCCCGCCATCAGCTGCTTAATGCCCTGGCTTTTTGCCGCAGGGTTGTCCGACCCGTAACCTTCCAGAAGGTTGATGACGCCCCATACCGCCAGACCGGCGCCAAGAGCCATGACCAGAATTTTGAGAATGTCGATTGCCTGATTGAAAAATTCCATATACGTTCCTCCATTTTGTTTGTTTGATGATTTTGGGTACAAAAAAAGCCGCCCACATCGGCGGCGCTTCGGGTCAACATGGCCCGAAGTTACACAAACTCGTCGCTGTCCAGATCATCGAAATTCAACAGGTCAGCTTCTTCGTCCGTGTCGGAGCCGTCCACTTCGTACACCGTGTATTCGTCCTCCGGCTTTAGTCTCAATGGCCGGTGGCGGAACAGGCTTTCCAAGCGGAAGGCGTTTTTCTTTTTATCAAATTCGGCTGTGTACTTGTAATTCGGGTGCTTTTTCAAGTCATACTTCGGGGACAGGAAGGGCGGGAGCCCCCGAAGCTGCAAGATACATTTATCCCCGGGCATGGTGGTGATCTCGCTGGTGGTCATCAGCTCCCGGCCAAGCCGCTGCATATTCTGGCTGTAACTTTCAGACTGTCCACGGCTTCGGCCCTCGGTCTGCATAGAGATGGTGGCCTTGCCCAGCCAGTTTTCCGAAATATCCTTTAGGGTGGAAGCCTCCCGGCCTCCGAGGAATACGATACTGTCCATGTTGCCCATGATGGTTTCGGAATGGTCTTTGTACAATGCCTTGCACTGGCTCATTGCCTGATAAAAAAGCGTCAGGCTGATCTCACGGGAGCGGATGACGGCCACGATCTTTTCCAGCCCCGGCACCTGTCCGGTGTTGGCTGCCTCGTCCCACAGCACCCGCACATGGTAGGGCAGACGCCCGCCATAGGTGTTATCAGCCCGTTCACACAGAAGGTTGAACATCTGCGAAAAAGCGAGGGCAACCAAAAAGTTGTAGGTGGTGTCCGTGTCGCTGATAAGAAAGAACAGCGCTGATTTTTCATCCCCCAGCTTATCCAGCTCCAGTTCGTCATAAGACATGATCTCCCGAAGTTGGGGAATATCAAAGGGAGCCAGTCTTGCACCGCAGGAAATCAAAATGCTTTTGGCTGTCTTGCCGCTGGCGAGCTTGTATTTCTTATACTGCCTCACGGCGAAGTGCTGGGGGCTGCGGCGTTCCAGCCCGTCAAACATATAGTCCACCGCGTTTTTGAAGGTTTCGTCATCCTCCCGGACTTCCATGCTGTTTATCATTTCCACCAGCGTATTCATGTTGCGTTCTTCTTCCGGCCCCTCAAAGACGATGTAGGCCACAAGGGCGCAGTACAAGAGGGTTTCGGCTTTGGTCCAGAACTCGTCGCCCTCCTTGCCGTCGCCTTTGGTGTTGGCAATCAAGGCGGTAACGAATTTCAAAACATCGCTTTCCGTCTTGATGTCGGGTAAGAGACTGGCATTGCTGCCAGCCCCTCCCCTAAGAACCGTACGTGACAGTTTCCCGTCATACGGCTCAAG
>NZ_WQQE01000026.1:0-59394 GCF_018785655.1 Blautia sp. MCC269 | reverse complement strand
CTGAAGGGGATCACCGGCAGAAAACTGTTCGAACGTTTTCCGGAAATAAGAAACCAGCTATGGAAGGGAGAGCTGTGGAACCATTCCTATTATGTGGAAACGGTCGGATCTGTATCTGAAGAAAATATCCGCCGTTATATTGAACACCAGAGCAAGTCGTATTAAATCAAGGTGGAGTGTAGATCTCTATCTGTATAGCTGTTCGAAGGGGGAAAAGGAATGCTGCTGTCACACAGAACATCTGTAAATATCCGGCCGGAATATTCTAATATCATAGGGCATATGTGTTATGCAGCTTCCAAACTCTGGAATGTCTGCAACTATGAACGTCATCATTATAAAGAACTGGGACTGGAAAAGCATCCTGATTGGTATTATCAGAAAAAAGCGCATAAAGGGGATCTGTGGTACAGACAGCTTCCGTCACAGACAGCGCAGGAGACCTGTAAGCAGCTGGACAAAGCATGGAGATCTTTCCATGTCCTGAAAAAGACCGGAGGGATCAAAGATCCAAATCCGCCCCGTTTTAAACAGGACAATATCCCGGTCACATACATGCAGATGGGGATCCGGCATGAGAAAGGTTCAGACCGATTGCGGCTGTCTCTGCCAAAGGATCTGAAAAGCTATATGGAAGAAACCTACGGGATCCATGAAAAATTTCTATATCTTGAAAATAAGATTTTCAGGGACATGGATCAGATAAAACAATTGAGGATCTATCCGCCGGAAAACGGAAAATGCGACCTTATTGTTATCTATGAGATTGAAGGACCAGAGCAGCTTTTACAGAATGGACATTATTTATCTATTGATCTTGGACTTCATAATCTGATGACCTGTTATGATTCCGGAAATGGCAGGACTTTTATCCTTGGAAGGAGATATCTTTCATTGGAAAGATATTTTCATAAAGAGATCGCCAGAGTGCAGTCTGTTTGGTATGCACAGCAATCGGAAAGAGGGATAAAATATCCAGGATCATCGAAACATATCCAGAGACTTTACAGAAAAAAGCAGAATGCAGTGAAGGATTATCTTCATAAAGTGACCAGATGGATTGCAGAATACTGCATAAAAGAAGATATCCGCTGTGTGGTTGTGGGAGATATCCGAAATATCCGTAAAGAGAAAGATATGGGTCATAAGGTCAACCAGAAGTTTCACGGACTGCCATATAACAAGCTGTATATCATGCTGGGATATAAGCTGAAACTGTATGGTATCCAATTGATAAAAAAAGTAAGAAAGCAAAAATACATAAAAAGATAGATGGTCAGCTTTAAGATTGTGCTGATGATTATTGCGATAAGTGTGTTTGGTGTTGGATTATTCGTTGGCAACAGCAGGTTGCTTTTCAAAACATGGATTTATCTATATGATGTGGTTATGGAGGTGACGACTATGGAAACAAAAAATATTATTTTGAAACTTCGTACTGAAAGAGGAATGTCACAAGACGAGCTGGCAGATAAAATCATGGTAACAAGGCAGGCAGTATCACGTTGGGAAAATGGAGATACCGTTCCGAATACTGATACACTTAAGCTCTTATCGAAAGAATTTGATGTCTCGATCAATACGCTTCTGGGAGAACCGAGAAAGCTGATCTGTCAGTGCTGCGGGATGCCAATTGATGATGATTCCATACTGGGACGTGATAAGGATGGCGCATTAAATGAGGAGTATTGTAAATGGTGCTATGCAGATGGAACATACACATATAATGATATGGATGAATTGATTGATGTTTGTGTAAAGAATATGGTAAATGAAAGCTTTACCGAAGAACAGGCACGCACTTATCTGAAAGAAATGCTTCCAAAGTTAGATTACTGGAAAAGGTATGATGAACTTAGTGACAATGGGCAGTTTGAAGAGTTTAAAAAGCAATTGATAAATGAAATAAATGATTTACATATAGATGGACTTCCAAGGGTAGACAGACTGAATGCACTTGTAGGTAAATATGTAAATCTGGAATATGCACTGCCAAATGGACAAAAAGTGAAATTTCTGGATGACCAGAAAACTTATCTGGGAAATCAAATGGAGTCTGAATTCGGAGGGGACAGATACTTCGGTATTCTGGCAAATATGGATTTTATTATGATATGTACATATGAGAAAGACGGTGAAAATCCTGAATTGGTTATATACAAAAAAAGATGAGTATAGTATGCGGATTAGTGATTAGTTTCGTTACCGTTCACTGATAATATTCCGCATGGAATGAGTAAAATAAAAATTCCGCTTTACAAATAACAGATAAAGTATTAAAATAAACAAAAAGATATCTTCAGGGCAGGGTGAGATTCCCTACCGGCGGTAGAGCCCGCGAGCCGAAAGGCATGATCCGGTGAGATTCCGGGGCCGACAGTATAGTCTGGATGGAAGAAGATGATAGTACAGTTGATTTTTGTATGAATGAATGTAGTATCAGAGCTCTGAGATGGTGATCCATTTCAGAGCTTTTTATGTAGGAAATAATCAGACATTCATTTATTGATCATATGTAACAGATCAATTCCACCCTGCAGATATTTCTGCAGGCTTTTTTTGTATCTGGTATATCGTTTTCGAAATAACTATACCATTCACTTGTCGGTGAATCCGATTGCACAGGGTTAAAAGTCTCGGTGTACCAGACAAAGAACAGGAATAAGAAAGAAGGAATAGAAATGACGGATCAGGAATATATGCTTCGGGCGATCCAGCTGGCCAAAAAAGGAGAAGGCTGGACGAATCCCAATCCGATGGTAGGGGCAGTGATCGTAAAAGACGGAAGGATCATTGGGGAAGGCTATCATAAAAAGTATGGAGAACTTCATGCGGAACGTAATGCAATTGCTTCCCTCACAGAATCAGCAGAAGGTGCGGTGATTTATGTTACGCTGGAGCCTTGCTGTCATCATGGAAAAACACCTCCATGTACGGAAGCGATCATTGAACAGAAGATCAGAAAAGTGGTGATCGGTTCCCGGGATCCGAATCCGAAAGTGGCAGGAAAAGGTGTACAGATGTTAAGGGAAGCCGGTGTAACAGTAGTTGAAGATTTTATGAGAGAAGAATGTGATCAGCTGAATCCGGTGTTTTTCCATTATATTACTACGAAGACTCCTTATGTGGTGATGAAGTATGCCATGACACTGGATGGGAAGATCGCAACGAAGACAGGAGCATCAAAATGGATCACCGGAGAAGCGGCAAGAAAAGAAGTACAGCATATGCGGCATCAGTACATGGGAATTATGGCAGGCATTGGAACTGTGCTTGCAGATGATCCGATGTTAAACGTCCGGGTAGAAGGATGGAAAAGTCCTGTCAGGATTGTGTGCGACAGTAAGCTCAGGATCCCGCCGGACAGTCAGATCGTAAAAAGTGCGGAAAAGTACCGGACGATCGTGGCTTATGCAGATCAGAAAAATACAGAAGAAAAAATAAAAATATTACATACCATGGGAGTTGAGACCATTTACTGTCCGGATGAAAAGAATCAGATAGACCTTAAGAAGCTGATGACAGATCTTGGAAGCAAAGGCATTGATAGTATTCTCCTGGAAGGAGGCGGTACGTTAAATGACAGTGCCCTGCGAGCCGGAATTGTAAAGGAAGTACAGGCTTTTGTGGCACCAAAGCTGTTTGGCGGTGTGGCCGGGAAGACACCGGTAGAAGGTATCGGAGTTGAATTCCCGTCTGAAGCAGTGGAACTGAAATATACAGATATCTGCCAGATTGGTGAGGACATCCGGATAAGATGTCAGGTGTGTGAGAAAAAACAGGAGGAATCATGTTTACAGGAATCGTAGAAGAGAAAGGAAAAGTCCGTTATATACAGCTGACAGGAGAATCAGGGATCCTGGCAGTGAAAGCCCGGAAGGTCCTGGAAGGAACAAGGATCGGTGACAGTATTGCGGTGAATGGTGTGTGTCTGACAGTTACGTCGATCCAGCCGGACGGATTTACCGCCGATGTGATGGCAGAGACTATCAGAAGAAGCAGTCTTGGAAGCTGCAAGGCCGGAAGCCAGGTAAACCTGGAACGTGCAATGGCTGCAGACGGCAGGTTCGGAGGACACATAGTAAGCGGCCATATTGATGGGACTGGCGTGATACGTTCCATGCTCCGGGAAGAAAATGCCATCTGGGTATCGATTGAGACATCGCCACAGATTTTGCATCTGATCGTGGAAAAAGGATCCGTTTGTATTGATGGGATCAGCCTGACGGTTGCAAGGATTGATGAAGCTGGTTTTCAGGTGTCGGTCATTCCACATACAGGAGAAGAAACCACCCTTTTGGAAAAGGTGCCGGGGGATCTGGTTAATCTGGAAAATGATGTGATCGGAAAATATGTAGAAAAACTGCTTGGCATCAGAAAAAATGAAGAAGAGAAAAAAGAATCCGGAATTACGATGGAGTTTCTTGAAGAATTCGGGTTTTAAAACAGGAGGATATACAGTATGTCACAAAATTATCAGTACAACACAATTGAAGAGGCACTCAGGGATCTTAAGAAAGGAAAAATAGTTCTGGTCACAGATGATCCGGACAGAGAAAATGAGGGAGATCTGATATGTGCGGCAGAGTTTGCAACCCGGGAAAATATTAATTTCATGGCGACCTATGCAAAGGGTCTTATCTGTACACCGATGAGTGCGGAACTTGCGGCGAGATTGAACTTTCCTCCGATGGTTGCTGAGAACACGGACAATCACAGTACAGCATTTACCGTGGCAGTGGATCACGTAGATACAACCACCGGTATCTCTGCGGCAGAACGCTCCTATACCATTATGAAGTGTGTGGATGATCAGTCAAAACCGGAGGATTTCAGAAGACCGGGACATGTATTTCCGCTTATTTCCAGAAAAGGCGGGGTTCTGGTACGGAATGGCCATACGGAGGCAACAACAGATCTTATGAGACTTGCCGGATTGAAGGAATGCGGCGTGTGCTGTGAAGTTATGAAAGAAGATGGCACTATGATGCGTACATCACAGCTATGGGAAATGGCAAAAGAGCATAACCTTACATTTATTACGATCCGTGATCTGCAGGATTATATAAGAATACATGAAAAGCATGTAAAGGAGGAAGCAGCTGCAAACCTCCCAACGCAGTACGGTGATTTTAAAATGTATGGCTATATCAATGACATTACAGGAGAACATCATCTGGCACTGGTAAAAGGTGATATAGGAGATGGTGAGGATGTGCTTTGCCGTGTACATTCGGAGTGTCTGACAGGAGATGCATTCGGATCGCTCAGATGTGACTGCGGCCTGCAGCTGCAGACAGCGATGCGCCAGGTAGAGGCGGAAGGCAGAGGGATCATTCTGTATATGAGACAGGAAGGCAGAGGAATCGGACTGATCAACAAAATCAAAGCTTATGCGCTTCAGGAACAGGGATACGATACCGTGGAGGCTAATGTGAAGTTAGGGTTTGCACCGGATCTCAGAGAGTACTGGGTCGGGGCACAGATACTGTCAGACCTTGGTGTGAAATCATTAAGATTACTGACCAATAACCCGGATAAAGTCTATGGGCTTGGTGAATTCGGGCTGAAGATCAATGAGAGAGTACCTCTGGAGATTCCGGTACAAAAATATGACCGGAAATATATGAAGACGAAACAGGAAAAGATGGGTCATATTTTTAAAGAAATAAATTTATAAAAAACAGCAAATAGCAGGAGGAAGAAAAAATGAGACAGATCAATTTAGTAGAAGGAAAAGTAGTAGCACCGGAGGGAATGAAGGTTGGTATCGTGGCAGCGAGATTCAATGAGATCATTGTGAATAAATTATTGGGAGGAGCAGTCGACGGACTGGTAAGACATGGTGTAGAAGAAGAGAATATTACTGCAGCATGGGTACCGGGAGCATTTGAGATTCCGCTTACAGCACAGAAAATGGCACAGTCAGGAAAATATGATGCAGTTATCTGCGTGGGAGCTGTCATCCGTGGAGATACTTCACATTATGATCTGGTGTGCAATGAATCTGCCAAAGGGATCGCACAGGTTGAACTTGCAACAGGGATCCCTGTCTTATTCGGAGTGATCACGACTGAGAATATCGAGCAGGCTATTGCGCGTGCAGGAAGCAAAGCCGGGAATAAAGGCTATGACTGTGCGTTATCTGCGATCGAGATGGTTAATCTGATGAAGCAGCTCTAAAAGACAGGAAAATAAATGATGACAAAAACGATCATATTTGATTATGATGGAACGATCCATCATACCCTTGGAATCTATGAACCGGCATTTCGTGAAACCTATCAGTGGCTGACAGAACAGAAGGCTGCAGAAGAACGGGAGATAGGCTCGGCGGAAATTGCCGGCTGGCTGGGATTTAACAGTAAGGAGATGTGGAATACATTTTTGCCGGAGCTGGATCAGAGCTATAAAGAGCAGGCAAGCAGGATGGTAGGAGACCTGATGGTCAGACAGATCAGGAAACATAAGGCTGTGTGGTATCCGGGAGCAGAGGAGATGCTTACAGCTTTGAAGAACCGGGGATATCATCTTGTGATCTTAAGTAACTGTAAAGCTTCCTATCGTGAGGCGCACTGGAAGGAATTTGGGATGGAACGATGGTTCGATCATTTTTATGACTGCGAATCGTATGGATTCCGTCCAAAGACAGAGATTGTGCAGGAAATCATTCGGGAATATACAGGTCCTTATCTGGTGGTCGGAGACAGGAGGCAGGATCTGGAATGTGCCAGAGCCTGCAAAAGCCCATTTATAGGATGCCTGTATGGATATGGTGAGAGAGGGGAGCTGAACGGGGCAGATCATCTTGCAGAACATATAGAGGATATACCACAGTTGGTGATATGAGGATGAGCTCAGCTTTATCCGAAAGCAGAAGCTGTACACTGACAGAAGGTATAGGACTGATGGGAATGGCATAAATATTATAAAAATCCGAAGGATCCTGAAATATGATTTCCCTCAGTCTCTGTATGATCGTAAAAAATGAAGAAGCAGTTCTTGAGAGAATCTTGAAGCCGGTTTCTCAGGTAATGGATGCGATCCTGATCGCAGATACCGGTTCTTCAGACAGAACAAAAGAGATTGCGGAGCAGTATACGTCGCTGGTGTATGATTTTCCCTGGTGTGACGATTTTTCTGCTCCGCGTAATTTTCTTCTGGAAAAAGTCCGCACCGATTACTGGATGTGGATGGATGCGGATGATGTCCTGAATGAAGAAAATCTGGAAAAACTGAAGAGTCTTAAAGAAGCTCTGGATCCCGGAACAGATGTTGTAATGATGGAATATGCGGCAGGGTTTGACCAGAGCGGGAGAACAACATTTTCTTATTTTCGGGAGCGGATAATGAAAACATCCAGAAATTTCAGATGGAATGGGGCAGTTCATGAAACTGTGATTCCGGAGGGAAACATCATCTATTCAGATGTGGTGATCCGGCACCGGAAATGTGGAAAAGGTGATCCGGACCGTAATCTCCGCATTTATGAAAAAATGCTGGCAGGAGGAGAAAAGCTGGAACCCAGACATCAGCTTTATTATGGGAGAGAACTGTATTATCATCAGCGATATCCGGAGGCAGAGGCTGTGTTGGTGGAGTTCCTGAAAAATCCGTCCGGATGGCTGGAAAATAAGATCGATGCCTGTTTTGTACTTGGACAGTGCTACCGGAAAATGGGAGAGAAAAAGTCCGCACTGGAAGCTTTTTTGTACAGTCTGACTATGGATGTGCCGAGGGCGGAAATCTGCTGTGAGGTCGGTAAGATCTTTCTGGAAAGAGAGCTGCCCAGACAGGCTGCCTACTGGTACGGGCAGGCGCTTACTGTGCCTGTAGATAAGAAAAAGGGTGGATTTTTTATGGCTGAGTATCATGGGTTTGTGCCATATATGCAGCTTTGCGTTTGTTATGATAAAATGGGATGCCCGGAGCAGGCATTCTTTTTTCATAAGAAAGCAATGGAGCTGAAGCCGGAAGATTCGGGAGTATTGTATGACCAGAAATATTTCCGGGAAAAATATGGTCTGACATAAAAAGAAAGACATATTTATTATATTTTCCTGGCAGGGTACAGGCTTGCGGGGATCCTATGCACAGGTAAAAGCTGTTGTCATATACTGTAGGGAAAGTTATTTTCCTATGAGGTGATCGAAGAATGCTGTTCAGGCATCGAAAACGTAAGGAAATGGAAATGCAGCAGGACAGTCATGAGGATTTGTCCTGTATGTCCTGTTATGGAAATCATAGTTCCTGTGGATGTGACAGATGTGGAACAAGAGGCTGCCCAGGCCCTGTGGGACCTACAGGACCAACCGGCCCCAGAGGCTGTCCGGGAGTCCCTGGTCCTATGGGCCCTCAGGGGCCGCAGGGGGAACCGGGAATACAGGGATATACGGGAGCCACTGGTCCGGCTGGAACAACGGGAGCCACCGGTCCGGTGGGAGCAACAGGTCCGGCTGGTGCAATCGGAGCCACTGGCCCAGCGGGAGCAATCGGCCCAACAGGAGCCACTGGTCCAGCAGGAGCAGCGGGAGCCACCGGTCCTGCCGGAACAGTAACTCCGGCAGCTGCTGTGGGAAATGCAACAAGCGTAGATGATATTGTGGAGGATTTTAATGCACTTCTTGCAAACCTTCGTGATGCAGGACTCCTGGAAAGATAGTGAAATGATAAACACACGTTACTGTGCGGCTGCGTATTTTATGCAGCCGCTGCATATTCTCCATGAAAATATTTCATTGTAGCTTTTCGACGAAAGGTGCTATAATATTTTTATGTAAGTATGATTATGGGGGATGAAATCGTGAAAAAAAACAAGTATGAGATCGATATGTGCAATGGGTCGATCATGGACAAGCTGATCTCGTTTTCACTGCCGCTGATGCTGTCCGGTATCCTGCAGCTGATGTTCAATGCAGTGGATATCGTGGTAGTGGGACGTTTCAGCGGAAGTGAGGCACTGGCGGCAGTAGGCTCCACTACCGCACTGATCAATGTGTTTACCAACCTTTTTATCGGGATCTCTCTTGGTGCCAATGTGCTGGCAGCCAGATTTTATGCTGCCGGTAAGGATGAAGAAATGTCAGAAACAGTACATACATCGATCTTACTGGCTCTGGTCAGCGGGGTCATCATGGCATTTCTGGGAGTGCTCTTTGCCAGGATCTGCCTGGAACTGATGGATACACCGGACGATGTGATCGATCTTTCTACTCTTTATATGCGTATTTATTTCCTGGGAATGCCGTTTTTTATGCTGTATAACTATGGTGCGGCGATCCTGCGTGCTGTGGGAGATACCAAGCGGCCGCTGGTCTTTCTGATCATTTCCGGCTGTGCCAATGCGCTTTTGAATCTGTTTTTCGTGATCGTGTGTCATTTAAGCGTGGCCGGTGTGGGAATCGGAACGGTGATCTCTCAGCTGATCTCCTGCATTCTTGTCCTTCGGTGTCTGTATCAGACAGAGGGAAGCTATCAGCTGCGTTTTTCAAAACTGTCCATAAAGGGAGAGTACCTGAAGCAGATCTTCCAGGTGGGACTGCCTGCCGGGATCCAGAGTACAGTGATCAATTTTTCCAATGTACTTCTTCAGTCTTCTGTAAACTCCTTTGGTTCCATTGCTATGGCAGGATATACAGCAGCCAATAATATTTTTGGATTTCTGTATGTGTCCGTGAATTCGGTTACCCAGGCATGTATGAGTTTTACCAGCCAGAATTACGGTGTTCGGAAACCGAAACGTATGGACCGGGTGCTGGTGGATTGTCTGATCCTGTCCTTTGTGGTGTCCTTTGCCATGGGATGTGGAGCATATTTCTTTGGCCCGCAGCTTCTGAAAATCTATACGGAAGATCCGGAGGTTATCCAGTGCGGAATGGAGATCCTTGCCTATACCACAGTTACTTATTTCCTCTGCGGACAGATGGATCTGTTTCCGGGAGCACTGCGTGGAATGGGACGCTCCGGTGTGCCGATGATCCTGTCTATTATCGGAACGGTCGGCCTTCGAATTGTGTGGATCTTCGGAATTTTCCCGGCTCACAGATCACTGAAAGTACTGTTTATTTCTTATCCGGCATCATGGATCCTTACGATCATCATGCAGGTGACCTGTTTCTGGTTTGTAAGGCGGAAGGTGCACAGACAACTTTTGGGAGAGAATGCAGAATAAAAACGAATACACAGAATATCAGAGAAAGCGGATAGAATTCCGCTTTTCTGTGTTTATGGGGAAAAATAAAACATGTCAGCTCATGTCCATTTTGCAAACAGGAGACATTGGAGCTGAAAAATAAAGAATATGGAGGAAACATGGAATTATTAAAACCTGATTATTACGACGAATTTACCTGTATTGCAGACAAATGCACCATCAGCTGCTGCAGGGAATGGAAGATCAACATAGATGATGAAACCTACAGAAACTGGAAAACCATCCAGCCGCCGTCAGAGGTGCCCGGACACAGAAGCTGCCTGCAGGCCTATACCATGAAAAAGGACGGCAGCCGGATCATGAAGATGACGGAAGAGCACGACTGTCCTTTCCTGGCAAAGAACAGACTGTGCTATCTGGTAAGTGCTTATGGGGATTCGATGCTTTCAGAGACCTGCCAGATTTTTCCAAGGGAGATCCATGAATTTCAGGATCATAAGGAAGCGACCATGATGCCCTGTTGCCCGGCTGTCCTGGACATCTGGAAGGAGAAGAAAAGAATCGCTTTTCCGGAAACTCCAAAAGAAAAGGAACAGCCGCTTTTTCTTGTGCGCCGGAAGGTTATGGATCTTATAATGGATACTGAAAAAACACCGGAGGAAACCCTTCTTGAAAGTTTTTATGTTCTGAAGGAACTTCACCGGAACACGCCGCTTACCACAGAGCTTGTGGAAGATTATTTTTCAGAGAAGACAATTCACCAGCTGGAAAGAGCTATCAGCGAGATAGACCTGCCTGTTCTGGATACTATGGACGAATGCAATGAACTTTTGCAGGACCTGGCTGTAAATTACCGGAAAGAGGGACTTTACCGGAAGTATCTGGAGCCGGTGACGGAGTTGGCGGAGGAATTATCGGAAGAGTATGAGGAAGAGGAAATGACGGAAGCCTGGGAGGATTTTTACCGGGAACTTCGTGCATATGAAAATCTTCTCCGAAGCTTTCTTACCAACGAAGTATATTCGGATCTTCTGACATCAGAAGGAGATCTGGAAGATGCCCTGGTTCATATGCAGTGGATCGGTATGGAATATGCCACCATTCGCCAGGCTGTTTTTCTCCGGTGGCAGAAAGAGGGACGGGGATCTCTTCCCTACGAAACACTCCGGGATTATATGGTAGTGATCTCCAGAATGACCGGATATGAGGAAGACGATATCCGGGAATATCTTGAGAACAGTTTTGAAGAGCTTCTGTGGGAGTGGGGATATTTTGCGCTGATCACAGGGAAATGACTTTATAACCTAAAGTTATATTAAGTATTAAAAATATACATTTTAATTATATGACGTTTTGTGTTAGAATATAGGACGAAAAGGGTAACAGAGGAATGTTGACCCGGAAATGGATAACAATCAGAAAGGAACTTGTTTTATGGATAAGGGAACAATTTTTAAATTTCATAATGACCTCGATACCGATCAGATCATTGCATCCCAGTACCTGCTTCTGCCGAATCTGGATGAGATGAAGAGTCACACATTTGAGTCACTGGATCCGGATTTTTCCAAGAAGGTGAAACCGGGAGATTTTGTAGTGGGAGGAGAGAACTTCGGATGCGGATCTTCCAGAGAACAGGCACCGGGCGTTCTTAAGGCACTTGGAGTAAAGGCAGTCATTGCGAAATCTTTTGCCCGTATTTTCTTCCGCAATGCCATCAATATCGGACTTCCGGCAATTGTCTGTAAGGACCTCCCGGATGATGTGAAGACCGGAGATACCATGGAGCTTCATATGTCCGAGGGAACAGCGGTTGCCAACGGAAAGACTTATTCCTGCACAAAACTGCCGGAATACATGCAGAATATACTGAATCAGGGAGGACTTATCGCTTCTCTGAACCGTGAGGAGGAATAAGAGATGGGAATGACGATCGCAGAAAAAATCATCGCGGCAGCAGCCGGTGTGGACAGCGTAAAACCTGGAGATATCTATACGGTCCAGCTGGATCATCTGATGAGCAATGACGGAACCACACATCTGACTGTTGACATGTACAACAACAAATTAAAAAATCCACATATCGCAGATACAAAGAAACTGGTATTTATCGTAGACCACAATGTACCGTCTGACAGCCCGAAAACAGCAGCATCCCAGAAAAAAATGAGAGATTTTGCAAGAGAGAACAACATTGATTTCTGGGAAGGAAAAGGCGTGTGTCATCAGATCATGATCGAGAATTATGTCCGTCCGGGACAGCTGATCTTTGGTGCAGACAGCCATACCTGTTCTTATGGAGCACTTGGCGCTTTCGGTACCGGTGTAGGATGTACAGACTTTCTTTATGGAATGGTAACCGGAACTTCCTGGGTTATGGTACCGGAAACTGTGAAATTCAACCTGACAGGGAAACTTCCTGAGGGTGTTTATGCAAGAGATCTAATCCTTACCATTATCGGAGAGATCGGAGCAAACGGATGTAATTATCAGGCAATGGAGTTTACCGGCGAAGGCGCCAAAACATTAAGCATCAGCGACCGTATGGCTCTCTGCAACATGGCTGTTGAGGCCGGTGCGAAGACTGGAATCTTTGAGGCAGATGACAAGGCTCTGGAATATCTGAAAGAGCATGGCCGTGAACCAAAAGCTGTATATCACAGCGATCCGGATGCTGTTTACGCAAGAGAGTACACCTTCGATCTTTCCAAAGTACGCCCGGTTGTAGCGAAACCGGACTTCGTTGACAATGTAGTTCCGGCTGAGGAAACCTGCGGCATCAAGATCAACGAGGCATTTCTTGGCTCCTGTAACAACGGCCGTATTGAAGACCTCCGTGTAGGCGCAGAGGTGATCAAGGGTAAAAAAGTTGCAGAAGGCGTTCGTTTCCTGGTCGTTCCTGCAAGCCAGACCATCTACCGCCAGGCATTAAAAGAAGGCCTGATCGATATCTTCATGGAAGCAGGCGCTATTGTGATGAACCCGAACTGCAGTGTATGCTGGGGAAGCTGCCAGGGTGTGATCGGTGAGAACGAGGTTCTTATCAGCACCGGAACACGTAACTTCAAGGGACGTGCCGGACATCCGAGCTCCAAGGTTTATCTGGGATCTGCGGCAACGGTTACCGCATCTGCCATTGCAGGTGAGATCGCAACTGCAGACAGAGTATAAAAACCTCAGAAAAGATATTCAGGAATAAACAGGAGAATATACATATGGAAGCATTTACAGGAAAAGTGTGGGTACTGGGCGATGATATTGACACCGATATCATCATTCCGACCGAGTATCTGGCGCTGAAAACCATTGACGATATGAAACAGTACGGATTCAGTCCCCTTCGCCCGGAGCTGGCAGGACAGATCCAGAAAGGTGACATTATTGTAGCAGGAAAGAACTTCGGCTGCGGTTCCTCCAGAGAGCAGGCACCGGAGATCATTAAAGCACTGGGCGTACAGTGTGTTATTGCGAAATCTTTTGCCCGGATCTTTTTCCGCAACTCCATCAACAACGGCCTTCTTCTTATCGAACAGCCGGATCTTCACGACAATGTGAAAGAGGGAGATGAAGTTACAGTTGTGATGAACGAGCATGTAGACCATAACGGAAAACAGTACCCGATTGCTTCTCTTCCGGAGAATCTGATGGATATTATTCAGGCTGGCGGACTTGTAAAAGCCATGCGTAAACTGAACGGTCTGGACTAAGACGGAAAGGAGAGAAATAATGGGTGAGACGATCATTGAGAAAATTATCAGACATAACACAGGCAAAGCAGTAAAGCCTGGCGATATCGTGACGGTCAATGTTGACAGAGTGATGATCCATGATATCTTTATTCCGTTTGTAGCGGACAAATTCGAGGAGATGGGCTTTCAGAAACTCTGGGATCCGGACAAAGTTGTTCTGATCTATGACCATCTTGTACCTGCAAGCCAGCAGGACGACACCAGACATTTCCATGTGGGAGATGCTTTTGCAGCCAAATATGGTATGAAAAACGTGCACAGAAGTGACGGTATCTGCCACCAGTTGATGACAGAGGCCGGTTACGTAAAACCTGGCAATATCGTATTTGGTACAGATAGCCACACTACCACTTACGGATGTGTCGGTGCATTTTCTTCCGGTATCGGATATACAGAGATGGCCAGCATCCTGGGAACAGGAACCATGTGGATCAAAGTTCCGGAAACCATTAAAGTTGTGATCGACGGAGAACTTCCGGAGAATGTGATGTCCAAGGATATCATCCTCCGCCTGATTGGCGACCTTCGTGCAGATGGTGCGACTTATCGTGCACTGGAATTTTCCGGAAGCACCATTGAGAACATGTCTGTGGCAAGTCGTATGACCATGGCAAACATGGCGATCGAGGCAGGTGCAAAATGTGCACTTTTCACACCGGATGAGAAGACTGCTGCTTACTGTGAGACAGAGCTTGATGAGTTCCAGAAGAGTCTTGTAGGCGATGAGGATGCCGTTTATATGAAGACCATGACTTATAAGGCAGAGGATTTTGTACCGGTTATGGCTTGTCCGTCACAGGTGGACAAGATCCGTGATGTCAGCGAGCTTCAGGGTGAGACCATCGATCAGGTATTTATCGGTTCCTGTACAAACGGACGTCTGGAAGATCTGATGGCAGCAGCAGAAGTCCTGAAGGGCAAAAAAGTTGCAGACTTTGTAAAACTGATCGTAACTCCTGCAAGCCGCAAGATCTACCGTCAGGCCATTGAACTTGGTATTCTGGATACGCTTGCTGAGGCAGGTGCCATCATCACACATCCGGGATGCGGACTTTGCTGTGGAAGAACCGGCGGAATCCTGACAGACGGGGAGAAGGTTGTGGCAACCAACAACCGTAATTTCCTGGGACGTATGGGAACTTCCAAGGTTCAGATCTATCTGGCATCTCCGAAAACTGCAGCAGCCTGTGCGATCGCAGGTAAGATCGTAATGCCGGAATAAGCAGCAGAAGATCCGTTCGAAAATACTGCTGACAGAAACATAAAAAAGAAACGTATGAAAGGACAGATTTTCGCGAGGAGCGGCAGTCTGTCTTTTTTACCGGTTCAGGCGGATCCTGGATAAATCATTTTTACAGAAGAGGGGGATTCGTTGTATTATAATAACAGCCAATGTGACAACATAACATATAATACATAAGACTCGAGGGATAAGGGTATGGAGAAAAAATTAACCATCAGTAAAAAGACACTGAAGATCATACTTGGGATCTGTATTGCCGCAGCAATCCTGGCTGTGGCCGGGTTATTTGGCTACACATACATGGCAGATCACAACACACTGGGCCGGAAAATTTCCGTGTGGGGAGTGGAGGTTTCCAGGCTGGACGCAAAGCAGGCAGAAGAAAAAATTGCTGCGGAATTTGAAAACCGGCCGGTATCTTTTCAGGAAAATGACAAGGAGGTTTACAGCACGACGCTCAAAGATCTGGGGTACAGCCTCAATGAGGAAGATCTTCTGAATAAGCTTACAGACCTTCAGAAACAGAGAGAAGAGAACCGGAAGATTTTTCCAAAGGAAGAAAACGTAAATCTGGAATGCCAGATCGAGGAAGATGAAGAGCAGGAAAAACAGGCTCTGGATCTTTCCAATTTCGGAACGGAAGAAAGAAAATCTTCCACCGATGCATCCATTCAGTACAATGAGGAGAAAAAAGAATTCATCCTTGTGAAACAGGTACAGGGCACGGAGATTGATCCGGATAAACTGGAGACCACCGTGGACACAAATCTGAATGCGGCATTTGATACAGCTCTTCTTGGAGATACAATCACAATCCCGTTGAACAAACATGTATATATCAGCCCGGCAGTGACAGCAACAGAAGATATGGAAAATAAAGTTACAAGTCTGAACAGTCAGCTGAAAAAATACCGGAGTACTACAGTTACATACACATTTGGAAGTGAAACGGTTGTGCTGGATGCAGACACCATCAGTTCCTGGCTGAAAGTGGAAGGTGAGACCCTGACTCTGGATGAAGATGCCATCAAAACCTATATCAGCGATCTTGCCAACAAATACAATACCATTTATGTTCCCCGTACTTTCCATACCTCAACGGGAACGGACGTGACCATTGAGGGGAATGAGTATGGATACCGGATCGACCAGGACGGAGAGTACGCACAGCTTGTGGAAGATCTGAAAAGTGGTACTGCAGTTACCCGTGATCCCGTTTACAGCAAAACCGGTTATCAGAGAAACGGAACTGACGATCTTGCAGGCAGCTACATAGAAGTCAGCCTGGATGCCCAGCATCTGTGGCTTTATAAAGATGGAAACCTTGTGACAGAAACGGATATTGTCAGCGGAAAACCGGTGAAGGGCCGGGAAACATACCGTGGTGCATGGCCCATTGCCTATAAGGCAAGTCCTTTTAATCTGACCAGCGCGGAATATGGATATGATGTAAAGGTCAATTACTGGATGCCTTTTGTCTACGGACAGGGCCTTCATGATGCTTCCTGGCAGTCTTCTTTTGGGGGAAACCGGTATAAGACCAACGGAAGCCACGGATGTATCAACCTGCCAAAGGATCAGGCGGCACTGATCTATGAGACGATTGATGCGGGATACCCGATCATTATTTACTGATTGAAAAAGAAAACAGTCACCTGGTCTAAAGCCGGGTAATCTGGCCGGATGAGTCAGATAGACTGAGATTATATTAAAAAAGCTTCGGAGAAATCCGGAGCTTTTTTATGCCACAGGAAATTACAACACCGTGTCAGTAATGAGAAGAATTTTTAAAAGTGTGTTAAAAAAAACACAAGAAATTACTGGAAATGACTTGTAGAAATAAGAATATCGTGTTATGATGGTTTAAGAAATCGAGCTAATACACTTCTTAATTGCGGAGGAAGAGTGTTTTACCTCTTTTATTTGAGCACTTTTAAGAAAAAATCTCAAGTAAGTGTTAGTCAGGTTTCCTTTTTTTATGTATATATTGTTAAAAAATAAACAATATTTAGATAAAAAAGATGCATTTAAACCGTCAGATTTTAGACTAAGAAAGGATAATGAAAAGTATGAAGTACAGTTATTATCCGGGTTGCACCCTGAGAACAAAGGCCAAAGATCTGGATGAGTATGCCAGAGCCAGTGCCGCAGCCCTTGGGTTTGAGCTTGAGGAGATCGAGGACTGGCAGTGTTGTGGTGGTGTTTATCCGCTTGGCACAGACGAGATCGCAACAAAGCTTTCTTCCGTCCGTGCGTTAAACCAGGCAAAAGAAAAAGGCCAGGATCTGGTGACGATCTGTTCAGCCTGTCATCATGTGATCAAGCGTGTCAATGATGATATGAAAAATGTGGAAGATATCCGGACCAGAGCCAACAATTATATGCAGTTGGAAGCTCCCTATGAAGGAGAGACAACCGTTCTCCATTATCTGGAGGTTCTCCGGGACAGAGTCGGTTTTGATAAACTGAAAGAAAAAGTAGTAAATCCTTTTACCGGAAAGAAGATCGGAGCCTATTACGGATGTCTGCTTCTGAGACCTGGAAAGATCATGGCATTTGATGATCCGGAAAATCCAAGGATCATGGAGGATTTTATCCGTGCCCTTGGCGCTGAGCCTGTGATCTATCCTTACAGAAATGAATGCTGTGGAGGATATATATCCCTGAAAGAAAAAGAAATGTCACAGAATATGTGTGAAAAGATCGAAGAAAGTGCAGCCGGATTTGGCGCAGATATGCTGATCACTGCCTGTCCACTGTGCAAATATAATCTGAATAAAAATGCCGGAAACAGACTGCCGGTTTACTATTTTACAGAGCTTCTGGCAGAAGCCCTTGGCGTCAAAGAGGAGGTGGCAAAATGAGAGATAACCATTCTGCTGCGGAAAAAATAAAGGAGATCAGCGGGACCAATCCTCTGAAATGTATGAAGTGTGGCAAATGCTCTGCTACCTGCCCATCCTTTGACGAGATGGATATCAAGCCTCATCAGTTTGTGTCCTACGTGATCAATGAAAATATCGAAGCACTTGTAAATTCAGCATCCCTGTGGAAATGTCTTTCCTGTTTTGCCTGTGTGGAGCGCTGTCCGCGAGACGTAAAACCCGGAAAGATCATTGACGGGGCAAGACAGCTGGTTGTCCGGGAAAAAGGCGGAGACTATCTTTCACCAAATGAAATTCCGGAGCTTCTTGATCCGGAGCTTCCTCAGCAGCTGCTTGTAAGTGCGTTCAGAAGATACAGGAGGTGAGAAAGTGCAGAGAATCGGTGTATTTGTCTGTCATTGCGGAAGTAATATTGCCGCTACGGTAGACGTGAAAAAGGTTGTGGAGATCATTGCAAAAGAGCCAGGAGTTGTCCATGCAGAAGATTATCAGTATATGTGTTCTGAAGCAGGACAGTCCAGGATCCAGGAAGCCATCCGTGAAAAAAATCTCACAGGAGTGGTTGTCTGTTCCTGTTCTCCGCGTATGCATGAGGCTACATTCCGCAAAGCGGCGGAAAAGGCCGGCCTGAATCCATATATGGTGGAGATCGCAAACATTCGTGAGCATTGTTCCTGGATCCACAAGGATATGCAGGAGGCTACGGAGAAGGCAGTGATCCTTGCAAGAGCAGCAGTAGCAAAGGTAAATTTAAACGCTCCTCTTCAGCCGGGAGAAAGCCAGGTTACAAAGAGAGCCCTGATCATCGGAGGCGGTATCGCCGGAATCCAGACGGCTCTTGATATTGCCGATGCAGGCTATGAAGTTGATATTGTGGAAAAAACGCCAAGTATCGGCGGAAGAATGTCACAGCTTGACAAAACCTTCCCTACTCTGGACTGTTCCGCATGTATCCTTACCCCGAAAATGGTAGAGGCTGCAGCTCATGAAAAGATCAATATTTATACATACAGTGAAGTAGAAAAAGTTGCAGGTTTTGTAGGAGATTTTACTGTTGATATCCGCAAAAAAGCGCGAAGTGTCAACATGGACAAATGTACAGGCTGTGGAGTCTGCCAGGAAAAATGTCCTTCCAAAAAGATCCCAAATGAGTTCAACAGAGGGTTGAACAACCGGTCAGCTATTTATACTCCGTTTGCACAGGCGATTCCAAATGTTCCTGTGATCGACAGAGAGCATTGCCTGAAATTTAAGACAGGCAAATGTGGTGTCTGCTCCAAAGTATGTCAGGCAGGAGCCATTGATTACGATCAGCAGGATGAGATCGTAACACAGAAATACGGAGCAATCGTGGTGGCAACCGGATTTGATACCATCAAGCTTGACAAATATGATGAATACGCATACAGCCAGAGCAAGGATGTGATCACATCTCTGGAGCTGGAGCGTATCATGAATGCTGCAGGACCTACAAAAGGACATCTTGAGCGCCTTTCCGATGGAAAAGCACCGAAGGAGATCGTATTTATCCAGTGTGTTGGAAGCCGTTGCTCCGATGACCGTGGAAAGCCATACTGTTCCAAGATCTGCTGTATGTACACAGCTAAGCATGCCATGCTGATCCGTGATAAATATCCGGATACCAATGTGACGGTATTTTATATTGATGTCCGTACACCTGGTAAAAACTTCGATGAGTTTTACAGAAGAGCAGTTGAGCAGTATAACGTAAACTACATCAAAGGTCAGGTAGGAAAAGTAATTCCGCAGCCGGATGGAACACTTCTTGTTCAGGGCTCGGATCTTCTTGATAATAAGCAGATCTTCAAGAAAGCAGATATGGTAGTTCTTGCAACAGCCATTGAACCGAATCCGGATGTACGTAAGATCGCTACCATGCTTACTGCAAGTATTGACACCAACAATTTCCTTACAGAAGCCCATGCAAAGCTTCGTCCTGTAGAATCACCGACAGCAGGAATTTTCCTTTCCGGTGTATGCCAGGGACCAAAGGATATCCCGGAGACAGTTGCCCAGGCAGGAGCTGCGGCTGTAAAGGCCATAGGGCTTCTTGCAAAGGATAAGCTGACCACCAATCCATGTACGGCAAAATCCGACGAGCTTCTCTGTAACGGATGCTCTACCTGTGCAAATGTATGTCCTTACGGAGCGATTTCCTATGAGGAGAAACAGGTCAACGATCACGGTATCCGTGAGACAAGAAGAGTTGCGGTTGTCAATACAGCACTTTGCCAGGGCTGCGGTGCCTGCACAGTAGCCTGCCCGTCAGGAGCCATGGACCTTCAGGGCTTCTCCAACAGACAGATTATCGCGGAGGTGGATGCAATATGTCGATAGAAACAAAGGAAGAATTCAGACCAAAGATCGTGGCATTCTGCTGTAACTGGTGTAGTTACGCCGGAGCAGACCTTGCAGGAAGCAGCCGTTTGAGCTATCCGGCGGATGTAAAGATCATCCGTGTTCCATGTTCCTGCCGTGTCAATCCCATGTTCATCCTCCGTGCCTTTGAAAAAGGAGCCGATGGTGTGATCATGTGCGGATGCCATCCGGGAGACTGTCATTACAGTACCGGAAACTATTATGCAAGAAGACGTATGACCCTTCTGTTTTCAATGCTGGATTATATTGGTGTGGAAAACGGAAGAACACGTGTGGAATGGGTATCTGCCGCAGAGGGCGTGAAATTTTCACAGACTATGAATGAGTTTGTTGAGAAGATCCATTCACTTGGTAAAAACGTGAGATTGGAGGATATAAGATGCAGGAGCTGATAAAACGTGCAAAAGAACTGCTTGCAGATGGCACGGTAGTCCGGGTTCTTGGGTGGAAAGCCGGAGATCTTGCCTTTAATCCGGAACCAGCCTATTTTGAAACACCGGAATCTCTGGAGGATTTTGTCTATGATGGATTCTGCGGTGCCAATTTAAGCAAATATATGATCGAAGCTTCCAAGCTGGAAGGAAAAACCATGGTCTGTCTGAAGCCCTGCGATACATATAGCTTTAACCAGCTTTTGAAAGAGCATCGTGTAGACAGAGAAAAAGCCTATATCGTAGGTGTTGGCTGTAAAGGAAAGCTGGATATTGAAAAGATTCGCAAAATGGGGATCAAGGGTATCCGGGGAATTTCCGGAGCAGAGATTACCGGAGATGCAGAGACATTGACTGTGGATACTGTTTACGGAGAAAAAACCTGTGCATACAAAGATGCCATGCTGGAACGCTGCCATGTATGTAAAGGAAAAGAGCATAAAATTTACGATGAACTGATCGGTGAGTCAAAGGAGACAAAGGACGCTGACCGTTTCGCAGAAGTTGAGCGGATCGAGGCGATGAGTCCGGAAGAAAAATTTGCATTCTGGCAGAGCGAGCTGAGTAAATGTATCCGCTGTAATGCCTGTCGTAATGTATGTCCGGCCTGCAGCTGCCGCAAATGCGTTTTTGACAGCAACAAATTCGACAGCGCCCAGAAGGCAAATGTGGATTCCTTTGAGGAAAAAATGTTCCATGTGATCCGTGCCTTCCATGTAGCCGGAAGATGTACGGACTGTGGTGAGTGCAGCAGAGTCTGCCCGCAGGGAATTCCCCTTCATCTGTTTAACCGTAAGTTTATCAAGGATATTGATGCGTTTTACGGTGAGTATCAGGCAGGCGAGGATGCGGAGTCAAAGGGTCCGCTTACCAGCTTTACCTTTGAGGATGTAGAGCCAGGGATCGTGGCAGAAAGGGGATAATGTATGTATAAGATCGCAGTAGAAAATCTGCCGGCATTATTCCGGAAAATTGCCGCAGACCAGGAATTATATTTACCGGTAAAGGTAAGTGAGCAGGTGAACTTCAAGGCATGGAGCGAGGATGCAGAAGTTTCCCTTGAAACACTGAAAACCGTGAAATCACCGAAGGATGCTTTTTTTCCACAGAGTGAAAATCTCTATACCTGTAAAAAAGATGGGAAAAATATCAGCATTGAACCTCAGGCGCTGAAAGACCAGAATTTTGTCGTATTCGGAATGAGAGCCTGTGATGTACAGGGTGTGAAGGTTCTCGACAATGTGTTCCTTGGGGATCCGGTGGATACTTTTTACCAGGCAAGAAGAGAACATGGAACTATCGTAGCTCTTGCCTGTCATGAACCGGAGGAAAGCTGTTTCTGTAAAGTATTTGGCATTGATGCCGCAGATCCGGAAGCAGATGTTGCAGCCTGGATCATCGAGGGAGAGCTTTTCTGGAAGCCTCTCACAGAAAAGGGAAATGCTCTGACAGAAGCTGTGAAGGAGCTTTTGGCAGATGCTGATGAGACAAAGGTAGAAGAGGAGAAGAAGGCGATCCGTGATATTATCGAGCTTCTTCCATATACACATCTTTCACTGGAAGGATGGGCGCAGGAAGAATACATGGACCGTTTCAATTCTCCTGTATGGGAGAAACTGTACAAGCCTTGTCTTGCCTGCGGAACCTGTACCTTCGTATGTCCGACCTGTCAGTGCTATGACATTAAGGATTACGACACAGGGCACGGTGTTCACCGTTACCGCTGCTGGGATTCCTGCATGTACTCTGATTTTACCATGATGGCTCACGGAAACAACCGTACCAGCCAGATGCAGAGATTCCGTCAGAGATTTATGCATAAGCTTGTTTATTATCCGTTAAATAATGACGGCATGTTCTCCTGTGTTGGCTGCGGCCGCTGCGTGGAGAAATGTCCGGAATCTTTAAATATCGTAAAAGTTATCAAGGCCTTTGAAAAACAGGGAGGTGAAAAGAATGAGTGAATGTACCTGTCATAAAAATTATACACTGGATACGCTGATCCCCAAGGTTGGCGTGATCACAGATATCCGTCAGGAGACACCGGATGTAAAAACCTTCCGTGTGGAAGCTCCGGAGGGTGGAAAGCTTTTCGAGCATATGCCAGGACAGTGTGCCATGGTCTGTGCACCGGGAGTCAGTGAAGGTATGTTTTCCATTACTTCTTCTCCGACTGTAAAGGATTATCAGGAATTCAGCATCAAAAAATGCGGATCCCTTACCGATCATCTCCACAGCCTTCAGGTTGGAGATGAGATCGCAGTCCGCGGACCATACGGAAATCATTTTCCGGTGGAAGATAAGTTAAAGGGAAAAAATCTCCTGTTCATCGCAGGTGGAATCGGTCTGGCACCTCTCCGTTCCGTGATCAATTATGTGCTGGATAACCGTGAGGATTACGGAACAGTAGATATTCTCTATGGTTCCCGTTCCGCAGATGATCTGGTGCAGCTTAAGGAAATCCAGGAAGTATGGATGAAAACAGAAGGTGTAAATGTATATCTTACCATTGACCGCGAGCAGGAAGGCTGGGACGGTCATGTAGGATTTGTTCCGAATTATCTGAAGGAGATTGGTTTTGATACCAATAAGACCGCTCTGGTCTGCGGCCCGCCGATCATGATCAAATTCGTTCTGGCAGGACTGGAAGAGCTGGGCTTCTCCAGAGATCAGGTATATACCACACTGGAGCTTCGTATGAAATGCGGTGTCGGAAAATGCGGCCGCTGCAACATCGGAGACAAATACGTCTGCAAAGACGGCCCGGTATTTAGGTGTGATGAGGTTGATGAACTGCCTAATGAGTATTGATAAGCAATGAGCAGTGCACAGACGTTGATAAAAACAGATGCGTCATGCTTGCATGTAAGCAGCTGTTTTTATCGGCGGCTGTATAGGGCGAACGCCCTCAAGCGAGATGAAGCGAAGCGGAATCGAGCCTGGCACTGCGGTGTACGGTTTGAATAAGTAAAAGAAAGGACTGGTAATCTCAAATGGAAAATAATATGGTAAACGTATATTTTTTCGGTAAAAAATACAGCGTTCCCGGTGATCTGACCATTATGACAGCTATGGAATATGCCGGTTATACATTAAAAAGAGGATGCGGCTGCAGACACGGATTCTGCGGTGCCTGCGCGACCATCTACAGGATCAAGGGACAGAATGAGCTGAAAACCTGTCTCGCCTGTCAGACACAGGTGCAGGAGGGAATGTATGTGGCAAGTATCCCGTTCTTCCCTACAGACAAGAGACTTTATAATATAGAAGATCTTAAGCCGAACCAGCAGGTAATGATGGAGCTTTATCCGGAGATCTACAGCTGCATCGGATGCAATGCCTGCACAAAGGCCTGTACACAGGACTTAAATGTCATGCAGTATATTGCATATGCTCAGAGAGGCGAGCTTGAAAAATGTGCAGAGGAATCCTTTGACTGCGTAAGCTGCGGCTGCTGTTCCGTAAGATGTCCGGCAGGAATTTCCCATCCGATGGTAGGCCTTCTGGCAAGACGTCTCACCGGAAAATATATTGCGCCGAAAAGCGAGCATCTGGAGAAACGTGTGGAAGAGATCCACGAAGGTAAATTTGATGACATGATTGAGCAGATCATGCAGAAGCCGATCACAGAGATGCAGGAACTTTACAACAGCAGAGAAATCGAGAAGTAGGAGGGCGTAAAACATGTATGCACCATATCCAGAAAATATGATGGAATCCATCAAAAAGGTAGAGGCTACAAGAGCGGAGCGTATGGCAACAGAGCCAAGACGTCTGAGTGCAGATGAGAAAGATGCTCTTCTCAAAAAATTCCATCCGGATTATAACCCGGATGCATTTGCAGAGATCAAGGTAGGACCGAACAAGGGACAGAAAGCACCACTGGAACTGACAAAAATGCTCCATTCAGAAAGCCGTCTGCTCAACGAAAAAATCGATCTTACAAAAATCGATTATGATGTAGATGTACTGATCATCGGCGGTGGTGGAGCAGGATCTTCCTGTGCCATAGAGGCCCACAACGCAGGTGCCAACGTTATGATCGTTACAAAGCTCCGTATCGGTGATGCCAACACCATGATGGCAGAAGGCGGGATCCAGGCAGCAGATAAAGAAAATGATTCCCCGGTACAGCATTATCTGGACTGCTTTGGAGGCGGACATTTTGCCGCAAAACCGGAGCTTGTAAAAAGACTGGTAATGGAGGCGCCGGATGCGATCAAATGGCTCAACGACCTTGGTGTTGAGTTTGATAAAGCAGAAGACGGAACCATGGTCACTACACATGGCGGCGGTACCTCCAGAAAGAGAATGCATGCTGCAAAGGATTATTCCGGATCAGAGATCATGCGTACTATCCGTGATGAGGTCTTAAATCTTAAGATCCCGGTAGTGGAATTTACATCCGCTGTAGAACTTCTGAAGGATGAAAAAGGTCAGACTGCCGGTGCAGTCCTTCTCAACATGGAAACCGGAGACTATTCCGTTGCAAGAGCAAAAACAGTTGTAATTGCAACCGGTGGTGCAGGAAGAATGCATTATCAGGGATTCCCGACCTCCAATCACTACGGAGCAACTGCTGACGGACTCGTACTTGGATACAGAGCGGGCGCTTCCCTTCTTTACCAGGATTCTATCCAGTATCATCCAACAGGTGCGATCTATCCGTCACAGATCCTTGGTGCCCTGGTAACAGAGAAGGTTCGTTCCGTTGGTGCACAGCTTGTAAATGCAAACGGAGAAGCTTATATCCATCCGCTGGAAACCCGTGACGTAAATGCTTCCGGTGTTATCCGCGAGTGTGAGGAAGGCCGTGGCGTTGAAGTTCCAGGTGGACGAAAAGGTGTATGGCTGGATACTCCGATGATCGAGATCCTGGGCGGTGAGGGAACTATCGAAAAGAGGATCCCTGCCATGTTCCGTATGTACATGAATTACGGCATTGATATGAGAAAAGTCCCGATCGTGATTTACCCGACCCTTCATTATCAGAACGGCGGACTTGAGATCAACGGAGACGGCTTTACAAAAGAAATCCCGAACCTTCTGGTTGCAGGAGAGGCAGCAGGCGGAATCCACGGAAGAAACCGACTGATGGGCAACTCTCTTCTTGATGTAATTGTATTCGGACGAAATGCAGGTAAAAAAGCAGCTGCCAAATGCAAAGAGGTAGAGCTTGGAACTATGAATCTGGATCATATCAGAAAATATGAAGAGGAACTGAAAAATGCAGGAGTTGATACAGGAGACGTATCTCCTATGCTTCTGCCGAAATATGCCCGCCACGAACGTTAAGTTAAAAATATGTTATGATAATAAAAACATATGAGATAAGCGAAAGGAGTCTATTATGAGAGAAATCGAAGTAAGCAGACTTACAGAGGTTATCGAAAAACTCTGTATCGAAGCCAATGAACATCTCCCGGAAGATGTGAAGGATGCTATCAAAACCTGCCGTGCCTGCGAGGACGGCGAGATCGCAAAAGGTGTCCTTGATAACATTATCGAGAATTTTGATATTGCGGACAGTGAGAATGTTCCGATCTGTCAGGATACCGGAATGGCATGCGTATTCCTTGAAATTGGTCAGGATGTCCACTTTACAGGCGGAGATTTAAATGATGCCATCAATGAAGGTGTACGCCGCGGATACGATAAAGGTTACCTGAGAAAATCCGTTGTCAAGGATCCGGTACGCCGTGGAAACACAGGTGACAATACACCGGCTATGATCTATACAGAGATCGTTCCTGGAGATCAGGTGAAAGTAACTGTAGGACCAAAAGGCTTCGGAAGCGAGAATATGAGCCAGATCCGTATGTTCAAGCCATCTGCAGGCCTTCAGGGAATCAAGGATTTCATTCTTGAGGCTGTAGAAACTGCAGGTCCGAACCCATGTCCGCCTATGGTAGTTGGTGTTGGTATCGGAGGAACTTTTGACAAATGTGCACTTCTTGCAAAGAAAGCGCTGATGCGTCCTCTGAATACAGAGAACCCGGATCCTTACTATGCAGATCTTGAGAAAGAGATGCTGGAGAAGATCAACAAGCTTGGTATCGGACCTCAGGGCTTTGGCGGAAAGACCACAGCTATCGGTCTGAACATTGAGACTATGCCTACTCATATCGCTGGTATGCCATGTGCAGTTAACATCAACTGCCATGTAACACGTCATAAAACGGAGGTGCTTTAATATGGAAAGAAGAAAGATCACACTGCCTCTGACAAGAGAGCTGGCAAGAACTCTCCATGCAGGCGACCAGGTTTTATTGACAGGAACCATCTATACATCCCGTGATGCAGGTCACAAGAGAATGTGTGAGGCCCTTGCAAAAGGAGAAAAAATTCCTTTTGACCCTACAGATGCTACCATTTACTATGTAGGTCCGACTCCGGCAAAACCAGGCGAAGTCATCGGCTCCGCAGGCCCTACAACCAGCGGCCGTATGGATGCTTATGCACCGACCATGATGTCCGTAGGTGCCAGAGGAATGATCGGAAAAGGTGCCCGCCTTCCGGAAGTCGTAGATGCAATGAAAAAATATGACGGCGTATATTTCGGAGCCATCGGCGGTGCAGGTGCACTTCTTGCAAAATGCATCAAAAAAGCAGAGCTTATCGCTTACGAAGACCTTGGAGCAGAAGCACTCCGCAAGCTTTATGTGGAAGACATGCCGCTTGTAGTTATCATTGACAGCGAGGGAAATAATCTATACGAAGAGGGGCGTGCAGAGTACCTGAAAGACCACGCAGAATAATCTTTTGCTCTACAATATGATATTGTGATATATTTCAAAAAGGAATAAAAAGGATAAAAGTCCGACAGTAAATGCTGAAGATCCGTGCAGAAGCATTTATTGTTGGACTTTTTAATTTTATCATTTCACTTTCAATTTAATCATTCTTACGAAAATGATTAAATTAAAGTTGACAATGATAAAATTGATTTATATACTTGAAGTAAATAAAATCGAAAAAAGAGTGATAAAGAAGGTGATGGAAAATATATGAGACGGTTTGATTATCAGGAAAAGTGGAAAAGTCTGTTGACTCCTGAAATTGTATCTTATCTGACACAGATACATGAATTTAAGGGAGAACAAACTCTTTTTATTGAGGCCAAAGCAGATACTCTTACACAATTAGTTGAAATCGCTAAAATTCAAAGTACGGAAAGTTCCAACAAAATAGAAGGTATTTATACATCAGACATCAGATTGCGGGAATTGGTAAAAGACAAAACAAGGCCAAGGACAAGAAATGAACAGGAAATTGCCGGATACAGAGATGTATTGAATACAATTCATGAAAGCCATGACCATATCCCACCAAAGTCTGCGATTATTTTACAGCTTCACAGAGATTTGTATAAATTTGAAAGCTACAATATTGGAGGAAAATATAAAACTGCAGATAATGTCATTGAGGAAGAAGATTCTCAGGGAATAAAAAAAATACGGTTTAAACCAGTACCGGCCCGGGAAACACCGGAAGCAATGGAAGAACTATGCGGAGCATTTGAAGAGGCAATGGCAACAGGAGAAATAGATCCGCTTCTTTTGATTCCAATGTTTATTCTGGATTTCCTATGCATACATCCGTTTAATGATGGCAATGGAAGAATGAGCCGTTTACTTACACTGTTACTTTTGTACAGATCTGGCTATATTGTGGGAAAATATATCAGTATCGAGAGAATGATAGAAAATTCAAAGGAATTATACTATGAATGTTTAAGGGAAAGTTCTGAGAACTGGTATGAGAATAAGAATGATTATACACCATTTGTAAAATATATGCTTGGTGTTATCGTAGGAGCATACAGAGAGTTTTCTTCAAGAATAAAATTGCTGATAACGCAGAATATATCAAAACCGGAGCGAATAGAAGAGATTATAAAAAACACTCTGGGAACAATTACAAAAAAGGAAATTGCAGAAAAGTGTCCGGATATTAGTGTGGTAACGATACAGAGAACACTGGCAGAATTACTGACAGCAGAAAAAATTTTAAAAATCGGCGGCGGAAGGTATACGAAATATACCTGGAATAATGAGTAATAGATGGGAGATAAAAAATGATCACTGGTGAATTAAAAAACAAAATAGATGGTTTATGGGATATATTTGCGGCAGGAGGACTTGTCAATCCACTGGAAGTAATCGAACAGATTACATACCTGATGTTTATTCATGATCTGGATGATTCCGATAATATGCGTGCAAGAGAAAGTGCAATGCTTGGCTTGCCATTTCAGAGTATTTTTTTCGGAGAAGTAAAAATAGGTGAGAGAACAATTGACGGAAGTCAGCTGAAATGGTCCGTATTCCATGATTTTCCGGCAGACAGAATGTATATAATCATGCAGGAATGGGTGTTCCCGTTTATAAAAAATCTTCATAATGATAAAAACAGTGCATATTCCAAATATATGGACGATGCGATCTTTAAACTTCCGACACCACTCCTTTTATCCAAAGTGGTGGATTCTCTGGATGAAATTTACAAACTTATGAATGAAATCCAGACAGCAGATGTCAGAGGAGACGTATATGAATATCTCCTTTCTAAAATAGCCCAGTCCGGACGGAATGGACAGTTCCGTACACCAAGACATATTATCCGGATGATGGTTGAGATGATGGATCCGTCCAGTGATGAGATTATCTGTGATCCGGCATGTGGAACCTCCGGATTTCTGGTTGCAGCAGGAGAATATCTGAAAGAAAAAAGAAAAGAAGAAATTTTTTATGATAAGCAGAAAAAAGATCATTACATGAATCATATGTTCCATGGATACGATATGGACCGCACCATGCTTCGTATTGGAGCCATGAATATGATGACTCACGGAATAGAAAATCCTTATATTGAGTATCGGGATAGCTTATCTGATCAGAATGCAGATAAAGATCAGTATTCCCTTGTGCTGGCAAATCCTCCTTTTAAAGGAAGCCTGGATGCAGAGTCCGTTTCCGGAGATCTTCTTAAGGTTTGTAAGACAAAGAAAACAGAACTTTTATTTCTGGCTTTGTTTTTGAGGATTATGAAAATTGGAGGAAGATGCGCTTGTATTGTACCAGATGGTGTACTCTTTGGATCATCACGGGCGCATAAATCCATCCGTAAGGAAATTGTTGAAAATCAGAGACTGGAAGCTGTAATATCTATGCCTTCCGGTGTATTTAAACCCTATGCAGGAGTATCCACAGCAATCCTTATTTTTACAAAAACAGAACACGGCGGAACTGATCAGGTATGGTTCTACGATATGGAAGCAGACGGATTCAGCCTGGACGATAAACGTACTCCTGTCACAGAGAATGACATTCCGGATATTGTAGAGCGTTTTAAAAACCTTGATAAAGAAGCAGAACGGAAACGAACAGACCAGTCATTTATGGTACCGAAAAAAGATATTGTAGAAAATGACTATGATCTCAGTATTAATAAATATAAAGAAATCGAATACACTCCGGTGGAATATCCGCCAACATCAGAAATCATGGCCAATATCCGGGAATTGGAGCTGGAGATTGGAAAAGAAATGGATGAGTTGGAGAGGTTGTTGGGATTATAGAAGAAAGGATGGCAGATTCGAAAATTCGGGTTTGTAGGGATGATGTAGATGGCAAAAGTAATTGATATAATAGGAAAAGTTTTATCTGGTGAATGGGGAACTGACGATGAAACTGGTGACGGAATCCCAGTACTTAGAACAACCAATTTTACCAATGAGGGCGTGGTAAATTACAATGATGTAGTTACTAGAATGATTACTAAGAAAAATATTGAGGAGAAGTACTTACGCAAAGGAGATATTCTTATTGAGAAGTCTGGTGGAAGTGTTAAGTTTCCCGTAGGCAGGGTTATATATTTTGACGGTGAAGATAATACATATCTTTTTAACAATTTTACAGGATTACTTCGAGTGAAAGACCGAGAAATATGGTATCCGAGATATGTATTTTATTCGCTGTTTGCAAATTATAAGCGTGGTGGTACAAGAGCATTTGAGAATAAAACCACGGGACTCCATAATTTGAAAATTGATGATTATGTATCACGATATGAAGTTGCAGAAATTGGTTTGACAGAACAGGTTTTAATTTGTGATAAACTTGACAAATTGTATGAAATTATAAAGTTAAGAGAGCAGGAATTGCAGTTATTAGACGACCTCATCAAAGCCCGATTTGTCGAGATGTTTGGGGATCCAGTTTCTAATCCTTATGGATATGATAAGATTGCACTTTCTGATTTGGCAGATATTAAGATTGGACCTTTTGGTTCGCTACTACATAAGGAAGATTATATTGATGGTGGACATCCGTTACTAAATCCTTCGCATATTGTTGATGGTAAGGTTTCTCCAGATGATAAACTTACAATTTCTGATGAAAAATATGAAGAATTATCAGCGTATCAGTTAAAAACTGGGGATGTTGTAATGGGTAGAAGAGGTGAAATGGGTAGATGCGCAGTTGTTCCTGAAGATGGATTCTTGTGTGGAACAGGAAGCATGCTTATCAGAACTAAAGGGGAAGTTACTGCTGATTATATTCAAAAAATAATATCGTTTCCATCATTTAAGAAAACTATAGAAGATATGGCTGTAGGACAAACAATGCCCAATCTTAATGTTCCAATAGTATCTGGCTTTCAAATAATTAAGCCACCGATGGAAGTACAAGATAGATATTATGCGTTTGCAGAACAAGTCAACAAATCAAAAGTTAAAGTACAAAAAGCACTGGATGAAACACGAAAGTTATTCGATAGTCTGATGCAACAATACTTTGGCTAGAAAGGGGAGAAGCTGAATGGCGATAATGACGGTGTACCATGGTGGATATCAGGCTGTAGAGAAACCGGAAATCAGAAAAGGTCGTAATACAAAAGATTTTGGAACTGGTTTTTACTGTACGATTATAAAAGAACAGGCTCAAAGATGGGCCAGGAGATATGATACGAAAGTTGTATCTGTCTATGATGTGCGTTTAAAATCGAATCTGAAAATAAAAGAATTCAAAGATATGACAGAAGAATGGTTGGATTTTATAATTGCATGTCGTAGTGGGAAAGACCATGAATATGATATTGTAATCGGTGCAATGGCAGACGATCAGATTTATAATTTTGTTTCTGATTACATGGACGGTACGATTACCAGAGAACAGTTCTGGGTTTTGGCAAAGTTCAAGTATCCAACTCATCAGATAGCATTTTGTTCCAAAGAATCATTGAAATGCCTGAAGTATAGAGATTGTGAGGTGCTATAAATGGCAGGAGAAGGACGTGAAAGCAAAAAAGATAACGATTTATTTTACACATGCAGCCTGATCGATTACATTGCCAGGAAAACAAAGAATACACGGGCAGATGTTGTAAATAAACTTGGAAAGCAGAGACTTGATAAAATTTATGATCTGGCAGATGTATATCATTGTGACAACATTGACAGAGTCAGTGCTGATTTTATCGAAGAAGCAGGAATACAAGAAGGAGATTTTGACAATGTGGGTGATTGTAAATACAGCATTCCATCACATTGGGACATTGGAAAAGTATATAAGCGGCTGATAAAAATGGTTGCTACAGATGAAAATATTGGGATCGTAGATGCTTTAATAAAAGTATACAATTCCTTTATCAGTGCAAAGATTGATGACTACAACAGCAGTGTATATTACGAAAATCCGTCATATATATTTGAATCGTATCGGGAAAACAGAATGCTATAAATGAAATAACAGAAAGATACTGGCGTAGCTTGAGACATAAAATAAAAAGTCAGTTATCAAGGAATTTTTGATAACTGTGGTTGATGAGGATAATTATAAAATAAAATGCTATGATTGCATTTGTACGAATTTATTGTTTGTTGAAATAATTTGTTTGGAAATAGATTTTGCATAAATAAAAAGTTAAATTGCAAAAGCGTTGGATAAAAAAATATATATAATGATTAAAATAAGTATAGCAGGAATGAAGGGAAACGAATATGAGTACTTCGACACATGATTTATTTGATTTTTTTAAAAAGGCAAATAGGAATATTTCAGATGAATATATGAGAATTTGTAGAAGAGTAAATGAAGATCCAGGAACTGCAGGGGATCAGGGTGAAGAAAACTGGAAAGAACTTTTGGAATCTTGGATTCCACCTTATTTTCAAATAGTTACAAAGGGAAGGATATTAAGTGATTCAGGGGAAACAAGTCCGCAAGTGGATGTGATTGTTTTATCACCAGATTATCCCAAAAGCTTGTTGAATTGTAAGGAATACTTATCTGGAGGAGTAGTGGCTGCATTTGAATGTAAAACTACATTAAGGCGTAAACATATTGGCGAATTTATAGAGCATTCAAAGAAGATAGAAAAATTAGCTATTAATGAGAATGGAACACCAAGAAAAGATTTGCAAAGCAAAATTTATTATGGATTATTGGCACATTCACATGAATGGAAAAAAGAAAATTCGAATCCGAAAGAAAATATTGAAAAATCTATTTGGGAATATAATGAAAAATATGTTACACATCCTAGGGAAATTCCAGATATCATATGTGTTGCTGACTTAGGAGTATGGAAATCTCAAAAGATGATAGTACCAAACTATGATAACGGTAAAGGATTAAAAGGAAATTATGTTATGAGTGGGTATATAGCATCAGATAATAAAGAAGAATTTTTTACTCCTGTGGGAGCATGTGTTTTTGATTTGCTTCAAAAGATTGCGTGGAGATATCCAAGCGCAAGAGATATTGTAACTTATATGAGAAAGTTAAATATTTTTAGTAGCGGTAGTGGGTATTCAAGACCATGGGAATGGAATGTATTATCGGAAGAAACACAAAAAAATATATACAAGTTAAAAAATGGTGGATTTTGGGATGAATGGGGTATGGTGATATATTAAAAAAATTTATACCTGAGATGGGAGGCAATTATGAGAATTGATTTACATTGTCACACAAAGAAGGTAAAAACAGGAGATGCGTATACAAGAAATGTTACCAAAGACAAATTTTTTCAAAAGATTATTGAAGCGAGGGTTGAAATTGTTGCAATAACAAATCACAATCAATTTGATTATGAGCAGTACAAAGAATTTAAAGATATTACGGCGGGAAATTGCGACATATGGCCGGGAATAGAACTTGATATTTTAGGAAAAGCAGACCAAAAGGGAAATCGTAAAAGAGGTCATTTGATAGTAATTGCTAATCCTAAAAATGTTGAGCTGTTTAATACTCAAGTACAAAAATTGATTAAAGATGAAGATGTAAATACATTTCAAATTAGTGTAAAAAAAGTGTATGAAGTCTTTGGAAAATGTGATTGTATTTATATACCACATTTTCATAAAGAACCCAAACTTTCAGATGAAGATATTCAGGAATTAGAGGAGTTATTACCCGATTCTAGTCGGTTATTTAAAGAAACATCTGATTATCGAAGTCTTGGAGTTTTTTCCAATTTTGATTATAGTGTTATTATAGGAAGTGATGTACAGGATTGGGACAAGTATGAAACTAGTAAGTTTGCGGATATAAGATTACCAGTACAAACATTTGAGCAATTTTGTTTGTTAGCGAAAAAAGATGTACAAATAATAGATACATTGCTCAATCAAAAACGAAAAAAGGAGATTCCTGTATCGCCATATAAAAGAGTAAACTTTAAATTACCTTTCTATGAAGATATTAATATTATTTTCGGTCAGAAGGGAACGGGAAAAACAGAAATTCTTGAATCTTTGAAGAAATATTATATTGAAAATGGAATCGTAATGGAAAGTTATAAAGGTAGTGAAAAAGATGTGGATTTTTCAAAAATGTTAAAGATTAATGATGTAATAGCTACACCTGAGAAGCTTCGATTGGATAGTATGGGACAACAGTTCTTTGACATTTATAGCTGGAAAGAGGCATTACCAACATCTTTTGAAAAATATATAAGTTGGATGGAAACAAAAGATAACAATAAAAATAAAGGGAGAATGAAAATAACAGAGTGCGTGCATATAGAGAAAGGAATATATGAGCGAAAACTTGAATTAGATTATAAATATTTGAAAGAATTCACAAAATCTACATTTCAAAAAATTGATATAGGAAAATATTTGGATGAGCAAGACAGTACAACTTTAATGTTGCTATTGGAAAAATTATGTGAAAATATAAATGATGCAATAATGCAAATGTGGAACAGTGATAAAAGCATTAAGCTTACAAACTGGAGCATTGATAAGATAAAAGCAATAGCGGATAAATGTTCTGATACAATATCTAAACCTAGCAGTGTGGGGTTTTATGATTTTGCTATAGAAAGGTTTAAGTTGTTTGAAAATGTGGAAGAAATATGTAGTGCATTTTCTGCTACGGACAAGGTTGAAAAAGAATATTTGGGAAACCTTGAGGAAAAAGGTGATATATACATTCAAACACGATACAGAATGTTAGCCAAAGAATCACGTACAGATGAATTTAAACAGGGAATAACTATATTAAGAAATTGTAAACATGTAATAGAGGGGATAAAGAAAGCTATCTTAGCGGAGAATATATCGGAAGAAGTATCAAAGTTTCAAGAGTTCTATGATGATGGAATTAAAGACATAGGCGCATTTATAGGAGTGTCTAAAGAAACAGCATTAGAAAATGGAGAAATTTACAAACCGTCTAATGGAGAACGTGGAATTCTATTGATGCAAAAGTTATTGGATTCAGAAAGTGATGTATATATTTTAGATGAACCGGAATTGGGAATGGGAAATTCATATATAACATCTAATATACTTCCCAAATTAACTGATCTTGCAAAAAGGAGAAAAACAGTAATTATAGCAACACATAATGCTAATATTGCAGTTGGTACGCTTCCGTATATTAGTATATTAAGAACTCATGAGAATGGAGTATATAAAACGTATGTTGGTAATCCTTTTTATGATGAACTTAGAAATATAGATGATGAAACAGACATTAAAAACTGGACTCAAGAAAGTATGCATACTCTTGAGGGCGGTAAAAATGCATTTTATGATAGGAAGGATATTTATGAATCAGGAAAGCAAAGTGATTAATGTATATTTGGAGAAAAGAGAAAACAAAGATTATTTAGTGTTTGGCTTTGAAGAAGTTGCAGAAGTATGTCTTAATGATGACGAAAGCCAAAATAATTTGAAAAGTATATTTGTAAAGTTACTTACAGAGATTACAAAGAATCCCGTTGAATTACAGTTTTTGGAAAAACCAGAATATAAAACAGGGTTATATATAGATGTGTGTAAAGAATATATAAAAGATTTAAATAAAGAGATTACGAATGTGAGAAAAAATATGCCAGAAAAACTAAAAATGCAGTGATGACAAAATACGGAAAAACCACACGGATACAGTGGAAAACCTGGAGTTTTCCTCATAAATCACACGAAAAATTGAAAGTAAAAGAGGGAGGTTTCACAATGGTAACAAACTTTGATTATTTAAAAAATGAATCAAAATTCTCTGCATTTGCAAATGTTGCCATATCTGCGGAGAAGATCATATTGGCAGATCCGGATGCGAGTATTCTTAACAGCCGGCGGGCTATGGAATTTGCTGTGAAATGGTTGTATTCTGTGGAGAACAGTTTGCAGATTCCGTACCAGGATAACCTTCACACTTTGATGAATACAGAGGAATTCAGACAGTTAGTGGGACCGGATCTTTGGAAAAGGATGGATTATATCCGCAGATGTGGAAATAGTGTGGCACATAGCAATAAAAAACCTGGCAGAGATGCAGCGATGCTCTGTCTTGAAAATCTGTCGATTTTTTTAGATTACGTTGCATATTGTTATGGAGAACAGTATCAGGAACATCCATTTGACAAATCGATTATTGATGGCAGAATTGAGAAGGCAAAGGCATCCAGGGAAACAGCCAGAAAAGCAAAGGAAACACTTCTGAAAGAACAAGAAAAAACTGCCCAGCAGGAACTGGATCTACAAAAACTGATGGCAGAAAATACTTTTCTCAGGGAAGAACTGTCCGCACGCCACGAGAAACAGCAGCAGACATATGTTCCGAAACCTCTGGATCTGTCTGAATATGAAACTAGAAAACTTTACATAGATTCCATGCTCATTGATGCAGGATGGACACAGGGAAAAGACTGGTTAAATGAGATGACTGTGACAGGAATGCCGAATAAATCAGGGATTGGACATATTGATTATGTTCTCTATGATGATATGAATAAACCTCTGGCAATTATAGAAGCAAAACGTACCTGCAAGGATATTGCTGAGGGCAGGCAGCAGGCGAAACTTTACGCAGATCTGCTGGAAAAGAAATATGAACGGCGTCCGGTAATTTTCCTTACCAATGGTTTTGAAACCCGGATCATAGACGGACAATATCCAGAAAGAAAATGTTCAGTTATTTATTCCAAACGGGATCTGGAGAAATGGTTTAACCTTTTGAGTATGCGGACAAGCCTCCAAAATATTTCTGTAGATAAAAAGATAGCAGACCGCTATTATCAGGAAGCCGCGATAAAAGCAGTATGCCAGAGCTTTGATGAAAAGAATCGGAGAAAAGCCCTGCTTGTTATGGCCACAGGTTCCGGAAAAACCAGAACAGTAATGGCTTTGTGCAAGGTACTGGTTGATGCGGGCTGGGTAAAGAATATACTTTTTCTGGCGGACAGAAATTCACTGGTAACACAGGCGAAAAGAAGTTTTGTAAACTGGATGCAGGATTTTTCCTGTACAAATCTGGTTGAAGAAAAGAATAATTATATGTCGCGATGTGTTTTCTCCACATATCAGACCATGATAAACTGTATTGATACGATAAATGACAAAGAAGGAAAAGTTTTTACCAGTGGTCATTTTGATCTGATCATTTGTGATGAAGCGCACAGATCCATTTATAATAAATATAAAGATATTTTTACATATTTTGATGCACTGCTTGTAGGACTTACCGCAACACCGAAAGATGAGATTGACAAAAATACATATGAAGTATTTGAACTGGCAAACGGAGATCCCACTTATGGATATGATCTGGCGCAGGCGGTTAAGGATGGATATCTGGTTGATTATCTTTCGGTGGAATCCAGGGTGAAATTTATTGATCAGGGAATTGTATATGATGAACTTTCAGAAGCAGATAAAGAAATCTATGAAAATACTTTTGAAGACGAAAATGGAAAGCTTCCGGAAGCGATAAATTCGGCTGCATTGAATACCTGGATTTTTAACGAAGATACCATTAAAAAAATTCTTCATGTCCTGATGAGAGATGGGATTAAAATTGAATACGGACAGAAGATTGGAAAAACAATTATTTTTGCGAAAAATCATGATCATGCGGAAAAAATTCTTGAGATTTTTAATAAGGAATATCCGCATTTAAAGAATTATGCTATGGTGATCGATAACAGAATGAAATATGCACAGAGTGCAATTGATGAGTTTTCAGATCCGAAAAAACTACCGCAGATCGCAATTTCTGTAGATATGTTAGATACCGGAATTGATGTACCTGAAGTTCTTAATCTTGTATTCTTTAAGAAAGTTATGAGTAAAGCAAAATTCTGGCAGATGATCGGACGAGGAACAAGACTATGTCCGGGATTGTTGGATGGGGAAGATAAGAAAAAGTTTTACATTTTTGATTTTTGTGGAAATTTTGAGTTTTTCCGAATGAATAAAGGAAAAGCAAGCGCAAATCTGATGGCGTTGCAAAGTGCAGTTTTTAATCTTCAGTTTGAGATTTCGTACAAGCTTCAGGATATTAAATATCAGACAGATAAATTAACTGCGTACAGGACTGCACTTGTAAAGCACATGACTGAAAAAGTAAAAGAGCTCCCAAGAGATAGTTTTACAGTTCGCCAACATTTGAAATATGTAGAATTATATTCAGAAGAGTCGAACTATCAGATGCTTACTTATGAAGATACTTTACTTGTACGGGAAGAGGTTGCACCCTTGATTTTGCCTGAAAGTGATGAAGTAACAGCAGTACGTTTTGATGCACTTATGTATGGAATAGAACTTGCATCTCTGGTTGGAAAGAAATATACAAGTGCGCGAAAAGATCTTTTAAAAAAGGTTTCCGGAATTGCCGGAGTGGCAAATATACCGGAGATTCAGGCACAGACAGAGCTGATCGATCAGATTTTGCATACAGATTATGTGGAAAATGCAGGAATTGATGAATTTGAAAATATCAGGAAAAATCTGAGAGATCTTATGAAGTATATTCCGGATAAGAGCAGGAATAAATATATGACCAATTTTACAGACGAAATTCTTTCAACGGAATGGAAAGAAGCAGAATTGGAAAACAATGATCTGGAAAATTACAAGGTACGAGTAGAATATTATGTCCGACAGCATCAGGATAACCATGTAATAGCTAAGCTGAAAAAGAATCAGTCACTTACAGAAAAAGATGTAGCTGAACTGGAAAAAATTCTCTGGAGCGAGCTTGGTACAAAAGAGGATTATGAAGCAGAATTTGGCAGAAAGCCATTGGGAGAATTTGTCAGAGAAATGGTAGGTCTTGATATGAATGCAGCAAAGGAAGCTTTTTCAAAGTATCTTGAGGATGTAAATCTGGACAGCAGGCAGATTTATTTTGTAAATCAAATCATTGAGTATATTGTTCATAATGGAATGATGAAGGATCTTTCTGTTTTGCTGGAATCTCCGTTTACGGATCGTGGAAGCATTTCGGAAATCTTTACAGATATGGGTGTTTGGCTTGGAATAAAAAAAGTCATTGATACGATCAACGCAAATGCTGCTGCATAAACATCCTCCTCTGTGAAGCATAAAAATTTACCCGGATTTACAATAAATTTAACCATAAATCCGGTTGACAAAACCCGGCCGGGAACGTTATAATGGCCGGGTTGATAAAAAGAATTAAGAAAAAAAGGCAGGTGAACAGAATGGACAGTTGTGATTCTCATGGGCGAAGTTGTAGCTCTCAGAGTGAAAGATGGAAAGAACAGAGCGGGATGAGACTGTTCCATTCTGTTTTAAGTGTACAGAATGTCTGTGAGAATATTATGTCTGTATATCAGAAGGATATATATGACAGGATATATAGGTGACACCAGAATCTGTACGGTATTATTACATTATAATTGTAGCAGGATTATAATAGATATCTTTTTCATTCTTCTCATTCTGAGAATCTTACAGTAAGGCGATCATGTATAAATTCATTTCGCTTTATAATCAAATCCCAAGGAAACACAATCGAAAATCAAACAGCACATAGACATGCTTTAACATGTCTGTTTTTGGTGTGCGTGTTTTGTGCGAAACTATGTGAGGAGGATGAGAAAATGACAAAAAGAAATCAGGATTTTTCAAAAGATATTCTGAGTCTGATCCGAAGCAGTGTTTCTCCGGCAGTTTTAAGTGAAAGGCTGCAGGATTTCCACGAAAACGATCTGGCGGAAGTATTAAGAAAATTAAGCACTGCGGAGCGCAGCAGACTATACCGTATCCTGGAAAGCAGTATGCTGGCAGATGTTTTTGAATATCTGGAGGAAGAAGAAACTGTACAATATCTGGAAGAGATGGATGTAAAAAAAGCGGCAGCCATTCTTTCCAAAATGGAAACCGATGCCCTGGCAGATGTTTTAAAGCAGATCGATAAAGAAAAACGCAAGCTTCTGATCCAGCTTCTGGATGAACAGGTGCGGAAAGATATTGAAATGATCCGCTCCTTTGATGAGGATGAGATCGGAAGCAGAATGACAACGAACTGCATTGTGATCCGTGAAAACCTGACCGTAAAGCAGGCCATGAGTGAGCTGGTTTCCCAGGCGGCAGATAATGATAATATTTCTACGATCTTTGCAGTGACGGACAGAGGGGAGTTTTATGGAGCCCTGGATCTGAAGGATCTGATCACAGCAAGACAGGACCACCCTATGGAAGAGCTGATCGTAACTTCCTATCCATATGTGTATGGTACTGAGCAGATCGACGACTGTATGGAACGGCTGAAGGATTATTCTGAAGATTCCATTCCTGTACTGGACGATGACAATCGTTTCCTTGGAGTGATCACATCCGCAGGGATCATCGATCTGGTAGACGATGAGATGGGAGAGGATTATGCAAAGCTGGCCGGTCTGACTGCAGAGGAAGATCTGAAAGAACCTCTTTTTGAAAGCATGAAAAAAAGAATGCCCTGGCTGATCGTTCTTCTGGGCCTTGGTATGGTGGTATCTTCTGTTGTGGGAATGTTTGAAAAAGTAGTTACTTGTCTGCCGATCATCATGTGCTTCCAATCGCTGATCCTGGATATGGCAGGAAATGTTGGAACTCAGTCCCTGGCTGTAACCATCCGTGTACTGATGGATGAGACGCTGACGGGCAGACAGAAAGCAGAGCTTGTGCTGAAGGAAATGCGGATCGGTCTTTGCAACGGTGGTCTGCTCGGTATTCTGTCTTTTGTACTGATCGGATTGTATATTTTCTTATTCAAAGGAAAAACACTCGTATTTGCCTATGCGGTATCCGGCTGTATCGGATTATCCCTGCTGGTGGCCATGCTGGTATCCAGTGCAGTGGGAACCTGCATACCGCTGTTTTTCAAAAAGGTTGGTGTGGACCCGGCAGTAGCCTCAGGTCCTCTAATCACTACGGTGAATGACCTTGTAGCCGTGATAACATACTATGGAATGAGCTGGATATTCCTGATCGAGATGTTCCACCTGGCTGGCTGAGAGTAAAATGCAGCTATGCTCATAAAAACAGACAGATACCAGAAATCTGTCGAATAACAGAAAAGTTACCAATACAAAAAAATTCCGGATCGAAAGATTCGGGATTTTTCTTTACATACAAACAGAAAGCTATTATAATGAAAGACACGCTTTGCCCGTTTAAAACGTTGCAGAAATAAATACAAACAACGGGCAGAAAAAGAGAACAAAACGATCACATGGGGTGATTGGGGAAAGGAAACAGTAACATGATAGTAACAATGATCGAAAAGGTCTATACATTTCTGTGGGGAGATCTGATAAGGATCCCGCTTCCGGGAGGAAGTACGCTGGGAATCTCACTTCTGATCCTGCTTCTGATTCCGACCGGTATCTATTTTACCATCAGGACAAAGCTTCTGCCGATCCGTCTTTTTCCGGATATGGTACGAGCCCTGTCAGAAAAGAAAAGTGACAAAAATAATCTTTCAGCATTTCAGACGCTGATCGTATCTACAGCTACCCGTGTGGGAATGGGAAACCTGGTCGGTGTGGTAGCTGCGATCTCGGCAGGAGGTGCAGGAGCGGTATTCTGGATGTGGATCACGGCGCTGATCGGTTCCTCCACTGCTTTTATCGAAGCAACCCTGGCACAGCTCTATAAAGAAAAGGATCCTCTTTACGGTGGATACAGGGGCGGTCCTGCCTACTATATCCATCGCTACTGGGAAGAAAAACAGGGCAGAAAACGAAAAAAGGTTCTGCTTTCCGTTCTGTTTGCCATTTCCGGCCTGATCTGCTGGTGTGGGATCAGTCAGGTTATCAGCAATTCCGTCACGGCGTCTTTCAAAAATGCTTTTGATATTCCGCCGCTGTATACTACCATTGTGCTGGTAGTGATCGCAGCTGTGATCGTGCTTCGGAAGAATGCAACGGTTAAAGTTCTGGATCTTCTGGTGCCGGTGATGGCAGTGCTTTATTTTGTGATCACGCTGTTTATTATATTTACAAATCTCGGAAGTATGCCGGGAGTATTTAAACGGATTTTTGAAGAAGCTTTCGGATTTCGTCAGGCTGTTGCCGGCGGATTTGGCGTCGTGCTGATGAACGGAGTAAAAAGAGGTCTTTTTTCCAATGAGGCGGGAAGCGGCTCCGCTCCCTGTGCAGCAGCGGCAGCAGAATGTGACAGTCCGGTAAAAGCCGGATTTGTCCAGGCCCTGGGTGTATTTGTGGATACGATCGTGATCTGCAGCTGTACAGCTATGATCATGCTTCTGGCCCCGGAAGATCTGGTACAGGGGCTTTCCGGAATGGAACTTCTTCAGACTGCCATGCATTATCATATGGGGCAGTTTGGAGTGATCTTTATTGCTGCAACACTGTTTATGTTCAGCTTTTCCACATTCCTGGGAATCCTGTTTTATGCAAGAGGCAATGTGGCTTATCTTTTTGGTGATAACTGGGGTTCACAGACAGGATATAAGGTGCTGGCACTGGTGATGCTGTTTATCGGTGGGATCGCGGCTTACACATTTGTATGGGATCTGGGAGATGTAGGAATCGGCCTGATGACGATCTTTAATATTTTCATGCTGTATCCTCTTGGGGAAAAAGCACTGAAAGAGCTGAAAATCTATGAATCGGAAAAGAAGAAAAAATAAAACTGTTTACAGACCTTGAGAGCATATGGTAATATCAGGGTAAAGCGCTAAAAGATTAAAGAGTTCTGACAGCCGGAAGAAGTCAGACTCTGTGAAATATCAACGGTAAGTTGGATCAAGAGGAGGATATGAAAGATGTATATTACATGTCTGGACGTAGAAGGTGTACTGGTACCGGAGATCTGGATCGCATTTGCAGAGGCAAGCGGAATCCCGGAGCTCAAGAGAACAACCCGTGATGAGCCGGATTATGATAAGCTGATGAACTGGAGACTTGGAATTCTGAAAGAACATGGTCTGGGACTGAAAGAGATCCAGGAGACTATTGCAAAGATCGATCCCCTTCCGGGAGCAAAGGAATTTCTAGATGAGCTGAGATCCTTTTCCCAGGTGATACTGATCAGTGATACCTTTACACAGTTTGCAACTCCACTGATGGAGAAGCTTGGACGGCCGACACTTTTCTGTAATTCCCTGGAAGTAGCAGAGAACGGAGAGATCACAGGCTTTAAGATGCGCTGTGAGAAATCCAAGCTGACAACTGTGAAGGCGCTGCAGTCCATGGGATTTGAGACTATCGCAAGCGGAGATTCCTACAATGATCTCGGAATGATCCAGGCAAGCAAAGCAGGCTTCCTTTTCCGCAGTACAGAACAGATCCGTGCAGATCATCCGGAAGTTCCTGCTTACGAAGAGTACGATGAACTTCTTGCAGCGATCAGGGAAGCAATGAAATGAAGAAGGGAAAGTCGGAATGATCAACGAAAGAATTGTGATCGAAGAAAAAACAAAGGACTATAATGAGGCATGGATAGAGACCTATTTCTGGCAGGAGTCGGAAGAACTCTATCCGGGACAGAAGCGTCCGGTCATAGTGATCTGTCCGGGCGGAGCTTATTGCATGACTTCAGACAGAGAGGCAGAAGCCATTGCTGTCCGGTTTATGGGAATGGGCTATCACGCAGTGGTGCTTCGTTACAGTGTGGCACCTGCCAGATATCCGGTGGCTCTCCGTCAGCTGGCAAAAACAGTAGCTCTTCTCAGAGAGAACAGCGATAAGTGGCATATTGAAAAGAATAAGATCATTGTGTCCGGCTTTTCAGCAGGTGGCCATCTGGCAGCTTCTCTGGGAGTATTCTGGAATACGGAGGAGCTTGCCGGAATCACGGGAATGGAAAACGAGAGGATCCGTCCCAATGGTATGATCCTGAATTATCCGGTGATCACTTCAGGGGAAGCTGGTCATGAAGAAAGCTTTCGAAATCTTCTGGGAGATCGTTATGAGGAGCTGAAAGATCGGATGTCTCTGGAATTTCAGGTTACGGAAGATACACCCAGAACCTTTATCTGGCATACCTTTGAGGATCAGACGGTGCTGCTGGATAATACACTTCTCTTTGTTCAGGCACTCTATAAAAAGGGCATTCCAGTGGAGTATCATGTTTTTCCGCAGGGACCCCATGGGATCGGCCTGGCAAATGAGCTGACTGCCAACGAAAACGGCAGAGGGATCGCAAGAGCCTGTGAACCATGGAGTGAGCTTGCAGGAAAATGGCTGAACCGAGAATTCCCATGGTGGAACGGGGCAAAGATCGAAAGATAATACGAGACTGCTGTGTCGGATAAAATATCCTTTTTACCGGGAAACCGGTAGAGAGGGTATTTTTTATGATTGTGATGACTGCTGTATTTGTCGGCTGTTTTGTCTGGCTTATCTGATGATAAAAGCTTTGCAGGGTTTTGATGTGGATCTGGATCAACATTCACATTGCAGAAAGAAAGGAATTTTGATAATTATGGATAAAAATCAGATTTTTATTACCAGTGGTACGGAATATAAAAGAATGACAAAGGAGCTTCTGGAAAAAGCGGATCTTCAATCTCATATCGGGGACAGAAAGAAAAAGATCGGGATTAAGCCGAATCTGGTTTCTCCTTCAGAGGCTTCCTGGGGTGCAACGACTCATCCGGAAGTGGTTGCAGGAATTATCGAGTATCTGAAGGAGCATGGCTTCCGGGATATGGTGATGCTGGAGGGATCCTGGGTAGGAGATAAGACAAGGGAGGCTTTTGAGACCTGTGGCTTTGACAGGCTTGAGGAAGAGTATCAGGTGCCGTTCTGGGATATGCAGAAGGATAAGGGTATTTCTGTGGACTGCGGCGGAATGGAGCTGAATGTCTGTGAGCGGGTAAAGGAGCTTGATTTTCTAATCAATGTGCCGGTTCTGAAAGGCCATTGTCAGACAAAGATCACCTGTGCCCTTAAGAATATGAAGGGGTTGATCCCAAATAAGGAAAAGAGACGGTTTCATTCTCTGGGGCTTCATAAACCCATTGCTCATCTGAATATGGGGATACAGCAGGACTTTATTGTTGTGGATAATATCTGCGGGGATCTGGATTTTGAGGATGGCGGAAATCCTGTCGTGATGAACCGGGTGATGGCTGCCTGTGATCCGGTTCTTGTGGATGCATATGTGTGTCAGATGATGCATTATGAGGTAGCTGAGGTTCCTTATGTGAAGCTGGCAGGTGAGCTTGGCGTGGGCTGCTCAGATATTTCCAAAGCAGATGTCAGATTTCTGGAGGATGGTGCGGATCAGAGGATGCCGGTATCCAGAAAGGTTGTGGAGCTTGCGGATGCCGTGGAGGAAGTGGAATCCTGCAGTGCCTGCTACGGGTATCTGATCCCGGCATTGGAGATGCTGAAGGAAGAGGGGCTTTTTGAGAAGCTGGATGAAAAGATCTGCATCGGACAGGGGTATCGTGGTAAGACGGGAGTGCTTGGTGTGGGACACTGTACCTGTAAGTTTCAGAATTATGTGGAGGGGTGTCCGCCGTTGGAGGGGGATATATATGAGTTTTTGAAGGGGTATATTGGTGAACGGACGCCGGGGAAGTGACAGTCCTCCGGGCCGGACTCCGTCGGGGGATGCTGCTAAGGTTCCGTGAGCCGGCTAAAACCATTGCGGAAGGGCCCAGAACTCGCCTTCGGCTCAAACAGCTGGGCCCTTCCGCAATAACGCCGTCTCCCGCAACCTAACCATCATCACCCCTCCTCCGTAGCAGCTCGGAGGACTGTCACTTCCCCGGCTGACGTTTCAGCCGGAGAGGTAGAAGCGGACGCGTGGTGTCCTGTTCTTACGTTTTGATGAGTTGAGCGTCCGCAGTTGGAGGTGTGGGAAGGATACGTCTTCTTGTTGAAAGGTGTTATGCCGATGAGATCGGCACAGCCTGGCGTTTTAAACAAACGCAGAATCCATCGCCCTGTCAGTAACGTAACATGACCAAAACGTACGATTTCTAGCGGGGCCAGAGGGAAGGGGTGCAGGGGAGGGGAAACGGCCTTTCGCAACTACGAGTGCTTCCCCCCCTGCGGTTTCACTTACGCTTCCAAAGCGTAAAAACATTTTTCAGAAAAAAATTTTCAGAAAAAAAGAATCCTAAAGACATCTCTTTACAATCTCAATAATCTGCTCCATAGAAAACCGGCTGCTGTCAATACAGAGATCATACTGTGTCATATCCAGCCATTTGCTGTCTGTAAAGTATTCATAGTAAGCCTTTCTCTCTTTATCCATTTTTTTGACCAGCTTCCGTGCGCTGGCTTCTTCTCTGCCGGTACGGCGTATCACATTCTGAACTCTTTCCTCAAAAGGTGCATGGATAAAAAGTTTAAGTGATTTATCCTTCAGGATATTGGTCGCACAGCGGCCGACAATTACGCAGTCCTCTCTCTGCGGAAGGGACAGGATGATCTTTCTCTGGAGATCATAGAGCACATCGTTCATTGGTACAAAAGAGAAATTATCTGTAAACTGCAGCTCACTGTCAACGGGAAATACCCACTGACTGGCTTTTTTCTCGTCTACCTTTGCCAGGGTGTCGAAGGGGATATTGTTTTTCTTGGCAGCCATGTCGATCAGTTCTTTATCATAAAAACCGATGTCCAGGTTTTCAGCCAGAGTCTTGCCGATAAGGCGTCCGTTGCTTCCAAACATACGATTGATGGTGATAATACGTTTTGCCATAAAGATACCTCCTTTATTTCGGACCGGAAGCAGGAATATCTGATTTCCGGTAGTTTTTCTTACTTCTTTTATAACATATTTCAGTAAAAAATACCAGAAAATAATACATAATATTTAAAATAATATTTAATATATACAAAAACGACGGTAACAGACAGAAAATATGATTAATTATCCGCATTTACATGTGAAAAATATCATACCTTTTTCACAGATCACACAAAGTCTTTACACATTTTTCTTTTAAAATATTTTTAAAACAGAGAGAACATACATAACATATTTGGAGATTAAGGAAAATGAAACGACGGCGTAAAAGGCTTATGGTGATCATCCCGGTGGCGACTGTCTGTGTGGCAGGTGCGGGAACTGTGGGATATTTTAAAGTGGCGCATACGAAGCCGGCGCAGAAAACAGCAGCGAAAACGTAATCGGCGGAGGCGAAAAAAGGGAACCTTTCCAAGACAATTGTGGGTACCGGTAATCTGGACCTGGCAGAAAATGCGTTTACAGAGCTCCTGATGGAACGCTTTGAGCAGGACGAAGATGCTTTTTCCATTGTGGATCAGTCAGAGATCATGGAAGCCATGTCCGGTGTCACCAACACCATGTCTCTGATGATCGGTGTGCTTTTTGGTCTGTATCCGGCTAACAAGGCAGCATCCAGGAAGCCTATTGATGCGCTTCGGTATTCCGGTTAAAAAGAAATTATAATAACGTGATTTGTGAGATGGATTTTTCCGTCAGAACAAATCGCGTTTTTTTTATCTGGAAATCCGCACATTGATAAGGTATAATCTATAACAGTTAGAGGAATATCTCTGCCGGGAGGACGGAACTGCCGGCAGGGAACTGCCGAGAAAGGGATGACAGTAAATTTGAACATCGTGGAGAAATGTGTTTCATGCCTGGATGTAAAAGAATCCTATGATCTGGCCAAGCGCATGGAACAGGAAAAAACAAATCCGGTTCTGGGATACCGCACCGCAGGTTCCCTGGCAGAACGGAAAACCGGAGATATGCTTTTAAAAGAAATGAAAGAAGCAGGCCTCACCGAGGTAGAGAAAGACAAGATCCGTGTGGATGCATGGGAATTTAAAAAAGCGGTGATGCGCTACCGTGACCAGGAGGGAACCGTGCATGAGATCCAGCTTGGTGCATACCAGACGGATTTTAAGACCGATGACTTTCAGAAATTTGACCTTGTATATCTTGGAAAAGGTACTGCTGACGAATATAAAAATATCGATGTAAAAGGAAAGCTGGTTCTTATCGAGATCAACCAGAGAGAAGAGTGGTGGATCAATTATCCGGTGTATCAGGCTCACTTAAAAGGCGCGGCAGCTCTCATTGCCGTACAGAGCAGAGGGTACGCACAGATCGACGATACGGCTTTGAATGCACAGGACATTGCAGGACCTTCCAGTGCTCCGGCTTTTTCCATGTCCAGAGCAGATTTTCTTAAGATCCGCCGTCTGATGGAAGAAAAAAATGAGGACGGAAAGAAGATTCCGGAGATTTCCGTGGAATTTGACGCGGACACAGAGGTGATTAAAGACCAGTATACCTATAATATTGTAGGAAAAATCCCGGGAACCAGTTCCGATTCCATGATCCTTTTAAGTGCCCATTATGATTCCTATTTTGAAGGATTTCAGGACGATAATGCGGCCGTAGCAATGATCATCAGAATTGCCCGGGCACTGATCCGCGGTGGATACAGACCTCGCCATACCATTGTAGTATGTGCGCTTGCAGCAGAAGAATGGGGGATTTCTGACACGAAATATGACTGGTCCACAGGCGCTTATCGTCAGGTGTTTGAGGCAAGACCGGAGTGGCCGGGACACGTGATCGCAGATCTGAATTTCGAGCTTCCGGCTCACGCACACAGTACCAGAGACGCAATACGATGTACCTATGAATATGCGGATTTTGTGCGTAGCTTCGTGGATACTGTGCAGATGCCGGAGGGGATTTATCCGGAGGGTATGACTACACTGTATCCCATTGAGACCTGGTCGGATGATTTTACCATGGCGATTTCCGGGATCCCGTCCATGGTCAATGATTTCAGCGGTGGTCCGTTTATGGAAAATTATTATCATTCCCAGTATGATAACCAGGATGTTTATGAGGAAGAAGTATATAAATTCCACCACGAATTTTATCTGAGGCTCCTTCTTGCTATTGACAGTCTTGCACTGCCGCCGATGGATTTCGGACGGGCACTGGCCGGTAGTATTGAGAGCTTGGATCTGGATCTGTGTATGCAGACCGGCGCCAACGGTGTTCTCCTTCTGGAAAAAACAGAAGAAGCGAAAAAAGCAGCTGCCATTCTTTCAGAGCAGGTGCGCCGCTTCAACAGCATTCCGGAAGAAAAACGTGACTGGAAAAAAGCCGATGCCATCACCGAAAAGCTTCTCGGTGTATTTCGGAAATCCCAGGATTATCTGGTGCGTCTGGACTGGGATGACAATGTGATCTTTCCCCAGCAGGCCGTACAGAACAATCTTTATGCACTGAAAGAAGCCATGGAATATCTGGAAAAAGGAGAGATTGCGCCTGCGCTGGAATCCTTTTACAGTATTGATAATAATTGTTATGCATTTCAGTTTGAACGGGAAGTTTTTTATCATTTTACAGAATATATCATGAAACAGTCTCCGGACCGTCTGATGTGGGGAAAAGGCAGGATCATCCATCATGAGAACCTTTATGATCTGGTGGAAAGCCTGAAGGAAAAGAAACCGGGTGACAGTCTGGAGGCAGAAAAACAGAGCCTGAAAGAAGCCTGGGATAGGCAGAAACATTGCTATGTGGATGATGTTGAATATCTGATCCGCGCAGCGGAAAAACTTACAAACCTGATCTGCGAGGTCAGCGATATGTTTGAAAAAGGAACAGAATAAAACCATACCTGGAGGAAAGAATGGAAAGCCATAATTTATACCGAGTGAAAGAAGAAGATCTGGACAGGTTGATCCGGATATTGACCGTATGTTTTTCGGAGGATCCTCTGTATCATGCACTGATCCCAGACAGGGATACCAGAGAACGTCTGATGCCGGAGCTTTTTACCTGTGATCTTACGGAGTTTTTTGAGACCTGTGAGATCTATGCAGACAGCAGTGAGCTGAACAGCATCCTGGTAGTATCCGACGGAACGGAGCATGAAGCAGCCTTACATAATCTGATGGTGGATTTTTTTGCCCTTCTGAAAACAGATGGCTATCTGATCAAAGAGGATCCAAGTCTTGCGACCCTGCGGAAATTCATCCAGGGAAAAGATTATCTGAATTCCAGCTGGACTTCCCAGCTTCATACAGCAGAAAGACTTCATGTGATCTATCTGGCTGTGGCGCCGAAGATGCAGCATCATGGTCTTGCTGAGAAGCTGATGGATGAGGTGATCGATTATGCGGACAGGCATAAGCTGATGATCTCTCTGGAAACCCATAATCCGGCAAATGTTTCCATGTATGAGAAATTCGGATTTAAATTATACGGCATTGTACAGAAAAAAGGATTTGATCTGAAGCAGTACTGCATGATCAAACAGGCATAGGAGGAATTACGATGGAACGAAAATGGTGGCATGACAAGGTGGTATATCAGATATACCCCAAGAGCTTTTATGATTCCAACGGAGATGGGATCGGGGATATCCCGGGAATCATCAGCAAGCTTGATTATCTGAAGGAACTGGGAGCAGATATCCTCTGGCTTTCCCCGATCTATAAATCTCCTCTTGCAGACCAGGGATATGACATTGCAGATTATTATGCGATCGATCCGCGGTTTGGGACCATGGAGGATATGGACCGGCTGATCGCAGAAGCGAAAAAAAGAGAGATGTACATCCTTATGGATCTGGTGGTAAATCACTGCTCCGATGAGCATGAGTGGTTTCAGCAGGCCATTAAGGATCCGGACGGAAAGTATGGAAATTTCTTTTATATCCGGGACAAAAAGGATGACAAGGCTCCCTGCAACTGGAGGAGCTATTTCGGTGGTCCGGTATGGGAAGAACTTCCGGGACATCCGGATAAACAGTATCTCCATGTATTCCACAAGAAGCAGCCGGATCTCAACTGGGAGAATCCGGAGGTAAGAGAGGAAGTCTACAAAAACATCCGTTGGTGGATGGAAAAGGGGCTTGGAGGATTCCGTATTGATGCTATTATCAATATCAAGAAGAAGCTTCCGTTTTCCGATTATCCTGCCGATCGTGCAGACGGGCTTTGCAGTATCGAAAGGATGCTGGAGGAGGCAGAAGGGATCGGAGAATTCCTGGGAGAGATGGCAGAAAAATGCTTTCATCCCTATGATGCTTTTACTGTAGGAGAGGTCTTCAATGAAAAGGAAGATGAGATCAAAGACTTCATCGGAGAAAACGGATACTTTTCGTCTATGTTTGATTTTGAGGAAACCTGTTACGGAAAGAGCGAGGATGGCTGGTATGCATCCAAACCGTACCTGACCCCGGAAGAGTACAAGAAGTGTATTTTCCATACTCAGAAAAAGATCGGGGATACCGGTATGATCTCCAACATTATTGAGAATCATGATGAGCCAAGAGGTGTCTGTCACTATATTTCTCCGGAAGACCGCTGTCCGGATTCCAGGAAGCTCCTGGCAGGTGTTTATTTCCTGCTGAAGGGAATTCCGTTTATTTATCAGGGGCAGGAAATAGGTATGGAGAATATGGAGTTTACTTCTATGGACCAGATCGATGACATCAGTACCATCGATGAATACCAGGTAGCGCTCCGTGCCGGATGCAGTGAAAAAGAAGCGCTTGATGCTGCTTCCGCATTTTCCAGAGACAATGCCAGAACTCCGGTACAGTGGAGCGCAGAGAAAAATGCGGGATTTACAGAAGGAGAGCCGTGGCTTGGTGTCAATCCCAATTATAAGGAAATCAATGTAGAGACCCAGTTAACGGACAGTGACTCCCTCCTTTCTTTCTACAAAAAGCTGACTGCACTGAGAAAAGCTCCGGAATATAAAGAAACGCTTGTATACGGAACATTTGCTCCATATCAGGAAGAACAGAAGAATCTGATCGCATATACAAGAAACGGTGAGAAAAATCTTCTGATCCTGGGAAATATGCAGGCACAGTCACAGAAGGTATCTTTGCCGGGAGAAGTAAAAGAGGTGCTTCTGAATAATCAGAAAGCTGTGGAGATCACAGAAAAAGAGATCATTTTGAAACCGTATCAGTTTATCGTTCTGGAGACCGCTGTCTAATGCGGCGTCAGAACAGCAGAGAAAAAAACAATAGCTATTTAGCGGACAGTCTGTTAAAATAAATGTTCGGCTGAAAAAACAGCCGTAAAGAAAGAGAATGAGAATTCAGAAGGGAATAAAGTATGCTGAAGATAAAGAATTACGTAAAGGCAGAAAGCCTTGAACAGGCATATGAACTGAACCAGAAAAGAACAGCCTGTGTGCTGGGCGGTATGGTCTGGCTGAAAATGGGAAACCGGAACATCATGACAGCCATTGACCTGTCAGGTCTTGGGCTGGATACTATTACAGAAACGGAAGACGCATTTGTGATCGGCTGCATGACACCACTTCATGCGCTGGAAACCCATAAAAAGCTGAATGCCTATACAAACGGTGCTATCCGGGAAAGTGTACGGCACATTGTGGGTGTGCAGTTTCGAAACTGTGCCACAGTGGGCGGAAGTATTTTCGGAAGATTCGGATTTTCCGATGTACTGACCATGTTTCTGGCGCTGGATACCTGGGTGGAGCTGTACAATGGCGGAACCATTCCGCTGGCACAGTTTGCATCCATAGAAAAGGATAACGATATCCTGGTAAATATCATTGTAAAAAAACAGCCGCTGAACAGTGTGTACTTAAGTCAGCGGAACAATTCCACAGATTTTCCTGTGCTCACCTGTGCGGCCGCTCTTATTGGCGGAAAAGCAAGAACTGTCATTGGGGCCAGACCCGGAAAAGCAATGATCGTGGAAGATGAAGAGGAAATCTTAAAAGATTTTGTACAGATGAATGCACAGCAGAAAAAGGATGCAGCAGCATCTTTTGCCGCATATGCGGCGGAACATGTTTCTACAGACAAGAACATGCGTGCTTCAAAAGAATACAGAAGTCTTCTTGTGAAAGTCCTTACAAGAAGAGCCTGGGAAGAGATCGGAGGGAGAGCAGAATGAATATCACTTTCTGGCTGAATGGTGTAAAACGGCAGGCAGAGGTACGTCCGGATGAACTGCTTCTGGATTTCCTGCGGAAAAACAGCTGTTACAGCGTAAAACGTGGCTGTGAGACTGCAAACTGTGGTCTCTGTACTGTGCTGATGGATGAACGTCCGGTACTGTCCTGCTCCATGCTAGCTGTCCGCGCAGACGGGAAACGGATCGTGACTCTGGAGGGAATGCAGGAGGAAGCAAAGGAATTCGGCGCTTTTATGGCAAATGAAGGAGCAGAGCAGTGCGGCTTCTGCAATCCGGGATTTATCATGAATGTATTTGCCATGTTAAAGGAACTGGAAGATCCCACAGAAGAGGATATCCTGGAGTATCTTTCCGGAAATCTGTGCCGTTGCTCGGGATTTGTGGGACAGACCAGAAGTATCCTGAAATTTCTCGACTATAAAAAAGGACAGGAGGAAGGAAAATGAAATACGTAAACAAGCCGGTGCCAAAAACAGATGCAATGTCGCTGGTAACCGGAAAACCGGTCTATACCGATGATCTTGCACCTTCTGACTGCCTGATCGTCAAGATCTTAAGAAGTCCTCATGCCAATGCTTGGGTGGAAGAGATCAAGACAGATGCTGCAAAGAAGATCGAGGGGATTGCCTGTGTTCTGACCTATGAGGATGTTTCCCACAAAAGATTTACTCTGGCCGGGCAGACAGCGCCTGAGATCAGTCCATGGGATCGTTATATCATAGATAAGCATGTGCGTTTTGTAGGGGATCCGGTTGCCATCGTAGCCGGTGAGACAGAAGAGGCAGTAGATAAAGCCCTGAAACGCATTAAGGTAAAATATCGTGTGGAGGAAGCAGTTCTGGATATCCACACAGCCAAGGATAATCCCATTCTGGTGCACCCGGAGGATGACTGGTATATGCCGATCCCGGCCGGTGGAGATAATAAGCGTAATCTCTGTTCCTCCAATGTAGAAGAAGTGGGTGATGTGGATGCCATGCTGGAAAAATGTGCGTATACAGTAGACCAGGTTTACCACACAAAGGCAAATCAGCAGACCATGATGGAGACCTTCCGTACCTACTGTTATATGGACCATTTTCAGAGACTGACGGTGGTTTCTTCCACTCAGATCCCGTTTCATATCCGAAGGATCGTAGGAAATGCGCTGAACATTCCGTCTTCTAAAGTTCGTGTGATCAAGCCTCGTATCGGAGGCGGCTTTGGTGCAAAACAGTCTTCTGTCAGTGAGGTTTTCCCGGCACTGGTAACATGGGTTACCGGGCGTCCGTCCAAGATCGTTTTTTCCAGAAAGGAATCCATGATCGCGTCTTCTCCGCGTCATGAGATGGAAGTCCATATCCGTATGGGTGCAGACGAAAACGGCATTGTAAAGGCGATCGATCTTTATACTCTTTCCAACACCGGTGCCTATGGAGAGCATGGGCCTACAACCGTAGGACTTTCCGGCCATAAATCCATTGCGCTGTATCGTCATACGGAAGCCTACCGTTTTGCCTATGACGTTGTTTACACCAATATGCAGGCAGCTGGCGCATATCGTGGCTATGGTGCCACACAGGGTATTTTTGCTGTGGAGTCCGCAGCAGATGAGCTGGCTCATAAGATGGGTATGGATCCGGTAAAATTCCGTGAGCTGAACATGCCAATGGAGGGAGAGGCACTTCCGGGATATCCGGATGTACCGATCAACGGCAGCTGTACCATGGATAAATGTCTTGCCCGTGCAAAGGAAATGATCGGATGGGATGAGAAATATCCGTTCCGTGATATGGGTAACGGCAAAGTACGGGGTGTCGGCATCGCCATGGCCATGCAGGGCTCATCTATTGCAGGGATCGATGTCGGCGGAGCAGACATTAAATTAAATGAGGATGGTTCCTATACCCTGGCACTTGGCTGTTCTGATATGGGAACCGGCTGTGATACCATTCTTGCCCAGATGGCAGCAGACTGTCTGGATACAGATATGAAAAATATCGTGGTATTCAGTGTGGATACAGATATTTCTCCTTATGATTCCGGTTCTTATGCATCTTCTACAACCTACGCTACCGGAAATGCCGTGATCCAGGCATGCGGAGAACTCAGAAAGAGAATCCACGCTTTTGGCGCACAGATGCTTGGGGTATCTGCAGAGGATTCTGATTTTGACGGAGAAAAAGTCCGCACAGAAGACGGAAAAGAGGTAACGCTGCAGCAGATCGCAGGAAAAGCAACCTGTGGAGTCTGCAGTGAGCTTCAGGTTGTAAAAGAATATTCTTCTCCGATCTCTCCGCCACCGTTTATGGTAGGTGCAGCTGAAGTGGAGATCGATAAGGAAACCGGACAGATCGATGTCGTTGATTATGTGGGCGTGATCGACTGTGGAACCCCGATCAATCCAAATCTTGCCAGAGTGCAGGCAGAAGGCGGTATCGGTCAGGGTATCGGAATGGTTCTGTATGAGGATATCCAGTATACAGATAAGGGAAAGATCCGTAACAATTCCTTTATGCAGTATAAGATCCCCAACCGTATGGATATTCCGAAGGTACGGATCGAGTTTGAAAGCAGCTACGAGAAGACAGGTCCTTTCGGTGCAAAATCCATTGGTGAGCTTGTGATCGATACACCTTGTCCGGCCATTGCCAATGCGGTTTATAATGCAACAGGTGTACGTGTCAGAGAGCTCCCGATCACTCCGGAAAAAGTTGCGATGGGAATTCTTGAGCAGGAAGCCGGAGAGAAGAAATGAATATGGTGATCAAATGTCTGCTGGCAGCTTTGTGGCTGCTGGCAGTTCCGTGGGCAGCCGGAGGGACAGTCTTTTACAAAAGTAAAAAGAAATCCATGGGCATGTATCTTCTTGCCGGGTATCTTCTGATGTTTTCCGTTGCGGAACTGATGATACTTCCGATGATGTGGGCAAAACTTTCGCTGCATATTCTGGAATACAGTTTTGCGGGAGTTATGGCTGTGGCAGCTGTGGCAGGATTTATTTTTATGTGCAGAGAAAAACGTATGTCCGGAAACGGTGAAAAAAAACACATGGAAACATCGGTATATTTCTGGATTGCGGCAGTGCTGATCATTTTTCAGCTGGCGGTTGCATCATTTCTGGCACATATGGATGCCGACGATGCTTTTTATGTGGCAACTGCCACAACGTCTGTACATACAGATACGATTTTTTCCATAAATCCATATACCGGTTATGCATATGCACATCTGCCAAGCAGATACGTTCTGTCGCCGTTTCCGGTGTTTCTTGCAGTGGTGAGTTCTCTCTGCGGATTTCATCCGGCGATTGTGGCACATATGATATTTCCGGCAGTATTTATTTTTATGGCTTATGTGGTCTTATATCAGTATGCAAAAAAATGGTTCCCTGAACAAAAGAACGCCAGGGGAATTTTTATGATATTCTGTGCAGTATTGATCTGGTTTTCGGGATATTCCATTTATAATTCAGAAAACTTTCAGATGATTCGTATCTGGCAGGGAAAAGCCTGCCTGGCTTCTGTTTTTCTTCCATTGCTTCTGTATCTGGGTTGCTGCATTATTCTGGAGAAGCAAAGGGAATATACGTGGCTTTTGCTTCTGATGGCAGATATTTCCTGTTGTCTGCTTTCTTCCATGGGGATTATTCTGGCATGTATCATGCTGGTGGTTCTTATGGTGATGGGACTGGTGCGGTTTCGAAGCCTTGAAAAAGCTGCATGTACGGCACTGTGCTGTCTGCCATCCCTGATTCTGGGAGCAATATATATTGTGATCCGATAGGAGAAGAGAATGAAAGAAATCGTTACATGGGCTGTTACCATATGGGATATGTACTGGGGCAATGGATGGGTACAATATCTGCTGGCGCTTAGTGGAATTGGTATACTGATTCTGGGAAGAAAGAAAGGGATCGCACTCAGACTGTTTTTTTATACGGTTCTTCTGCTGGGGTTGTTTTTCTGTCCTGTATCCGGACGCGTGATTATGCGTTGTATAGGAGAGAGCGTATACTGGAGAGTTCTCTGGCTTTTGCCTACAGTACCTGTAATTGCAGGCGGTTTTACAGAAGTTGTGAGCAGGTCGAAAAATGGAATTTTGCAGGCAGTTCTGACGGCGGTTCTTGTGGGGGCAGTCGTTATTTCCGGAACAGGCATGATAAAAGCTGGGAATTTTGAAAGAGTTTATAACCATCGGCAGGTTCCGGATGAAATTGCAATGATTTGCAACAAAATCAATGCTGACAGAAACAAAAGGGAAGTAAGAATTGCAGCAGATGAATATGCGGCATCTTATATCCGGGTTTATGATCCGTCACTGAAAATGGTATATGGACGAAGAGGATATGGGGCTGCGGATAAAACTATAAAAAATCTGTATAAACAGATTACTTCCGAGATTCCGGATGGAAAAACAGTATCCGATCTGGCGAATACTGCAGAATGTACCTATGTAGTTATGGTACCTCCGAATGAAAAATTTCTTCAGGATATGGAGAATGGAGGGTACCGTATTCTGGATACGGTGGATCTGTATTATATTTTTGTATGTGAGCAGTACAGATAAAGGATTTCAGGCGTGGATATCATTGCAATCTGCGCCTGAAATAACACAAAATGTATAATGAATGTACACTGTTCAAAAAAATCTTTACAATTTCAGGCTTTTGTGCTAAAATCAAAGACAGTGTAAACCTACTTTGATAATTTCATACCTGATTTAGAAGTTATGTTTTTCATTATGCACCTGTAGCTCAGTGGATAGAGCAGTGGTTTCCGGTACCATGTGCGGGGGTTCGATTCCCTTCAGGTGTGTTACCCGGGACAGTGGGAATTGTTCCGGCGTGTTGTTATGATAAGGAGGACAAGAACTTGGATGATTTCAGAGAATGGTTATCAGATAACCTTCGCTATTTTATGCTAGGCGGAGCAATTCTGGTGATCGTGCTTGTTCTGATCTTTGGCGTCCGCGCCTGTGTTGGAGGTAAGAAGGGGAATTCCAATGAAGATCAGAAAACAGCCCAAAGTAACCAGGAAAATGATCCTTCTTCTCCGGCAAATGATGGGGAGACAGACGAGAAGAAAGACGCCAGTCCCGCGACAGATACGAATGCGGAGACAACCATGGAAAAAGCCAGCACGGAAGTAACCGAGCTGATTCAAAGCTATTATAAAGCTTTTGGGGAAAAAGACATTGCAACACTTAAGACGATTGAGGACGGATTTACACCGGCCGATGAGTCACAGATTAATTCAAGGGATTATATTGATGGGTATGAAGTACAGGATGTTTATGCGAAAAAAGGATTAACGGACGATTCGTATGTCGTTTATGTGGTCTTTAATTATATCTGTACAGGTATTGAGACTCCGGTTCCGGCGCTGAGTCAGTTTTATGTAGAAACGGACAGTGACGGCAGCCTGAAGATCAAAGGTGGTGCTGATGAAGATGCAGATATCAGTGCCTATGTAAAAAAACTGGAATCTGGAAAAGATGTGCAGGATCTCATCACAAAAGTAAAAGCGGATTATGAAGCAGCGCAGGCGAGTGATTCGGCCTTGGCAGAATTTCTTCAGGGACTTGGTGATGATGCAAGTGCTTCCGCAGATGTGGGAACAGTACTTACAGTTACAGAGGACTGTAATGTTCGTGCTTCAGCAGATTCAGAGGGTGAGGTTATCGGTGGACTTTCTGCAGGAACGGAAGTTGAGAAGAAGGGGCAGGAAGGCGACTGGATACAGGTTGATTATGATGGACAGACCGGATATATATACAGTGGTCTGTTAGAGTAGTAAGGGTAATAAAAATGCAGGTTCTTTCTGGAACCTGCATTTTTTGAGTTTGCGCGCCATGGGCGCGCTCTAACGGGTGTAAGTCCCGAACATGCCCAGATAGTGGGAAGTGTATAGCT
>NZ_WQQE01000002.1:0-817 GCF_018785655.1 Blautia sp. MCC269 | reverse complement strand
AGCTGACTGAGCAGGATCCGGAGTACCACGAGACACGAGGAACCTTGTGGGAAGTAAGGGGGACCACCCCCTAAGGCTAAATACTACTTAGTGACCGATAGCGCATAGTACTGTGAAGGAAAGGTGAAAAGGACCCCGGGAGGGGAGTGAAAGAGAACCTGAAACCCTGTGTCTACAAGCTGTGGAAGTGCTTTATATGCACAACCGCGTACTTTTTGTAGAACGGTCCGGCGAGTTACGCTTACTGGCAAGGTTAAGTCCTCAAGGGATGGAGCCGAAGGGAAACCAAGTCTTAACAGGGCCAGAGTCAGTAGGAGTAGACCCGAAACCGGGTGATCTATCCATGTCCAGGTTGAAGCTGCCGTAAGAGGTAGTGGAGGACCGAACCCACATCCGTTGAAAAGGGTGGGGATGAGGTGTGGATAGGGGAGAAATTCCAATCGAACCCGGAGATAGCTGGTTCTCCTCGAAATAGCTTTAGGGCTAGCCTCGGTGTGAGTCTTGCGGAGGTAGAGCACTGAATTTCCTAGGGGGCGTCAAAGCCTACCGAAGAATATCAAACTCCGAATGCCGTGTAGATATCACCGGGAGTCAGACTGCACGAGATAAGTTGGGCGGTCAAAAGGGAAAGAGCCCAGACCTACAGTTAAGGTCCCAAAGTGCGCGTTAAGTGGAAAAGGATGTGGGATTTCGAAGACAACCAGGATGTTGGCTCAGAAGCAGCCATACATTCAAAGAGTGCGTAATAGCTCACTGGTCGAGAGGTCCTGCGCCGAAAATGTCCGGGGCTGAAACGCGCCACCGAAACTAAGGAATC